>JAAZPQ010000108.1 GCA_012797175.1 Bacillota bacterium
CAACCGACATCTAAAATTTCCGGTGGTAATGGCGGAGGGGCCACACCCGTTCCCATCCCGAACACGGACGTTAAGCCCTCCAGCGCCGATGGTACTCGGGGCGAAAGCCCCCGGGAGAGTAGGTCACCGCCGGAGAACCTTTAAGGTGACAGGGGTGACAGGGGGACGTTTCTCCTGTCACCTTTTTATCTGGTTATATTAGTCTTGATCTGGTAAAATATAAATTAGCCTGTTATACAGGTTACTTTGCAGATCAATTAAATGAAAGGGGATACCAATGGAAAAATTAAAAGGTACTAAAACCGAGAAAAACTTAAAAGAGGCTTTTGCCGGTGAGTCGATGGCCCGTAACAACTATACCTACTTCGCCAGCAAAGCTAAAAAAGAGGGCTACGAACAGATATCTGCTATCTTTCTAGAGACAGCAGATAATGAAAAAGAACATGCCAAGATGATGGTCAAATTGCTTAATGGTATTGGGACTACCGAAGAGAATCTGGCTGCTGCCGCTGACGGTGAACACTACGAATGGACCGAAATGTACAAGCGCTTTGCCGGTGAGGCGCGTGAAGAGGGTTTTGATGAAATCGCCGAAATATTTGAGGCCATTGGCAGAGTAGAACAACAGCATGAGCAGCGCTATCGTGCTTTACTGAAAAATCTAAAGGAAGGTAAAGTGTTTGAGAAGGACAGCGAAGTAGCCTGGAAATGCCGCAACTGCGGTTACATCCATACCGGCAAAACAGCTCCGCAAATCTGCCCGGCTTGTAAACATCCGCAGGCATATTACGAGCTAAAAGCCGAGAATTACTAGTTGAAATTCCGATAAAGGTGCCCAGGAAGAGGGTGATACGAAAAATAATGAGCCCTTTTGACAGCTCCTTGGCCCGGCGACGGTAATAAATTGTTCGTCCAGGACCTCCAGGGTGGAATAGCGCATGGTGAGAAAGAGCCCGGCGATGGCAGCCAGGATCAGCGGTAAAGCCAGGTATGGTTTGATGTAGTCTAGGCTGGATATAAAATTTATATTAAGATGCTATGGCCGTACTTTGTCGAAGAGTTAAATATGTTCCGAGACGTGTTTTTTAATTGCTTCAAAACTCTCTGCACTAATGACGTGCTCAATGCGGCAGGCATCTTCGACCGCCTTTTCCTGGTTGACACCTAATTGGATAAGCCAATTGGAAAGCAACCTGTGACGTTCATAGATAGTTTCAGCGATAGAGCGGCCCTTGTCTGTCAAGGTAATGTAACCGTCAGCATCCATCTGAATATGTCCGGATTTGCGCAGTTTTTTCATGGCTACGCTGACGCTGGGCTTGCTAAATTCAAGCTCGTCTACGATATCGATCGAGCGGACGGAACCTTTACGCTGGCTTAGAATCAAAATGGTCTCCAAATAATTTTCCGCCGATTCCCTTATTTTCATTTTTGCGATCCCTCGTTCAAGTTATTCAAGGCTAACTATAGTTTAGCATAGCCGACCTTTAAGTTCAATTTTTAAAGAGATGTTAAAAATGAACATGGTATTGACAAAACGGTTAGGTGGTGCTAATCTTGTATCGGGTTAGTTAGAACTAACTTAAAGAAAAAACAGGCGAGAGGTGATCATGATACCTTTAACAATTGCCCGCAATGGTGAAAAAAACAATATCAAGAAGATTAACGGATATGGCGATTTACGGCGGCGCCACGGTGAGCTTGGATTTGTGGTCGGCGAATCTGTCATTGTCGTGAGCGAGGTTGGCGGAAATATGATCATAAAGATTAAAAATACGCGTTTTGCGGCCATCGGTGCCATCAGGCGCGAAATGAACAATGCAAAATGGACCTGGTTTGCCGTCGGCGGTAATAAAAGATTCGGGGCAATCGTAATCCTTGGGACTTGCTTTAACCGGCCAGGCGTGTTCTCTTTTGCTTAACTCTTGCCAGCTTCTCAATTGATTATTCCTGGCGGGGGAGATGGGAGAAGGAACCTGCTCCCTCGTTCCTTTGGAGAGCTGCTTCAGGTTCGCGGCCGGTGGCCAGCACGACCGCGCCGATGACCAGGACGCAGCCTGCTATCTGAACCGGGGTGATCGGTTCGTTAAAAAAGAACGAGATAATGATCGTGGCTACCGGGATCAAGTTAATGAAAATTGAGGAGCGGCTGGCCCCGAGGGTGGCTACGCCCTTGTTCCACCAGAAAAAAGCTAAAACCGATCCGATTAGCGCCAGGTAAAGGACGGCGGCGATTGCCGGCCAGCCGGCGCTGGGAATTGCAGCCGGCCCGGGTTTGCTGAACAGGCCGAAGGGGAGCAGGATCAAGGTGCCGGTAAGAAAGCCGTAAAAGGTGGTAATTAACGGTGAAAAACTGGTGCTGACAGTCTTGCCGACAATGGCATAAAGCGACCAGCTGATCACGGAACAGAGGATCAGGATATCGCCAAAGTTAAATTTAAATGAACGGATTGTCTGCCAGGAACCGGCGCTGGTTACCAGGACGACCCCGATAAAAGAGAGCAGGGCACCTCCGGCGAGACGTGTCGTAAACTTCTCTTTCAACAACAGGGTTGCCAGAATGGCGGTAACGATGGGGTTGACGGCTGTAATTAATGAGCCGTTTACCGCCGAAGTATATTTCATGGCGTACAAGAAAAAAACATTGTAGGCGAAAATTCCGGTGAAGCCGAGAAGAAAGAAATTGAGCCAGTCGCTTTTATTAACCGGTGTGCTGAATATCTCGCGGTGGCCGATGAGCAACAAAATGACGGTAGCAATGGCGAAGCGGAGCAGGGCGATTGTCAACGGATGGAATTCGGTCAGGGCAAAGCCTGCCGCATTGAAGGTGCCCCCCCAAATAAAAGCAACCAGAACCATGAGCAGGTAGATAAGTTTGTTTTTTGGCATGATTTTTGACCCTTCGTCCGACTAATAGGCAATAGTGTATTTTTCGCCTGAAAGTTAGAAATTCCTGCTCTGTTCTCGGGTAGTGTAAAGTTTCAGTAGGTGATCGGGGTAAAGTTAGCGTAAAATTACTGTAGGTTTGTAGGAGGAATTTACTTCCTAGAAGTAGTAGAGGAACCTCACATTCTGCAAGGAATGAATACCCCTGGAGGGAGGCAGTGGTCCCTCATGGATTTAGTTCGTGCAGTTGAAGTTAAATTCCTTTTGGTAGCAAAAAAGAGATGAGTACGGATCGCAGCTGGATAACGGCGCATAGTGCGACCGGAATAGCATAATGTCCACAATCGTCGCTACCTCTGTCAATTCCTGGGCTCACTCCTTCGCTTTGGTTTAATGTTGCTCACCAGAGCATCAATTAAGGGGTGAGCCTTGTAAGTAAAGTAAAGGAAAGTATTAGTATTAATAATCAGGTAACACCATAGGTGCTTTACGTGCTACCAATAGCTGAAAAAAATAGTCTAATCTTACAGTAATCTTATTTATCAGTATTGTTGTTCTACATGATCCGTGATAGTCCTGCCTGGACTTAAATTATTTATAAGTTGGGTATCAAATCCAATTATGCCCTAGACAGACCGGCCGGGTTTGCTGAACAGGCCGAAGGGGAGCAGGATCTAGGTGCTGGTAAGAAAGGTTCTCGTGGCCCGTTGTTCGTTAGAGGGAGTTATGATAGAATTACCACGAACGAGGTGGTTTCGTGAACGGTGTTCCGAACAGTCCCGGCTCTGCCCCGAACTTGCACAGATCGGCGTACAACTCGATTATCTGCGGCATTATTATGCTGGTGGGATGGATCTTCCCGTTACTGGGTCTACCCCTGGGTATTGCCGGGCTGACCATGGGGATTACCGGCTTATCTTCTACCCGTCGGGATCTGGCCAGGGCTGGGGTTTTCTTAAACGGGCTCGGTTTAGCCCTGACCGCTTTGAACATGTTCCTGGCGTATTATTTATTGACCACGGGCAAACTGGATCCGCTGTTCAATTTTCAATAATTGTAAATTATAGCATCGGCACGTGGGCGCAGCCCAGGCTGCGCCCACGTAAACAACGCTATAACGAGAGCACCCGCTCTGCTTCAGCCAACAGGTCGGTGATCTCATACATATTGGAGACATTTCCCGCCGCCAGCTTCTCTTCAAGCCGGTAATAATCAAGGCAGGTGCCGCAAACAAATATCTCCGTGCCTTTGTTCTGAAGAGCCTCCAGCTCTTCGATTACCGGTGAACCTTCCACGCAAAGTTTAACCCCGCTGTTGATGAAGATAATTTTTTGGGGAAAATCCAGGCGAGAGGTTAAGGTGTGCAGGTAGTTTCGCATGAGCAGCCGGCCCAGCTCCTCGCTGCCCTCTCCAAACTGGTCTGTCCCGATCAGGATAACCTGTTCATCCGCCACATCTTCGCAGCAGGTTGAAGATGGCACCGGGGCTGGCTCTTCTGCCGGAACCTCTTCCCCCGCAGTGATATAGACATAATAAGCGCCTTTTTTCTCTTCCCAACGCGTACTAAAGCCCTCTTTTTGGGCCATCCGGATCACGTTTTCCCTGGCGGCTACATGATCGACAATAGAGATCAGCCCTTGCGGGTTTTTAGAAAGAGCTTTTTTTGTCCGGAGAACCGGCTCCGGGCAGTTCAACCCGCGGTTGTCAACTTCCCTCATCTTGATTTGCCTCCTTCATCAATTAACGTAATTTAACAAGATCTCAGCGCAGTGATCTCCTCCAGGGCTGCGCAGAGGTAATCGACATCTTCTTTTCGAGTAAAAAAACCGGGGCTCAAACGAACTGTTCCCTGGGGAAAAGTTCCCAGGGCCTGATGGGCCAAAGGGGCGCAGTGTAAACCGGTTCGGCAGAGAATCCCGTAAGAACTTTCTAAAATATAACCGAGCTCCCCGCAATCAATATCTTCCATGGTAAAGGAGAGCACCGCGGTACAGCGGGATGGCTCTGCGGGACCGTAGAGCTTTATCCCGGGGATCTGGGCCAGCTTAGCCCTCAGGTAGGTATAAATCTTCATTTCGTGGTTCCGGATTTGTTCCAGGCCGGTTTTTTCAATAAAATTAACTCCTTCGATCAACCCGGCCAGGCCGGGGCTGTTTAAAGTTCCTGCTTCAAGACGCTCGGGCATGGAGGGAGGTTGTTGATCCATTTCCGAGTAGCTGCCGGTGCCACCTTCCCGCCAGGGCTTCAGATCAAGACCGGGGCGTACATAGAGCCCCCCGGTCCCGGCTGGCCCCAGGAGGCCCTTATGGCCGGTGAAGGCCAGCAGATCTACCGGCAAGCTTTGGACATCTATCGGGAGAACCCCGGCGCTCTGGGCTGCGTCTATGAGAACATGGGCGCCGTGGCGGTGGGCTATTTCGATCATCTCTTCAATCGGGGCGATGCAGCCGCAGACATTGGAAGCGTGGTTAACAATCAGCAGGCGGGTGCGCGGTTTGAAAGATCGCTTCATGAAAGAAAGATCGGGGTCCCCATCCCCCGAGCAGGGGATCATCGTGGTGCTGATTAACCCGGCCCTGCTCAATCCTCCCAGGGGGCGTAGCACCGAGTTGTGCTCCATGGCCGTATAGAGGAGATGATCTCCCGGGTTGACTATCCCCTTGATGGCCATATTAAGGGCATCCGTGGCATTGAGGGCAAAGACAATCCGGGATGGCTCGGTAGCGTGAAAAAGCCGGGCCAAGCAGGCGCGGGCCCGGTAAACCAGGCGTTCGGCGTCGATAGTCCGGGTAGAACCGGTTCTTCCAGGGTTGCCGCCCATACGGCGCAGGCAAATCTCCGCGGCGCCGTAAACCGGCTCCGGTTTCGGCCAGCTGGTCGCGGCATTATCGAAGTATAGATTCAGGTTTCCCTCGCTCATGATTTTATTTTCCCCCTTCGCCAAACCGGGTGAGGCCGTTTGTTTTCCGCAAGCTCAAAACTGGCGTCTATTTCGATGCCCGATTTTTCGAGGGTGCTCTTAATGACAGCCAGGTCGGCACAGGAGCAGCGCAAGGCGGTGCCGCAGCTGGAGCTGATACTGCGAGGAACCGGAACCAGCTTGAAATCTAAAGGTGTCTCCTGCAGTACCGCCTCGGAGCGAAGAGCAAAATAGGTTGTCGGGAAGGTCAGGTAACAGTAGTTGTTCATTAGAAACTCCCTTAGCTTACGATTAGCAGATCTTTACTGGCTGGTTTAAAAATAAGTTGCCAGGCTTAGGGACCTGCTGTTTTTTCAGCTGTTCCGGGCCGGTAGATATTTGCTGCGCCGATGATTACTAACATAACTATGGAGAGGAGCAGCGACCATTTACCGGCCACGGGGACACCGTCCGGGCTTGCGGCCAGGCCGAAGTTATGGATCAGTGCCGCCCCGGTAATCATTCCCAGAACAGTGAACAGGGCATCTCCCTGGCCTTCCCCGGTGAGGATAAGCTGCCGTAGCGGGCAACCTCCGGCGAGGACAGCGGCCAATCCAACGACGCCCATCCCCAAAAAATTCCATATAGCGTCAGTGTGGGCGACCGGTTGAGAGGCGAAACCGGGGATGAATTTTCCGGTGATCAGGTTACCGGTCAGGGCCACGATAAAGATGGCCGCGACACCGAAAAAGAGGTGGCCTTCTTTAAAGAGGATCAGGTCGCGGAATGCGCCCATGGTGCAGAGGCGGGACCGCTGGGCGAGCACTCCCACGAGCAGCCCGGCTCCCAGGGACACCACCAGGGGAGCGTGTTGTGAACCCGGCCCCTCCGTACTGAAAAAGACGAAGGCAGGCGCGGCGATCAATAGAATAAGTAAAAAAACTGCCATCAGCGAGCCCAGGTAGCCGTTCAGAACAGGTTGAGCCCGGCTCTGCCCAAGGCTATAACCTTTTTTCAAGAAGAAGGTACCGGCCCAAACTCCGGCCACGTACCCCGGGAGAGCAACCAGGGCGTTCCAGTCTCCACCAGCCAGGCGCAGAATCATGCGCAGGGGGCAGCCGAGAAAGACCAGCGCGCCGGCCATCATCAGCATCCCCAGGAGAAAGCGCAGTGGCGTGCCGGCACCGCCGGTTACTTTAAATTCTTTAGCTGTTAGCGCGGTAAGAAAAGCACCGAGAATAAGGCCGACAATTTCTGGCCGGAGGTACTGGACCATGGCGGCACGGTGCAAACCAAGGCCCCCGGCAATATCTCGCAGAAAGCAGGCGATACAGAAACCCATGTTCAATGGATTTCCGAATAAAACCAAAAGTACGGCACAGAGGCCGGTAACCGCCCCGGCAACAATGATCGGTATTTTTTTGCGCATATTAATAATTCCTCCATTCTGGTATTCTACCCTTATTCTATTCCCCGGCCAATTTTCTGACAAATAGCAATTTATAATCAGAGAAGTGTTTGAGATTACTATTACTGATAGCAATGATGAAATAAAGGTTCTAGAATTAAATTCAGTATGACCGGTAGACGGCCTGTCTAAAATATAGTTATAATGTAAGAAACAAAAAAAGGCGGCTGATGATGGATTTTCAACAGTTAAAAATATTTTTAAACGTAGCCGCGCTGAAAAGCTTTTCCCGGGCGGCCGAGCGGATGTATATCAGTCAGCCCAGTGTCAGCGCGCGGATCAAGGCGCTGGAGGAAGAACTTGGCGCTCTCCTTTTTGATCGCTCGCCTCCACGTGAGCTGGCTTTAACCCGGGAGGGCATCTTGTTTATGGATTACGCCCAGAAAATGCTTAATCTTCATGAAGAGGCGTTGGCCGAGCTGGCGCCGGGCGCCCGGCAACCGGCTGGTGCGGTCCGGGTGGCGGCAAGCACGGTGCCGGGAATTTATCTCTTGCCCCCGCAGCTGGCCCGCTTCCGGGAGCGCTTCCCCGGGGTGACGCTGAACCTGGCGATCATGGATTCGGCTGCAGTTCTTGGAAAAGTACTAAATTACAGCGTTGACCTGGGCTTTGTCGGCGAAGAGGTAACGGAAGAGCGGGTGGAGAGCTTTGTTTTTGCTGAAGATGAACTTGTGCTGATCTCTCCGCCGGGTTTATTGGACCAACAGGTAATAGAAACGGGCTCTGCAGGCCAGGCTGTAGTGGAGCTCGTCTCCTGTCTTTCCTATCCTCTCCTGCTTAGAGAAAAGGGATCGGCTACCCGTCATCTCTTTGAAGAGGCTCTTTTGAAGATGGGTTTGGGATGGTCTGATTTTGCCGGAATAATACATGTCGACAGCCTGGAAGCCATAAAGCAAGGCGTACGTTACGGGCTCGGCCTTTCGCCGGTCTCTAAACACTCCATCGAGGATTATGCCCGGGCCGGGCTGATCAGCGTTTATCACCTGGCTGAACTAAACCTGACCCGCCAGCTCTACCTGGTCCGTCGCCGCAGGAGGATTCTCAGCCGGGCGGCCCAAGCTTTTTTTGATTTCTTACTGGAGAAAGGTAAAATTTAAAAAATACTTGATTTTGTTCCCGCGTTATTATATGATTGTGCAAAAGTAGTACTCATACAGCGGTTGCGGCGCCGGCAATATCTTTTAACTGGCTGAGACGGTGCCCGATCGGCCTTCGATCCATGGTTTCTAAAGCTGAGGCCATGAGCCGTGGACGGAAGGGTATAACCGGAAACGGTTATGCCTCCCAGTGTGGAAAGAAGGTTGTATCGATGCGTTATCTTCATTTCACCGATTCCACATTGGAAGACGGTGTTTTTTTAGTTTAAAGGAGACGTTTGGTAGACCAGCAATAAAAAAAGTATATCTCTATAGCGAGGGACAGCTAGTCAATTAAAATTTCTTTCTAGGATAACCTACCCTCTTTCCTTTTACCACCCTCATTAAAAGTCACCCTTACCTAGGTAAGGGTGACTTTTAATGCTCGCTGTTGGGTAATGTCTATTTCATAAAGATGAGCGGAGCCTTTCCTCTTTGCCCGGGATAACTTATAATGTAATCAGCAGGTCGCAGACACCCTGCTTTATAAAAAAACAAGAGGTGAGCTGGTTGGAGAAAAAGTTACGGTTTTTAACAGCCCTTTTCATAACCTGTTTGCTGGTTTCTAATATTATCGCCGCCAAGCTATTCGAACTGGGGCGGTTTGTTCTACCCGCCGCCGTTTTTGCCTATCCGGTTACTTTCGTAGTTACCGATACCGTCAGCGAAGTCTGGGGTAAAAAAGAGGCCAATGATATTGTCTGGCTAGGCCTGCTTATGAACCTGGTTATGACCGCCTTTTTATACCTGGGCGGGGTGCTCCCGCCGGCTCCTTTTTGGGAGCACCAGGCGGCTTACGAAGCCGTCCTGGGGACGGTCCCCCGTATTGTTACCGCAAGCATGATTGCTTACCTGGTCTCTCAGCTGCATGATGTTTGGGCCTTTCTGTTCTGGCGCCGGGTCACAGGGGGGAAACATCTCTGGCTGCGCAATAACCTTTCCACCATGGTCAGCCAGCTTCTGGATAGCATAATCTTTATCACCCTTGCTTTTGCCGGGACAGTCGGGGGGGCGGTACTGGTAAATATGATTGCCGGTCAGTACCTGGTTAAACTAATCCTGGCGCTCGCTGACACTCCATTCTGTTATCTGGCCGTCCGCTGGGCGCATAAGGGAGGTGTGGTTACCGATGCAGGATAAGCATTATGAAGATAGGCGTTTTAATCTGCAAAAACCGGATCAGGTGGACAAAGAGGTGCTGGAGACGGTTCCTTTTGCTTACGCCGGACGCCGCTCCGAGGTGGAGATTATCTTTCCCGAGTTTACCTCCGTCTGCCCCTGGACAGGTCTGCCCGACTTCGGAGAGCTGCGGATTATCTACGTGCCGCGTGAGACCTGTGTCGAGTTGAAGTCGCTCAAGTACTACCTGAATTCTTATCGTCATGTGGGGATTATCCAGGAAGATGTGGTTAACCAAATTCTTGATGATCTGGTTGCGCTGATCGACCCGCTTTCGATGACCGTTACCGGAAATTTCAATCCCCGCGGCGGGATCAAGACGCTGGTGAGTACATCCTATCCACAGTAGAAAAATCGCCGGAAAAGATAAAGAAAGGGGGAATCAAAAGTGGCCGGTCATTCGAAGTGGGCGAATATCAAACGCCGTAAAGCGCGCGTGGATGCGCAAAAGGGCAAGATATTTACCAAGCTGGCCCGGGAGATTATTGTCGCCGCCAGGGAGGGGGGCGATGATATTGAGACAAACTTTAGTCTTCGTTTAGCCGTTCAGAAAGCCAGGGAGAACAATATGCCCAATGATAACATTCAACGGGCGATTCAAAGAGGTTCCGGGGGGCTGGAAGGGGAGAGCTACGACCAGGTAAATTACGAAGGCTATGCTCCCGGCGGAGTAGCGGTGCTGCTGGAGGCGCTCACCGACAACCGCAACCGCACAGTAGCCGAGGTCAGGCATCTTTTCTCTCGCTACGGCGGGAGCCTGGGTGAATCGGGCTGTGTGGCCTGGATGTTCGAACGAAAAGGTCTTTTTATTGTTAAAAAAGAAGGCTTAAAGATCAGTGAAGACGATCTAATGCTGATCGCTCTGGAGGCGGGTGCAGAAGATATCAAAGA
Source organism: Bacillota bacterium (assembly GCA_012797175.1). Taxonomy (GTDB): domain Bacteria; phylum Bacillota; class Dethiobacteria; order DTU022; family DTU022; genus JAAZPQ01. Next base: position 10,460 of record JAAZPQ010000108.1, read on the forward strand.
GGAAGATGATACTTACAGCATCATTACTTCGCCCGAACTTTTTGAAGAGGTGAAGGACTATCTGCAGAAGGAGAAGATCGCCTTTGAGAGTGCTGAAGTGACTATGTTGCCGCAAAATACGGTGGAGATCGACAACCCGGATGAAGTCAGGCGCATTCTTGACCTGATGGAAGCTCTCGAAGACAATGACGATATCCAGAACGTATATGCCAATTTTGAAATTCCCGACGCTTTAATGGAATAAGCAGGAATATTAAATGTATAAATTATCCTGTTCGAGGGCAGGATAGGGCTATCATTAACTATGTGCCTGAGAGGATGAGCCCTATTGGCAGAACAGGAGAAAAAGAAGAAAAAAGGGACCCGCCGGCTGTTGCGGGTAGGGTTTGTAATCTTGCTTCTTGTCGTAGGCCTGGGGCCGCTGCTTCTGTTAATCTCTTACACCCGGGATATTAACCTGGTTGAGTATCTGCATCGCCAACCGGTTCAAGAGGGTGAGACGGCTCCTGAGCCGCTGGAGCGCGAGCCTTACCTGGTCCAGTATCTCTACCGTTTTTGTGATCATAGCTCTGTCTACGAGCCGGACAGTATCCCCCCCGAGCTGGATTTACCGCCGGCAGCCCTGGTGGAGATGGCGGTAGCGCTGCATGAGAGCGACACCAGCATTCAGAACATCATGTCTCATTTAAAGGATACTGCCGGCTGGTATGTTGCCGATATGAGGGTGGGATCCGAAGGGTCCTATTTTACCTTTACGTACCTGGACGACTTCTGTCCTGCCTGCGAAAAGTGCTACTACCTGGGTATCTACAACGACGGTGAAGACGATCTCATTGCTGTATTTCAGGGCAAACCTCCGCGAGGTAAACTAATTAAAGTAACCGGGTATAGAGTGAGAGATGATCTGCGGGAGAAGCTGGAAAAAGGCGATATCTTTGAATCCCTCGATGAACTCGACAGTATTTTAGAAGCGTACACCAGCTAACGTTCATCACTGCTACTTAATTAAAGAAAGATTGCCGATAAAGAAAGATTGCCGCGTATTTTACGAAAAAACACCGGGTTAAATGCTTCCGGTGTTTTCTCATTTATAAGCTGAAAAGGATTTGGTATCCCGGTTAAAGAATAGTATATCGGTTAAGGAATAGCAGACTGATGGTGATTTCATGATTACCCTGGGGATTGATCCGGGGCTAGCCCTTACCGGTTACGGCCTGGTAGAAGAAAAAAAGAACAGGTATTACCAGCTCGCATCGGGATCTATCCGCACGACGCAGGATATGCCGGGCTCTTTGCGCCTGGCAGAGATCTATAATCGCGTGAGCGAGCTAATTGCTCAATATAGGCCTCAGTTCATGGCCGTAGAGAAACTTTTTTTTTGCAAGAATGTACGTACCGCTTTGCAGGTCGGCGAAGCCCGCGGGACCATTATACTTGCCGCGGCGAAAAACGAGCTCGCTGTTTTTGAATACACCCCCTTGCAGGTGAAGCAGGCGGTCGCCGGATACGGCCGGGCTGACAAATCGCAGGTGCAGCATATGGTGCAGCTGTTACTGAGATTGCCGCAAAGACCGGCCGTCGATGATGAGGCCGATGCCCTGGCGGTTGCCATCTGCCATCTGCAGCACCGCCGTTACCGTGAAACTGTCGAAGGAGGTAAGCCCGGGTGATCGAATATCTCCGCGGAAAGCTGGTCGCTGTCTTTGCCGGGGAGGCGATCCTGGAAGTGGGCTCGATGGGCTTATCCCTCGAAATACCGGCCTCTCCGGAGGGGTTGGAGCAGCTTGTGGGTACCGAGGTGCTCTTTTACACCAGGCTGCTTTTCCGGGAGGACGATCTTCGCCTGATCGGTTTCCGTACCGCCGAAGAGCGTAACCTCTTTAACCTGATTACCGGCGTATCCGGTTTTGGCCCGCGCCTCGGCCTATCCCTGCTGGGGACCCTCACGGTGCCCCAACTCTGTGCCGCGGTTTTAGAAGAAAATATCCCTGTGCTTTGCCAGGCCCCGGGGGTCGGTAAGAAGATGGCCCAGCGGCTGATTTTTGAATTGAAAGAGAAGTTGCCCAGCCTCTATTTGCCAGAGCAGCGGCCCCTGGCCGGGTTGGAATCACCGCACCAGGAGATCATCGAGGCGCTCCAGGCGCTGGGCTATTCAAACGCCGAGGCGGCCGCGGCGGTGAACAAGGCCATGGCTTTAGGCGAAGGCGACCTTACCGGCGAAGAGCTGTTAAGGAAAGCCTTAAACCTGGTAGCCGGTGGCCCGGGAACGGGCCGGTAAGGGAGGATCATGGTGGAAGAGAGAATAGTTTCATCCAGGCAGCGCTCGGATGATGATCAGCAACTTGAATTTGGACTGCGTCCCCATTCATTGGCTGAATTTATCGGCCAGGAAAAGATAAAAGAGAAGCTGGGTATCTATATCACCGCGGCACAGGAGCGGAAGGAAGCTCTTGATCACGTCCTTCTCTACGGTCCGCCGGGCCTGGGGAAGACTACGCTGGCGCATATCATCGCCTTGGAAATGGGGGTTAATATCCGCGTAACCGCCGGCCCGGCCATCGAGCGGCCCGGCGATCTCGCGGCGATATTGACCAACCTCGGCTACGGTGATGTGCTCTTCATTGACGAGATCCACCGCCTCAGCCGGACGGTAGAGGAGATCTTATACCCGGCGATGGAAGATTTTGCCCTCGACATTATCATCGGTAAAGGCCCGGGGGCCCGTTCGCTGCGGCTAGATCTGCCCCCTTTTACCCTGATCGGGGCGACCGTGCGGGCCGGCGCGCTGACCTCGCCGCTGCGCGATCGTTTTGGTATTGTAGACCGGCTCGAATTCTACACTCCCGAAGAGCTGATCTCGATTATCACCCGCTCGGCGCAGATCTTAAAAGTGGCCATTGAGCCGGAAGGGGCCCGGGTTATCGCCGGTGCCTCCCGGGGGACTCCCCGCGTCGCCAACCGCCTGCTAAAGAGGGTCCGTGACTATGCCCAGGTCAAGGCGGATAACATTGTCTCAGAAGAGGCCGCCCGGGAGGCGCTGCAGATGTTGCAGCTTGATGAGCTGGGCCTCGACGAGATTGACCGCCGCCTGTTACGGACCATGATTGAAAAATACGAGGGCGGTCCGGTGGGGCTGGACACCCTGGCCGCATCGATCAGCGAAGAGCCGGAAACGCTTGAAGATGTCTACGAGCCTTACCTGATGAAGCTGGGCCTGTTAAAAAGGACTCCTCGCGGTCGGGTCGTGACCAGGGAGGCTTACCGCTTACTAAAGCTTGAAGGCGAGGAGAATCCCCAGCTTCGCTTCTGGTGAAAAATGTCGCCCCGGTGCCCGGTATCTCTATTCAACTGCTACAATTTACCCGGTACCGCGATAACGATGGGGGATACTGAAGGTGAAAGGAGCTTGCCTGGTGACCGATTCTCTGGGAAAAATTTTGCTGGCAGTCGGGGGCCTGATTGCCGTCGCCGGGCTTCTGTTACTGTTTTTTGACCGCTTCGGTCTGGGCCGGCTGCCAGGGGATATCATCGTTCAAAAAGAAAATTTTACCTTTTACTTTCCGATCACGACCATGCTGCTGGTAAGCGCTGTTCTGACCCTCTTGTTTAACCTGGTCGGCCGTTTTTTCAAATAAAAATATCAGTGAATTTTGGTGCCGGAAGTTCACCAACCAGGTGCGTGCAGATGGAGAAAATAAGGCTAAGTGATTTTGACTATGAGCTACCGCCGGAATTGATTGCCCAGGAACCGGTAGCCAAGAGAGATCGTTCGCGGATGATGGTGTTGCGGCGGCATCAAGGAGTTATCGGGCAGTGCTTATTCACCGGCTTCCCCGATTATCTTAACCCGGGGGATCTTCTGGTAATGAACAATACCAGGGTCATCCCGGCCCGCCTGCTCGGAAGGCGTCTCCCCGATGGCGGGGAGGCAGAGCTGCTGCTGCTGCACCGCCTCGCCGGGGGGGATTGGATAGCCATGGTCCGCCCGGGGCGCAAGCTTAAGCCCGGCGCCGTGGTCCGGTTTGCGCGAGGGCTGAAGGCTGAGATTAAAGATTATGCCGGGCGCGGGCAGCGCCTGGTTAGCTTTACCGGGCCGGAACCGCTGGAGCAGGTGCTACCCTTTATCGGGCAAATCCCCCTGCCCCCTTATATCAAGCAAGAGCTGAAAGATCCGGGGCAGTACCAGACCATTTACGCTGCCGAGGACGGCTCGGCGGCTGCTCCGACCGCTGGCTTTCATTTCACCTCCGCTGTTTTTGAAGAACTGCGCAGAAAAGGGGTCCGCTATACCTTTGTTACCCTTCATATCGGGCCGGGTACTTTTCAACCGGTCCGGGAAGAAGATATCCGCAGGCATAAGATGCACCGCGAGTATTACCGTCTTGGTGCCGTGGCGGCCGGGCAGATCAATGCGGCCCGCAGGCAGGGGGGGCGGATTGTCGCCGTGGGCACAACCGCCTGCCGTGTTCTCGAAGCCGCAGCAAACGCGGATGGTTATTTGCAGGAGCAGGAGGGATGGACCGATCTCTTCATTTACCCCGGATACCGCTTCAAGGCGGTCGATGCCCTGCTGACTAACTTTCACCTGCCGCGCTCTACCCTGCTGATGCTGGTCTGCGCCTTTGGCGGCCATACCCCGGTGATGGAGGCCTACCGTGCCGCCGTGCAAGAAAAATACCGCTTTTACAGCTTCGGCGACTGCATGTTGCTTCTGTAGAGGCCAACTTTATGCGCCCGCACATTTGGGTTCCACCTTGCCTATTTGCTATCCTGGCAGGCCGCTTGCCCGTCAATATGGGCGACGCCGGGTTTTAGGCAGGTGTAAAAAAGAGATTCTTCGTTCGCCCGGCCCGGCCTGGCAATGTTTAGTGAGCAGAAGATAGCCCCGATAACTAACACGATCCCTCCAAGAGAGTGAACAGGTCGTGGGGCTGCGGCAGGCTCACCCGCGGCAGTTCTCCGGCGGGTTAAAAGTATAATTGACAGCAAGAATTGGTTAAGATAAGCTATAGCAAGGTGGAAAGGATGTCCATTTCTTATGAATTAATTAAGAGCTGTTCCCAAACAGGAGCCCGGTTAGGGAGGCTAAATACAAGGCATGGCCTTGTCGATACCCCAGCCTTTATGCCGGTAGGGACCCAAGGGACGGTTAAAGGGATGACCACGGCCGAGCTAACCGGGCTGGATACGGCGATGATCCTGGCAAACAGTTACCACCTCTACCTGCGTCCCGGAGTGGAGGTGATCGCCCGCGCCGGCGGGTTGCATAAGCTGATGGATTGGTCCGGCGGGATTCTCACTGACAGCGGCGGTTTCCAGATCTTCAGCCTGGGCGGCTTGCGTAAGGTTGAAGATGATGGGGTTACATTTACCTCGCATATCGACGGATCCACGCATTACCTCACCCCGGAGCGGGTCATCCGGATCCAGAACCTGCTCGGTTCAGATATCGCCATGGTCCTGGATCACTGTCCACCCTACCCGTCACCGTATGAAGAGGTTCAACGAGCGGTGGAGCGCACCGGCCAATGGGCGCGGCGCTGCCTGAAGAGCCACCTGCGTCGGGACCAGGCGCTTTTTGGGATTGTCCAGGGAGGTGTTTACCAGGATTTGAGAGAGAGGTCTGCCGGAGAACTGGTGGCGCTTAATTTTCCCGGTTACGCGATCGGGGGCTTAAGCGTGGGGGAACCTAAAGAGCTGATGTATGAAACTCTCGGAAGTACCGTCCCGCTACTTCCGCCGGAGAAGCCGCGTTACCTGATGGGCGTTGGTTCGCCGGATGCGCTTCTTGAGGGCAGCAGGCTGGGAATCGACCTGTTCGACTGTGTTTTACCGACCCGGATTGCCCGCAACGGCAGGGTTATGACTAGCCGGGGCTACCTGACAATTCGCAACGCGGTTTACGCCGCCGATA
>JAAZPQ010000109.1 GCA_012797175.1 Bacillota bacterium
CTACGCCGAGGGTGGCGATCATCGAGGCAGGTTTGTCCTTCTGTGAGTTAATCAAAGTACTTTCTCCTCCGCAGTGCAGTATTGGACACTGGCATCTACCCGGCTGCGGCAAGTTTCGACATGAAATAAGTGCAGTGTTTTATTACTATTGCAAAAATTATATCATATTATTGAATATCTTGCCAGAATGCTAGGAATTTTACAAATGCTCCTGGGCCTAGTAAATCCACTCTTCGCCGCCCTTTTTAACTCCGATCAATGGCGGCTTTGATATTGAAAGTCCTTCTCGCTGATAATCTCTCGCCCGTAAGATTGCTGATCAACCAGCCGGCCTAAGGCAAGATAGACATTGTCTTCATCGGGGCAGACGGTGTAGGCCTGGACCATGCTGCCGGTGACCTGGATGCCGTTTACCAAAATGTGGGCCTCCTCAAGATATTAAATTTAATCACAGGTTAATCGATTAAATAGTTTGATCCAAGAGGGATTTATACCGGAGGAAACAGTAGCTTATTACTATAGGAGATCTGCCCCGACGGGGAGCCGGGGATAAGTAAATGGAGCACAGACAGCATGGTGCCTGTTATATCTATAGGAAAATGGCCGCAACGATAATTAAGAGAATAGTGGCAGATGAAATAATCATTAAGCAGCCACCGCCGGTCATCGCCTGGCCTATTTTTCTTTGCCGGCCTGATTTTGTTAAAGGGATACCGGTCTTACGTGAAATATTTTGTTTTGCTTTTGTAATTCCAACAGCCCTTTTCCATGAAAAGCCGCCCTTGTTCATTGAATCTCATCCTCACCTGTTTTTGGTTGAAGGTTTACTCTATCTCAATAAAGCCAAGTTATACCGGCAAATCTCTTCGGCGTAAAAGAGAGAGTATTTAACTTGGTTATCTTGTTTTTAACCTTCGATTATTCAATTTCTGTTTTAAACTGTTTATTCCTGCTTGAAGGGAGCCTTTGCTTTGTGCAGGATAACAAGAGGGAGCTAAGGTCGGTGCGGAGGGGGGCCGGGCTGGCCGGGGAGCTTATGAAATCTGTTTTAAAAATTTTAAAAATAGGTTGGGTATAGCGGGGTTTAATTTCGAAAAACTGAAGGGAAGATATGAATGTAGCTATGTTTAACGGGGGGATGAATTGTGCTTTCAACGACAGAGAAAACAGGGCTGCGCATCTGTAGCTTGGTTCCGGAAAATGAGGCGCGGTTGAAAGAGGCGGCCCGGATACTTTACGAGGGATTTAATGAGTGCTGGCCCGGATCCTACCCTAACCTGGAGAGCGCGATGGAAGAGGTGCGTGCCTCTTTGGGGGAGGGGCGGATCAGCCGGGTGGCAGTAACGCCGGGCGGTGAGCTGTGGGGCTGGATCAGTGCGGCGGTGCAGTATAAGGGCCATGTTTGGGAGCTGCATCCGCTGGTGGTGAAAGAGCAGTTTCGCCGCCAGGGTATCGGCAGGGCGCTGGTCGAAGACCTGGCCCGGCAGGTGAAAGAGCGTGGGGGGCTGACGATCTGGCTGGGCACTGATGATGAGACCAATATGACCAGCCTGGGCGGGGTGGAGCTTTTCCCGGGGGTATTAGATCACTTAACAAATATCCAAAACCTGCATGAGCATCCGTTTGGTTTCTATCAGAAGGTCGGTTTTGAGATTATCGGGGTGATGCCTGATGCGAATGGCTTGGGTAAGCCGGATATTTACATGGGGATGCCGGTGAGGTAGGTTGGAAGGTGGGAATGGATTTATGAGCTGGGCTAACAAGGTCCAGGCTAGCGGTGAAAGGTGTGGGCGAAAGGAACGCTTAGCGTGAAAGTTGCCCTGATCTGAGAAATGGGTGGGGACGGCGCCTACGCCGTCCCTTAACATTTTGGAATAGGTAATGTCGGTTGTTAGATTAAGCAAAAGGTCGGGGCAGGTAACAGGGTGGCCGTAGGAGGTGGCCGATTGTTGGCTGAAAAATCGATCTATGCTAAAATGAGGCAGTGAGATTCTTACGTGGAAAGGATGAAATTTGATGGGGCAGCAGAGCAGCCGTACTTCCGCCGGGAAGGGGAAAGGTAAAGAATTTGTAAAAGAGATTACCCCGCAGGCGGTGGACTATTCGCAATGGTATATTGACGTGGTTTTAAAGACCGAGATGATGGATTACGCTCCGGTGAAGGGGTGCATGGCGATCCGTCCTTACGGGTATGCCATCTGGGAGAAGATCCAGGAGCTTCTGGACCGGCGGATCAAGGAGACCGGCCACCAGAATGCCTATTTTCCCCTGTTTATCCCGCAGCAGTTGCTCCAGAAGGAGGCGGCGCATGTTGAAGGTTTCGCCCCAGAGGTGGCTCTGGTCACCCGGGGGGGCGATGAGAAGCTTAGCGAGCCGCTGGTGGTGCGGCCTACCTCTGAAGCGATTATCTGCGACTTTTATTCGCGCTGGATCCAGTCATGGCGTGATCTGCCTCTGCTGATCAACCAATGGTGTAATGTAGTCCGCTGGGAGAAGGTGACCCGGCCTTTCTTGCGTACCTCTGAATTTTTGTGGCAGGAGGGGCATACCTGCCACCGCACCGAAGAAGAGGCCGAGGCCGAGGCTTTAAAGATACTGGGCCTTTACCAGGAATTTTTAGAAACCGAGATGGCTATCCCGGTGATTGCCGGCCGCAAGTCGGAGCGAGAAAAATTTGCCGGGGCCCTGCGTACCTATACCATCGAAGGGTTGATGCGCGACGGGCGGGCGTTGCAAGCTGGCACTTCGCACAACCTGGGGCAGCATTTTGCCAGGGTTTTCGATATCACTTACCTGGACCAGGACGATACGTTGAAGTATGTCTGGCAGACCTCGTGGGGGGTCTCCACGCGGCTGATCGGCGCATTGATCATGGTTCATGGGGACGATCGCGGCCTGGTGCTGCCGCCGCAGATCGCGCCTCTCCAGGCGGTGATGGTGCCGATCCTCTCTAAGAAGGCCAAAGACGAGGTGCTGGCGGCGGCTCACCGCCTTACCGGGATACTACAGCAGCAGGCCGGTATTCGCCTGAAGCTCGACGATCGCGAAGGTTATTCGCCCGGCTGGAAATTTAACGAATGGGAGATGAAAGGTGTCCCGCTGCGCATCGAGCTGGGCCCCCGAGATCTGCAGAAAGAGCAGGTGGTCGTGGTGCGGCGGGACAACGGGGATAAGGAGACGCTCTCGTGGACCGAGCTACCCCGCCGGCTGCCGCTGCTTTTAGATCAGCTGCAGGAAGATCTTTACCGGCGGGCGCTGCAATATCAGCAGGAGCATACCCGTAGCGGCGCCGACTACGATGAGTTTCTGCAGGTGATGGAGCACGACTACGGTTTCTACGTGGCCTCGTGGTGCGGTCGTGAGGAATGCGAGCTTAAGGCAAAGGAGGAGAGCAAGGCCACCATTCGCTGCATCCCCTTTAACCGGCAGCTGGAGCATGAAAGCTGCCTGGTCTGCGGTGAAAAGGCGGCCGAGTTAGTCTACTTTGCCAGGGCTTACTAAAGCTCAACGATTATTAATTAACAATATTAAGGAGGGAGCCTCGATCACTCTGCCCAAAGTCTATTTTGCCGGTAGCCGGGCCCAATCTCACCGTGAGAGCCTGGTGAAAAAGGTGGATCTTCTTTTTGACCGGGTCGGCGTAGCCAAGCTAATCCGCCCGCACAGCCTGGTGGCGATTAAGCTTCACTTTGGCGAGAGAGGCGGCACTGCTTTTTTAAACCCGGTCCTGGTGCGCCGGATTGTGGAGAAGGTTAAGGAGGCGGGCGGCAAGCCTTTTTTATGCGACAGTAACACCCTTTACACCGGGGGGCGCACCAATGCGGTGGATCATCTCGAGACAGCGTTGCAGCACGGTTTCAGCTATGCCACCGTGGGGGCGCCGCTCTTGATCCTGGACGGGCTGCGTGGCCATGGCTACTACAATGTCGCGATCGAGGGGAAGCATTTTAACAGCGTTCAGATCGGTGCGGCGGTGGTGGAGGCAGATCTTTTGCTAGTCCTCTCTCATGTGAAGGGCCATATGATGACCGGATTCGGAGGAGCGATTAAAAACTTAAGCATGGGCTGCAGCAGCCGTACCGGCAAGCAGAAGATGCATTCGGCAGTTAAACCGGTGATCAATTCTGAAAAATGTCGTCGTTGCGGGAACTGTATACGGTGGTGTGCTTCGGAAGCGATCGTGCTGGCTGATGATCAAGATGGGGTGGCCCGGATTAATCCTGAAAAGTGTACCGGTTGCGGCGAATGCGTTGTTTCATGCAGGCACGGAGCGGTGAAGGTACAGTGGCGCACTGCTTTACCCGAGCTATCTGAGCGCATGGTTGAATTTGCCTGCGGTACGATGCAGGGCAAGAGAGGCGCCGCCGTCTTTTTCAATTTTCTGCTCGATGTGATCCCCGACTGCGATTGCAACAGCTGGAGCGATCTGCCGATAGTTCCCGATATTGGCCTCCTTGCTTCGACAGATCCGGTGGCGGCAGACCAGGCGGCGGTAGATCTGATCAATGCCCGGCCCGGGATCGCCGGTTCGGCATTGCCGGATGCTTATGAACGCGGCGACGATAAATTTCTGACGCTTTATCCAAAAGCCGACTACCGGGTTAAGCTGGCCTATGCTGAAAAAATGGGGCTCGGCAGCCGTCGCTACCGGCTGGTACAGCTCGACCAACCAGGAAAAGAAGAGAGCGAAGACGGGAAAGACTAAGTAAAAATTTAAAAAAACCGGTAAAGGAGAAACCAATGTCTAAACGCGCCCTGCGCAAAGAGATTTTTGCCCGAAGGGACAGCCTTACTGCAGAAGAGATTTTAGCCAAAAGCAGGGATATCGCCCAGCAACTCGCCCGGCTGCCCTTCTATCAGAAAAAGGAAAGCCAGACGATCATGTTTTTTCTTTCTTTTCGCAGCGAAGTAGAGACCCGCGAGATGGTTGAAGATAACCTTGCCCGGGGTAACCGGGTACTTGTCCCCAAGTCGCTGCCCGAAGAGCGTAAACTGATTCCTTCACAGCTGCTTGATTTCGAAAAGGACCTTGCCCCCGGGGCCTACGATATTCCCGAACCCCGGCCTGAAGCGTTGCGCCCGGTTAATCCTGAGCATATCGACCTGCTAATCGTTCCAGGGGTAGCTTTCGATCTGCAGGGCAACCGGCTCGGTTACGGGGGCGGTTATTACGATCGCTTCTTTGAGCGGCTCCGCCCCGGCGTGCCCCTGGTAGCCCTGGCTTTTGAGCTGCAGATTGTCCGCCAGGTTCCGGTTGAGCCTTGGGATCGGCGCATGGATTGGCTGGTTACCGAAAAACGGGTCATCCAGACAGCGGGCTAACCGGCATCACCGGTTTAACCCGCTGTGTAAATTCGCAAGTGATCTCTTTTTTTTACTTCTGATCCGGCTAGTTAAAGAATCCCTGGAAGACCATGTCGGTGAGGACGTCGCTTAGGTGCTCCACGTCCTTCTCCCGCTCGTTGACCACTTCCCAGATAAAGCGGTCGACCAATAATATGTAGGCCTTAGAACCGATAAGCGGGTCAAACTGTTTGGCTAATCCTTTTTTCTGTGCATAGATGATCGACATCTTGGCATTCTTGGTAAAGTAGTCTTTGACCCCCTGCCAGTGTTCGGCAATCGTTTCGGATTGTCCTAACGCCTGCTGGTAGACCTTCATGATGGGGCGGTGCTGCTCGGACAGTTTGAAGGCGGTTAGCATGATGTTGTGGAAGATCTTTTTTGCTTCCTCCACGGTGGTGGGGGCAAACTCGATATTCAGCAGAGCGTAAAAGTCTTCGAGGACATTATCTATCACCTTGCTGAGAATGTCATCTTTTCCCTTGAAATGGCTGTAGACGGTCCCGTAGCCTACATTAGCCATTTCGCTAATCTTGGCGATCGTGGTTTTAGAATAACCGTCGCTTAAGAAAACTTCCTGGGCTGTCTCTAGTATCAAGTTGCGCGTGATCCGGCTACGCAGATAACGCCGTGGTCGTTTGCGTTTAGTTGAAGCTGGCTTAGCCGACTTAGTCACGATAAACCCTCCCGGTAAAAGTTTTAAAGTATCATCTTCTTATATATATGCTGACATTATATCATTTTATTGAAAAATTGCAAACTAAAAGTTTTTAAAAAACCTAATTTATTTTTGTCAAACATGGAGATTCATAGTAAGATAGAAACGTTAACCTGTAGCGAGGTGAGCATATCTATGGCTATCTGGGCTATCGCTGATCTACATCTTTCTCATGATCAATCCAAGCCCATGGATATTTTTGGAAATGCATGGGAGAATCATGCAGAAAAAATTGCGGCAAACTGGTGCTGTAATGTCGACGAAGACGACCTGGTAATCGTGGCCGGTGATATCTCCTGGGCGATGCAGCTACCCGAAGCCTTGGCCGATCTTGGCTGGGTGGCCGCGCTGCCGGGACGCAAGCTTCTCGTGCGCGGAAACCACGATTACTGGTGGTCTTCCATTAGCAAGGTGCGCGCGGCCCTGCCGCCCGGCCTTGTCGCCCTGCAAAACGATCATTTTATCTTTGAGGGCTGGGCCGTCTGCGGTACCAGGGGGTGGCTCTGTCCCGGAGAGGATGGTTTTGACGAAGAGCACGATGAGAAGATCTATCGGCGCGAGCTTGGGCGGCTAAAGCTTTCACTGGACAGTGCCCTTAAAGCAGGGCAGAAGCGCATTATTGCCGCCTTGCATTATCCGCCTTTCAACCGCCAGGGCGACTCCAGCGGTTTTACCGAATTGCTGGAGCGTTACGGGGTTAAGCACTGTGTTTTCGGCCATGTCCACGACGAAGGCCGGGAGAAGCTTTTTCAAGGCACCCGCGGCGGCGTGACCTACCGTTTTGTTGCCTCCGACGGGGTTGACTTTACCCCCGTGCTGGTGGTCTAGCTGCTTTAAACAGTATTAATAACGGTATTTTGTCACAAGCCTTTTTTTAGCCAAGACCCCGATCCCGAGGCCGACGATAAATCCACCGATATGGGCCCACCAGGCTACCGCCTGGACCCCTATGGCCGCACCCTGCATCCAGGTGTTTAAAAGTTGTAGAATGAACCAAAAACCCAGAAAGATCACCGCCGGCATCTGGACAAAGGTGATAAAAAACCCTATCGGCACCAGGGTGAGGATGCGAGCGTAGGGAAAGAGAATAAAGTAAGCGCCTAAGACCCCGGCGATGGCGCCGCTGGCGCCGACGAGGGGAGTTGTGGAGAAGGGGTCGCTGAAGATATGAAAAAGCTGGCTGGCCACGCCCATGAAGAGGTAGAGCAGCAGGTATTTCAGGTGGCCGAGCGTACCCTCGATATTGTCTCCGAAAATCCAGAGATAGAGCATATTACCGATAAGGTGAAGCCAGCCGCCGTGTAAAAAGTTGGCGGTGACCAGCGGGACGGCGGCTGCCAAAAAGGTTGAAAAAGAGAAGCCAGGCTCCAGGATACTGAGAAGGCTGCCGGTCAGGTTTGCAGGGACGGTGCCGTATGTATAGATAAAACAGTAAAGCTGCTCCGGCGGTAGTGTCAGCTGTTGAATAAAGATGTAGACATTTAGCAAGATCAGGCCAATGTTTATTATTGGGAAGCGGTAGCGCGGAGCGGTATCCCTAATTGGAATCATTATTTATTCTTTTCCTCCTTGGCTACATTATACCCTAGAGCTTTCTTGTACGAAACCGCTCGCGGCTTCTTAATGAGGCCGCCAAAGCTGCGATTATCAACGTGCTGCAACCTTTCTTTTACCACCATGGTTTTCGGCAGGTTCCTCTTTACCGAGAATAGATGAGTACCGTTTTTATCTAAACAAGGAATTTATATTAAAGTTTAATATTTCATCGGCCATGTACCTGGCTTCACCCCTGTTATGTGTGGCAAAGATTACAATTTGCCGGCTGTTTTTATCAGCTAAAATTGTATTCATGATCTTCCTTTTTAGTTTTTCGTCAATTCCTTTAAAGGGTTCATCCATGAGCAGTAACTGGCCCTTAAAAGCCAGCGCTCTGGCGATAGCGACTCTTCTTTTCATGCCGCCGCTTAACTGATCAGGAAAATAATTTTTAAATTCCTCCAGGCCGACCGCCTTTAAATACTTTTCAACAGCTGAATCCTGGGTACCTGTTACAAATTTAATATTATCAGCAGCCGTAAGCCAGGGGAGCAACCTATCTTCTTGGAAAACAACTGCAATTCTTCTGTTTTCCAGTCCGACCATGAACCCGCTGTCAAAGGGGAGAATTCCAGCAATAATATGTAAAAGGGTTGTTTTACCGCACCCCGAAGGTCCAAACAGGCAATAGATTTTACCTTCTTCAAAGGTAAAGTTAAAATTTCTGATGACCTGTAAACCGTTATATGATTTACTTAAGTTTACAATCTTAACCGGCATTATCTATCTTCCTCCCTTGCGATCCTTGCGATTTTTCAAGCAGGTAGATAAGCGTCTTTTCTATCAGGAGGCTGATTCCAATAATGGCCAGGGTCCAGGCAAAAAGTGCAACGGTGTTTATCGAAACCCGGGCATTATACAGGCCGCTTCCGATGGCATGCACAGGATGACTGATAACCTCGGCCGTTACAGTTGCCTTCCATCCCAACCCGATGATGGTTAAAAATCCGGAAATAAAATAAGGTTTGATTTGAGGAAGGTAGATACTGGTTAAAATTTTAAACCTGCTTACTTGAAACACCTTCGCCATCTCCAGCAGTTTTATATCGACATTATTGATGCCTTCCCAAATATTCGTCCAGATTATCGGAAAAGCAATTAAAAAGCAGATAAAGATGGGGACATTACCGGAACCGAACCAGACTAAGGCGACAATGATAAAAGACATAATCGGGGTGGATTTAACAGCTACGACCAGGGGCGCGATAAGTTCATAGAGAAAACGATTTAATCCTGAACTTATGCCCAGCACCGTCCCTAAAACTACCGCTAAAAATATACCCGCGAAAACCCTGAAAATAGTAAAAAAGATGCTGCTCCAAAAAGACTTAACAAGTATTAGCTCTCCAAGAAGTGAAAATACTTCCAGGGGTGCGGGGACCAGTATATCATTTTGGACAATAAAATAAATGGCTTGCCAGGCAGCAAGCCAGAAAAGGATTCCTAAAATGCTTTGGATCACTTTTTTATGGGCAGTAGTAGAACTTATCATCTGGTATCTTCCCTCCGATAGAATCGGGGTTAAATTCATAGAGTATGCTGAAAAGCTCTTCCAGGTAAGGCTTACCCTTTTCAGTATCGATGTACACTATGTTACATAAAGGGATGGCCTCTGCGGCGACTTCAGGATTGGGCAAAATGTCGTGCTTGGCAATTAAGGCAGCCGATTCTGCTACGTTTTCATTAACAAGTTGAATCGATTGCTCATACTTCTCCAGGAAAGTCAGCAGCGAGCTTTCATAGTTGTCGATAAATTCTTTTTGGGCAATAATGACTCCCATGGGCAGTTCGCTGCCGGTAACATTTTTCCATTCCTCGGTTATATCAAGGGCAATTCTAAAATCTTGATTTTGCATTAATACGCTGGTGACATGAGGTTGAGGTAGTAAAGCAAGATCGTGTTGACCGGCAGCTGTTGTTGCAGCCAGGTCGGCATGCTGTGTGCTAAAATCAAGAATTACGTCCCGGCCGGCTTCCAGGCCATGTGCCTTTAACAAGTAGAGGATCACATATTCCGGAATAACACCTTTACCGCTGGCGTATAATGTCCTTCCGGCCAGGTCGGTAATAGAATTGATCTCTTCGCCATCTTCTAGAATATAGAGCACGCCGAGGGTGTTGATGGCAAGCAATTCTATATTTTGCTCGGTCCGTTGGTAAAGAATGGCGGCAAGATTAGGAGGCACCGCTGCTAGATCTATTTCTCCGTTTATAATTTTGCCGATTAGATCATCAGGGCTTCCAACCACTTCGATATTATAAGCATCTTCTTCCATTAAATGAACAATACCCATTCCGGTTGGCCCACGCATTACGCCGATATTAATTTCGCCGGGTTCTTCTGCTTTTTCCCCACATCCCGGTAGAAGGAGAAGCATTAAACAAAGGACTACCCCCACAAGATGCCTGCGCTTCAAAAAGACCGACCCCTTTCTGGTTATATTTTAAATTTACCCGGTAACCGACCCCGGTATGAACCGGCCAAACAACCTTTCAAGTTTACTTTTTTATAAAGGCAGTCTTTACCTTTACAGCGGGAATATGACCTAGTTTTCCGGTCAGGGCCCCGATATCGTCCGTGTTTCCATCAACAATTAAAGAGATAACGGCGACGTCCTTTTCGCGGTACGGTATCCCCATGCGTCCGACAATAACCTCGGAATATTCATTTAAAATATTATTGATCCGGTCTACGACCGGTTTGTTGCGATTTTGTACTAAAATACCAACCAAGCCGATTCGTGCTTCCACCATATCTCTCCTTAAAATGAAAAGTCCTGCTTTCCCCGGTAAAGAAAAGCAGGCTTTATCTTTTCCCTCGCCGCAGAGAAGAGCTCTCCTGATTTCAGGAAAAAGTAGTCGTTTTTCAACACCTTCCTGCTAAGCTTTGCTCAACAGGTCAGTAAAATAGACAATACCCGTTCCCCTTTCTATGGCAATACTTTTTTAGCAACGGGCACTTTTACCGGTTCCGGTTTCTCCCGGGGCGTATAATGCGTATGCAGAAGATCATGAGATTTCTGCCCGAGAGGCTCTTTTAAGAAATCCTTATACAGTTCCTTGATAGCCGGGTTCAGATGTGATTTACGCAGGCTCATGCGCTCGTCAGCTGTATAGATTGCCGCGATCCGCTTTCCCCTGATCTCCAGGTTGGTGGGGATAGGCTGGCCGCCGCCGCCGATACAGCCGCCGGGACAGCACATGATTTCGATAAAGTGGTAGTCGACAGCGCCTCTTTTAACTGCATCCAGCAATTCACGGGCATAGCCAAGACTGTGAGCTACCGCTACTTTTACCGTCAGCTCTCCTACCTCTACAGTGGCCTCTTTAACCCCGTCCAGCCCCCTGACCGCGGTAAAATTAATATCTGCAAGCTCCTCTTCGGTAATCAACTCGTAAGCCGTCCGCAGGGCTGCTTCCATAACCCCCCCCGTAGCTCCGAAAATAGCCCCGGCTCCGGTGGAAATTCCCAAGGGGTCGTCATAATCTTCATCGGGCAGGCTGCTAAAGTCGATTCCGGACTGGCGTAGCATGCGGCCAACTTCGCGGGTGGTCAAGACAATATCAACATCCTGGTAGCCGCTGTCCGTCATCTCTTCCCGTTGAGCCTCAAACTTCTTGGCTGTGCAGGGCATATACGAAACCATAACTATATCTGCGGGATCGATCTTTGCTTTTTCCGCGTAATAGGTTTTAGTGAGCGTTCCGAGCATCTGCTGCGGAGATTTGCAAGTGGAAAGATTGGGAAGCAACTCTGGATAGAAATGCTCGATGAATTTAATCCATCCCGGGCTGCAAGAGGTAAGCATAGGCAGGGTCCCGCCGGTTTGAATCCGGTGAATCAATTCGCTTCCTTCTTCCATGATGGTCAAATCTGCGCTAAAATCAGTATCAAAAACTTTATCAAAGCCAAGTCTTCTTAGCCCGGCTACCATTTGCCCTGTTACAATGGCACCGGGTTCCATCCCCAGCTCTTCCCCTAAAGAAACGCGTGTTGCCGGGGCTGTCTGAACCACAACATGCTTCTTGGGGTCTGCCAGGGCTGCCCAAACTTCCTCGGTCTGATCATTTTCGTAAAGAGCACCTGTCGGGCAGACCAGGGTGCACTGTCCGCACTGGACGCAGGCTGTTTCAGCCAGCGGTAGCTGGGACACCGGGGCCACTAAAAGATCAGAGCCCTTGTTATGGACCGCCATTGCGTTGACGGTCTGAACCTTGCTGCATATTGCCACACAACGGCGACAAAGGATACACTTGTCCGGCTCCTGGATAATGGCTGGTGACGACCTGTCGGCGGGCCGTTTTACGCTCACCTGGGGAAAGCGCACTTCCCTGATGCCAAAAGTGCCGGCTAGTTTTTGCAGCTCGCAATTTGTATTACGAATACAGGTAGGGCATTCCAGGGGATGGTTGGAAATGATTAATTCCAGGTTCAATCTCCGTGCTTCGCGCACAGAAGGCGTATTTGTCCAAACCTCCATGTCTTGAGCAACCTCGGTCAAGCAGGCAGCCTCCAGGGCCTTGGCTCCCTTTATTTCGACAACACAGAGACGACAGGCGCCAATCTCGTTAAGATCTTTCAAGTAGCAAAGTGTAGGGATCTCTACACCGATCATTTTAGCCGCTTCCAGAATGGTAGTGCCTGCAGCAACTTCAACCTGTTGGTTATCGATTTTTAACGTTACATTTTCCATGCTTTTACCCCTCCAGACATAGCTTAAACTTAATCCTTACCTACTTCTTCAAGTAACCACAAGGACTAATCGACGACACTGTAGACAACGCTTCGCTTCTTCAATTGCTACCGGGGTTTCAAGTCCGAGTTCAACCTCGTTAAAGTTGCCTACTCTATCTGCGACAGGCAATACTGTTTCTTGTCCGCGTCTCTTTTTTCCAACCACACCGACACTTTCGTCCGGATCATAGGCTCCTAGTACCTCGACTATGGATTGGAGATAGTCGTCTTCTGTTGGTTGAATCTTTCCTTCAGTTAAGTAGCGATCAATGGCTTCGGCCGATTTATTACCGCTGGCCACAGCTTCAACGACAGTACGCGCGCCTAAAACTGCATCTCCACAGGCAAAAACACCCTTTACTGAAGTTGTCAGGACCAGCGGATCTACTTCAATTACATTTTTTGTTTTTACATCCTGCGGGAGAAAAGCGAAATCACCTTTTTGCCCTATCGCCGGGATAACCGTGTCCACCGGCAGGATAAATTCTGAGCCCTGGATTGGGATAGGACGGCGACGTCCGCTTTCATCAGGCTCGCCCAGCTCCATACGGAGGCATTCCAGCCCGGTTACCTTGCCATTTTCGGCGATTATTTTAGAGGGGTTTGTTAAAAATTGAAATTTAATTGCTTCTGCCTCTGCCGCTTCAATCTCGCTTATGTTGGCAGGCATTTCCGCCCGCGAACGGCGATAGACTAAGGTTACTTCTTTTGCCCCCAAGCGAAGTGCGGAACGGGCACAGTCCATCGCCACATTGCCTCCGCCTACTACGGCAACCTTTTCGCCTATTTCTACGGGCTGGCCCAGGTTCATTTTACGCAAGTAATGGACCCCGGGCATATATCCTTCGTAGCCGGCATCTTCTCCCTCAACACCCATAGCTGTGTTCTCATGAAGGCCGCAGGCTATTAAAAGGGCATCATATTCCCTGGTCAGCTCTTCAAACAGGACCTCTTTACCAACGCGAGTATTTAACCTGATCTCTACACCCATATCCTCGACGACCTTGATCTCCTCCTCCAGGATATCCCGGGGTAGACGGTAACTGGGGATGCCGGCATATAACATTCCCCCGGCAACAGGCAGGGCTTCCAAAATAGTAACATCGTAGCCGCGTTTTGAAAGTTGATAGGCGGCGTTTAAGCCTGCCGGCCCCGAGCCGATAATAGCCACTTTTTTATTCTTTTTCGGCTCCGGTATGACTTCCGGAGTATAGTCAAGTTCTTTTTCGAAATCAGAGATGAACCGTTTTACGGCCCGGATAGAGATAGCTTCATCCAGATTTTGCCGGCGGCAGTTATCTTCACAGGGGTGGACACAGATTCTTCCAAGCACGCCGACCAGGGGGGTTTTATCAAAAATAACATCCAGGGCCTCGGTGCACCTTCCTTCATCACAAAAACCTACATAATCAGGGATCTTGACGTGGGCAGGACAGCCGTTGACACAGGGGGTAGCCAGTACCGACCGGTAGCGGTTACCGTTAGAAGTTCTTTTTCCATTCTCAATCCGTTTTAAAAAATCATCTTTGAAATATTCTAGGGATTGAAGTAAAGCAATAGGTGCAGTGCGTCCCAGCTCACAATGGGCAGCGTTTTGGGTCAAGCGTCCAAGCTCTGATAATAAAATAAGATCCTTTTCCTCTCCTTCACCATTAACAATAGATGTTAGTATCTTAAGGATTGCTTTTGTTCCTACGCGACAGGGTGTACATCGTCCGCAAGATTCCTCATTGACAGACTTAAAATAGGCTTGCATGGACTCAACAATATCTACTGTATCATCTGCTAGAACAATCCCGCCCCAACCGATAATCGCCTTAATCTTATCCTCGCCAACAGTTTCAGGCACATTTAACCCATTGATGTCAGCTGCCTTGTTTTTGTCATTATGCCGGTTATCCTTTAGCTCTCCAAGCCAGCTGTTAAAAATAACCATAACTTCATCTCCCATTCTACACCGGTTTTTAATCTGGAAAGCAGTCTATACTGTAAACAGTACCCTCCCAACAGGCCCACTACTTTTACCCTTGTTTATGCTTTGGCAACTTGGTATTTCGCCAAAGATAAATAAATACCTGCTTAAAAAGTATAAAAAATCATTATATTGTTAAAAAATGAAATGGGAGGGGGCACTGGCAAGAAGGGCTTCGCGGCGGCAGGGGGGGCTGGTCGTAAGCGATAATGGGCAGGTTTCAGAAACAATCTAGCAGGAAGGATTAGGGATAAATAGGGAAAATAGGGATGGCCGGGGGAAGGATTAAATTAGGTTCTGTCGAAATAGTCACATAAATAATGATAAACACTAAGATATTACTGAGATGAACAAGTTGATAAGCAACGCCGACCGTTTTCTTAATGCCTACGCTCAGATCGAGCAGAGTTTACGAAAAATAGTGGCTCCGGATCGGTATTTAAAGTTTTTTGAACTGGTCAGATGTGCTTGCAAGAGCGAGCCGCTGGTGAGGCAGTACAAGGTTGACCTATTGGAATTTGGTGAGCTGCGAAATGCCATCGTCCATAACCGCACCGATGGGCGGGTCATTGCTGAGCCGGATGACGAGGCTGTGGCTGCAATCGAGCGGATTGCCACACACCTGGTGGAGCCGCCCCGGGTGCTGCCGCTATTTAAAAAGAATGTCCTGACAGTCGATGTTCAAGATCCGATTGACAAAGCGGTCAAGCTTTTATACCACTATTCGCTTTCCCAGTTGCCGGTTGCCGAAAAGGGCATTA
The DNA here is from genome assembly GCA_012797175.1 of Bacillota bacterium. Taxonomy (GTDB): domain Bacteria; phylum Bacillota; class Dethiobacteria; order DTU022; family DTU022; genus JAAZPQ01. The sequence goes on from JAAZPQ010000109.1 coordinate 15,126, forward strand.
CGGTGGCGCTTCTAACCACCAATACAATTACCCGCTGGTTAGGAAAATGTTTTGAAAAGAAGGTTTTCTCAGAAGAGACCGCGGTAAAAGAGGTTTTGAAATATACAGAGCATGACGATAATTTTAGGTTTATCAGCGCAGTAGCCACCTTGTTTGAAGTCCAAGATCTTTTTTACCGCTATTACCAGCAGGGCAGAAGGCTGGATGCGATCCTGATTACCTCCTCCGGCAGCCTAGCCGAGCCTCTTCTTGGGATCGTAACCATGCGGGACTTGCCCCTGGTCCAAAAAGAGCTGTTTTAACAACAAAGGAGGAACTGGTGTGTTAAAGGTGAACCCCCTTGGTGAAGTTACCCAGATCATGATGGGGCGGGAGATGGACGGGACCGTGCTGTACTGGACTTCTGCCTATCTGGTGGACGGCCTGCTCATTGATACTGGCTGTGCCTATACCGTGGACGAGCTGGGTGAATTTCTTAGGGAGCAAGAAGTAAGGCAGGTAGTAAATACGCATCATCATGAAGATCATGTTGGTGCAAATTCTTTCATCCAGCAGGAACTGGGCCTGAAAATCTATGCCCACTCGCTGGCTCTGCCTCTGATCAACAGCCGTCTGCCGCTGCGCGAGTACCAGGAGATGGTCTGGGGCTATCCGGAGCCGACAGAGGTGCAGCTGGTCCCCGCTCGTATTAGCACCAGCCGCTACACTTTTTGGGTACTTGAAACACCGGGCCACTCACCCGATCATATTTCTCTGTTTGAGCCGGAGCAGGGCTGGTGTTTTAGCGGAGATCTCTTTGTTTCAGAGAATCTAAAGATGCTTCGGGCCGACGAAGATATTGATGGCATTCTCGCCTCGTTGGAAAATTTACTCTCCTTACCGGCGGAAGAAATGACTCTTTTCACCTCGCTCGGCCGGGTTTTTACTGAAGGGAAGAGCTCGATTCGCAACTTCCTGGCCTACCTGCACGGACTGCGCGAGCAGGTGAACCGGTTGGCTGGCGAATCCTTAACCGCTCCCGAGATCCGAGATTGCATCTTTGGCCGCGAGACGCAGATGGCGGCATTGACCGGCGGCCATTTTTCTATACTCAACCTGGTAGAGCAGCTGCTGTCCGGGAGTTAAAGCAAAAATGAAAACGGGGCCACCGGCTGGGGGTGCCCCGTTTTATACCGTTTATTGTAACAAATGGCACCGGTTCTTACTTCGGTTGGTAGTACCCTTTACTCTGCATGTAGTTGAAGATCCCTTCACCGTGCTGTTGCTCTTCTTTCTGGATATGGTTAAGCGCCTGTCGAATGTTTGCATCGGTCATCTCGAAGATGGCGGTATTGTAGGTGGCCGAGATATATTTTTCAGTGGAGAGCATATCCTGGCATAGCGCCGTGTCGTTTTGCGCATCTGCTGTAAGCGGTTTTCCAAGTGAACCTCCCGGGGCTGGCTGTCCTTGCTGTTCTTGTTGCTGCTGCCCCGGGCTCATAGCCGGCTGCTGCCCTGCTAAAACCTGGTTGATCGTGTCCAGGTGCTGTTGCTCCTGCCCGGCATAGGAAGTAAAGAGTTGCTGTAGCTGCGCGTCCTTAGCCTGCTCTGCATATGATCTGTACTTCAGGATGCAGAGCTCTTCATGCGCCTTCTGGTCCTCCAGGAGAAGCCGCTCTTTTTGGGTTAACTGAACCATCAATTGATCACCTCCTGCCATTAAGCATTTGCTTGTAGAAACTTTTTATACTTTTAAGCAGGATAAATAAAAGAGTTGAAGAAGATTAGAGATTATAAGATTAGTTGGAGAAGATTAAAAATTAATACAGATGCCGGTGACTGTTCCATGCAAATTTAAGCATCCTCGGCTTAAAAGGGGATCTTTATTTTTCATACTAAAAGTTACTGGGCACAGGCTTTGCGCTGCTAAACAGGTAAAAAGAGAAAAACAAATTAGTGAAGGAGGTTTTATACTATGGCCAACAAGTGTCAATTTTGGAAGGAGTACGATTCGGTGTCAGGCCCGGTTTCCTACTGCGAGCTGGCTGCTTTCAACCGCTCGGTCAACCCCGATTTTCTGCTAAAAATCGGGTGCACCGAGTCTAAAAGAAAGGAGTGTCTCGGCAGCATGGAGCTAAACATCGAAGTGGGGGCGACCCCAGCGTCCAAACCGGCGACTACTCCGGTAGCCTCGTTCAGCCCTCCGGCAGAGATAGCCAAATCAATGATTACAGTGGCCGAGAACAAATGTGCGATCAACATGAAATCTTTGATCCTGCTGGCCATCCTTGCCGGCGCCTACATTGCTCTTGGCGCGATTATGTTCACGATCATTACCAACGACCTGGCGGCTTTTGTCGGAGACGGCTTGACCCGTATGGTCGGGGGGATCTCTTTCTCCCTTGGTCTGATCCTGGTTATCATCGGCGGCGCAGAGCTCTTTACCGGGAACTGCATGGTCATGACCGGGTATTTAGAGAAGAAGGTTACCGGGAAACAGCTTCTCAGCAACTGGTTTTGGGTCTATCTGTTTAACTTTGTCGGCTCTCTTTTGGTAGTCTTCCTTTTTTACTACTCGGGAATCTGGAAGGCCAACGGCGGAGCTATCGGCGCCCGTGCGGTGAATGTCGCCGCGGCCAAAGCATCTCTTCCCTGGGTAGAAGCTCTTTTTAGAGGGATCTTCTGTAACTGGTTGGTCTGCCTGGCGGTCTGGCTCTCCAATGCCAGCCGGGATATCATCGGTAAGATTCTAGCCATTATGATCCCCATTGCCGCATTTGTTGCCGCCGGGTTTGAGCACAGTATCGCCAACATGTATTTTATCCCCATGGGCCTGGTGCTGGCAAATCAAGAAGCCCTGCTCGGCTTGCTTGATCCTGCTATCATCCAGGGGCTGACCATGAAGGGTTTCTTCTTGAATAACCTCATTCCCGTGACCATCGGTAATATCATCGGTGGGGCCGGGTTTGTGGCAACAACTTACTGGGGAGCCTATCTGCGTCCTTTACACTCGCAGAAAGGTATTGCTGTTAACAGGAAAATGTAGGTCAGTTTTACGCAAGAAAAGAACCAAGGAAAAAACTTAGATGCAGCGCCGGTGCCCTGAGGTGACAGGGGGACGTTTCTCCTGTCACCTCCGACGTTACGTTTAATAATTTTTGCGCATCATTTTCCCGATCTCTTTAAAGGAGATCGTCCGCTCGAATTGCAGTAGGCCGCGGCTGAAGATGCGTGCGCCGAGGTAGATAAAGAAAGCTACCCCGAGCATCAAAACGGCGAAGGTGGCGGCTATTTCCCACCAGGGCAGGGTGGTGGCGGCGATGCGCATCAGCATGGTCGTCGGGGTAAAGATTGGGATATAGCTGAAAACGCGCACCCATGTTGCATTGGGAGAGAGTAAAATCGACCCCGAGGCGAACATAGGGATCATGGGGATGAGTAAGACCATCCCCTGCGTCTGGCTGCCCCCTTCGGCATCTTTCATCGTTGCTCCCATGGCTGCAAAAAGGGCGGCGAACATGACGTAGCCGCCAACAAAGAAGAGCACCATCGGAAAGAGCTCTGCCGGGCTTATCCCCAGCTGTCTCAGGTCGAGAAAGCGGCTGGCCACGCCCAGCCCTGCTATCATCCAGATCCCGATCTGTAGCAGGCCGAGAAGGCCGAAGCCGAGAATTTTACCGAGCAGCAGATCGAGCGCGCTTACCGATGAGAGCAGTATCTCGACGATGCGGTTGCGCTTCTCCTTGAGCACTCCATACATGAGCACCTGTCCCGAGATCATTACGGCGATAACCAAGACCATGCTAAAAAAGAATGGGGCAATAGCCGCAGCTACAGAGACCTCTTCACCGCTTACGCTGCGCGGATGAAGAACTACCGGTGCAGTGACCAGGTCGATCTCCTGCGCGGTCAGGCCAGTCTTCTCCATCCGGTAACGGGTTAGCGCTGCCGTGACCGCCTCATCGAGGGCCATCGAGTTCATCTCTTTGGCATCGCGGACGAAGTAATCGATCATCCCGCTTTGCACGTTCTCTGCGGTAATAATTAGGTAGCCGTTCAGCTCTCTCTCTTCAACTTGTTTGGCCAGTTGCTCCCGCTGTGCGGGCTCATGCAGGGTTACTTTTACCGGGGAGGTAGCTAGTTTAGATTCCAGGTAGGGAAAGAACTCCCCGGTTTCATCGATGATTGCAACTTGTTGCTCTTCTTTGGAGACGCTGACGCTGGAATAATAGCTGATCCCGGCCGCCAAGAGCATGATTAATGGCATCATCAGGGTTGTCACCAGGAAAACCGGGCTTTTCAGATTTTTCAGAAACTCCCAGCGAAAGACCTTGAATACATTAAGCCACTTCAATATCTTCACCTCTTTTGCGGATGGTTTCGATGAAGATCTCGTGCAGTGGCGGCTTCTCCACGGTGATTGCGCTAACTGTCAGCTTTGAACCGAGCTCCCGCAGCAGGGGGTTGATGCCGGCGCTGCCGCTGTAGCGCATTATTGCCCACCCGGGTTGCTCTTGCAGTATCCGCAGCCCTGGAATCATCTTCAGAAAGGTACTATCTTCGGCCGGGTCGAAGCGCAGCTCGACAATATTTTCTTTATAGCTCTCCTTGATCTCCTGCAGCTTCCCCGAGAGGACCTCGCGCCCGTGGTTAATTAAAAAGATCGAATCGCAGAGCTCTTCGACCAGGTTCATCTGGTGGGCCGAGAGCAGCACGGTAGTCCCGCCGGCCTGCAGCTCGCGGATGATCTCTTTAAAGAAATCCTGGTTTACCGGGTCGAGGCCTGAAAAAGGCTCGTCAAAGAGGACCAACGGCGGCCGGTGCAAGATCGAGGCCACAAACTGCACCTTCTGCTGCATCCCCTTGGAGAGCTTCTCCAGCTTCTGGTCGGCGTAAGCGCCCAGGTCAAGCCGCTCCAGCCACTGCAGCGCCTCCTGCCGCGCCTCGGTAGCGGGCTTCCCCTTCAAGCCGGCCAGGTAAACCAGGTTGTCGCAGACCCTGACATCTTCGTAAAGGCCTCTCTCTTCGGGCAGGTAGCCGATCTTGCTTTTATCGAGTGGCTGGGCGCGCCCGTTAAAATTAAAGCTGATCTCGCCGGCATCGGGGGTAAGAATACCCATAATCATGCGGATGGCGGTAGTCTTGCCAGCTCCGTTTGGACCAAGCAGCCCCATGACTTCGCCCCGGGCTACGCTTAAGCTGATCTTGTCAACCGCCTTCTTGGGGCCAAAACTTTTAGCCAGGCCCTTCACATTAAGAATCGTCTCCATCTTTCGGAAAGCCCCCTTTCATCCATCCACTTAGTATTCTTTAAATCATGCCCGTTTCCTTTAGGTGACAGGGGGACGTTTCTCCTGTCACCTTCATGAGGACTGACAATGTTAAGCTAACTATGGGAAAATAGATTGCCATAATCCGGGAGGACCGGAGAACTTTTAGAGCGGTTTGTTTTCCGTTGGTCTCCACTACGCCAAAAACATGGCGGAAGAAAGGTCTGCTCTTTTATGGTCATGGGGGAGATTAAAAAACTATTTCGTGTGTTAGCCCTGTAACCAATACCAGGTTTATTTACATTGCAGATAACATGTTGTAAGATTCAAAGTAAACGCACGCTCGCTCGGAGGGAAAACCCCTATCATGCCCATATCAATAGAAACGTAAGCAGTTTCGGCGTTGAGAGATCAGTCTCTTTCGCTAAAGATTTATTATTGCGGATTAATTGGGATGGACACACAGTTCAAAATGGGAGGAGGGTATTCAATTATGAAAAAGGTTTTAGGATTAGTTGTTTCCAATAGAAAACTAGGTAACAGTGAGATTTTGGTTAAAGAAATCATGAATAATATCCCGGAAGAATGTAGCCGGGAACTAATTCGCCTGACTGACCTGGAGATAAAACCCTGCCAGGCCTGTTATCGGTGTCTGCAGCCTGAAAAAGCTTGTCTGGTTCAAGATGATTTCAATTTTGTAATTAAAAAAATTAGAGAGGCGGATGCGCTAATTGTTGGAGTTCCCGTATATTTTCTGGGGCCACACGGCTATTACAAAATGTTGACTGACCGGCTGATAGGGGCCCAGAATCATGCCCAAGACACGCAGGGGAAACCTTGTGTTCTAGTAATACCTTACGGATCTAAAGGCTGGGAGGGTTATACCAAGGCTGCCTGCATTGTTTTACCGAAATTACTTAGAATGAAACTGGTTGACTGTTGGCAGATCCATGCTACTCTACCAGGAGAATCCCTGTTGAACCCTGAAAATATTAGCCACGCCAAGGTTCTAGGGCGGGAGCTTTTTAATGGGCGCGAATATCAGGCTGGAACCCAGGAATGTCCTACCTGTGGATCTGATCTTTTTCGGTTGCTTAATGAAAACCAGGTAGAATGTCCGATATGCGGGTCAACAGGTATTCTAAAAAACAATGGTAGTCCAGATTTTACAGATTCAGATTATAACCGCTTTTCAGACCAAGAGCTGGATGAGCACTTTAAGGGTTGGCTGCTGGAGATGAAAGATCGTTTCGCAGATAAAAAAAGTCACTTAAAAGAGCTGCAAAAAGGCTATCGCAATCAAAATTGGTGGATTAAACCATGAGGTGACAGGGGGACGTTTCTCCTGTCACCTCCCGGGAGGGTGTGGCAGTGCCTCAGCTGACTATGAAAAAAGAGATTAACGTGATCCGGGATGGAGAGAGGAGTGCAGTTGGCGATGAGGTGGTGGTCGAGGCGCCACTGACGATCTACCTTAACGGACAAGAACTGGTTACGCTGCTCTGTACTCCTGATAAAAAAGAGAGCCTGGCTCTGGGCTTTTTACGCTCCGGGGGTCTGCTGAGCTCGCTTGATGAAGTGGCCGGGGTGCGAATGAGCGAGGACGGAAATGCGGTCGAGGTCACGCTGAAAAATAAAAGCAACCTGGTGGAGCAGCTTTACGGAAAGTATACTATTACCTCGGGCGGCGGCAAGGGGGTTGTCTTTTTCAGCGCCCTCGATGTTGTACCTGGCCCGCCGGTCCCGGAAGGCGGGATCTCAATCACGGCTGAAGAGATCTGTTCGTTGATGAGCTCTCTGCAGGAGAGCGCGGCCATCTTTAAGGCCACCGGGGGGGTGCACAGCGCCGCCCTGGCCGATACCCGTAAAATCATCATTTTTTGTGAGGATATTGGGCGGCACAATGCCGTTGACAAAATTATCGGGCAGTCTCTTCTGCAGGGAATCCCCCTGCACGACAAGGTGCTCGTCTGCAGCGGTCGGCTGGGCTCGGAGATTTTGCTTAAGGCGGCGAAGTTGCAGCTGCCGCTGTTAATCTCGCGGGCGGCGCCGACAACGCTGAGCATCGAACTGGCCGAATCGCTGAATATCACCCTGGTCGGCTTTGTCCGCGACCGGCGGATGAATATCTACACCCATCCCCACCGGGTGAAAAAGTAGTTCGGGAACAGTTCCTTTCTACTCAGCGTTCCCTCTTAGTTTTCTCTCCCCCCGGGGAGAGAGGTAGCATTTTCCCTGGAGGTAAGCTCTGGTTACTACTTTTGCTGTAAATCCCTTTATTTTCTCTCGTTATCCCCTCTCAGTATACACCTGGCGGGGAGAGGGCTAGGAAGGAGGAGAATCAAACTACCTGTTTAGGTGACAGGAGAAACGTCCCCCTGTCACCTGGGGTCGATATGGAGTTTTTTTGCCGTGATATTAATCTGGTCCAGGTAAAAACCGGTGATATATTCAAGTTCTTCTTTTAGCTTGCGTTGTACTTCTGCAGAGATCTCGTAAAGATTTTTCGGAGGCAGATGGTCCAGCGAAAAGATGAGATCGACATTTAAGATCATCTTTCCGGCCTCGGTTTTTATCTCGATGCGGCTGGCTTTATGTACGCCGGGGACCTCGCTGACAATATTGCTGACCAGGTCGTTGACAACATGTTCGGTGATATAGAAATTGCCCAGGTTGCTGTAAACCGGGCGGACTATCGAGCGCTCTAAGGCTACTCTTTGAGTCTGTTCCGGGGGCAAACTGAAAAACGAGCGCAGCGGGTCGATCAAGTAACCCGGAAATTCTTTTTTTATGGTAAAGGTGGGCAGGGGGATCACGTGGCGGTTCTCCTCATCCCGCATCTGGCGGGCCTTCTCGATCGCTTCAGGGCTGGCAATATCTTCGATATGAATGTAGTGTTGCGGATGGGGCAACCCGAGCCGCTCGGCAATTACCTGCGCCATTCGTTCGGAGGTGGCCAGGATAAGCAGCTTTCCCGGTTCAAGCTCTTCCAGCTTATCCCGTAACTGCTGGGCGTGGTCGTCGTCGTGTAATAAGGCGCGCTTAATCGCTCCGTAGCGGGTGTTTTCACGCTTGGCCGAGCGTCCGGCCAGGATCTGGTTTCCCTTGATTAAGATTCCGTCGTCGAGGAGATAGTCAATTCCATACTGGTGGGCCAGCAGTTGAGCACGGTGGCTTTTGCCGGTTCCCCTGCGACCGACCAGGGCATAGACTTCCATTACTAATCCTGCCTTTCTTGTTATCATTTTGCTATTGCCGACGGCCGCTGTCTTGGGGCTGCCGGTAAATCTTACTGGGAGCTCGATCAATTATACCATAACCTTTGGGAATGGTTAGACAATTAACAAGTCAAGGAGCGAACACGCTTTGCCCCGGCGATTTCTAAAATTACCTCTTGGGGTTTGTTCATTATTATTAGACGGCTTGCTCTCTTCGGCGTCCCGGCGATTGACGGGGGCCTTGCTCCTTGCCTCTTACCGGGGGACATGTTAAAATACGCCTGGATAATGTTCGCAAATATCTAGATCGGAGTACCTGCCATGTCTATACCGGTTTATAATTCACTGGCTAGATACCTGGAAAAACGGCCCTCTTTTCATCTGGACGATTACGTTGCCGAGAGGGAGAGCGTCTGTGAAATTTTAGCCGCGGTCCGGCAGCGGGGCGATGCGGCGCTAAAGGAGTTGACCGCACGTTATGACGGGGTTGCTCCGGCCGAGCTGCGTGTAGGCGAGGCCGAGATGGAGGCCGCTGCAGAGGCTGTCGAGCCTTCTTTGGTCGAGGCATTGCGCTCGGCCAAGGAGAATATTGAAAACTTTCATCGCCGCCAGGTGCCCTCTTCCTGGTGGGAAAGTGGACCCGGTTACCTGGTCGGGCAGCGCCGCCGGCCGCTGCGCTCGGTCGGCGCCTATATTCCCGGGGGGACCGCTTCTTATCCCTCATCCGTGCTCATGACGGTACTGCCGGCGCAGGTGGCCGGGGTGAAAGAGATCTACCTGTGTACTCCCCCGGCTGCGGACGGGAGCATCCCTGCGCTGACCCTGCTGGCGGCCCGCGAGGCCGGCGCCACTGCTGTCTTTAAAGTTGGCGGGGCCCAGGCTGTAGCCGCCCTGGCCTACGGCACCGAGACTGTCCCCGCGGTATCGAAAATTGTCGGCCCGGGGAATCTCTACGTGACCCTGGCCAAGCGCGAGCTCTACGGCCGCGTGGGCATCGATCTGCTTGCCGGACCGAGCGAGATTGTGGTGGTGGCCGATGCAGAGGCCAACCCGGCCTATATCGCTGCCGACCTGCTCTCGCAAGCGGAGCACGATATCCTGGCCCGGCCTCTCTTAATCACCACCTCTGCCGACCTGGTTCGGCAGGTAGAACGGGAGCTGCAAGAGCAGCTTAGAAATTTGCCCCGGATGGAGATTGCCGGGCGCTCCCTGGAGGAGCAAGGGGCGGTGCTGCTGGTAAGCACACTCGAAGAGGCCTGGCGGGCGGTCAACGATCTGGCTCCCGAGCACCTCGAGCTGCAGGTGGCCGATCCCTGGCGCTATCTTGATGCCATTGAAAATGCCGGCGCTATTTTTATCGGTTCTGATACCCCCGAGCCTGTGGGGGACTACTGGGCCGGTTCGAACCATGTGCTCCCCACCGGGGGGACGGCGCGCTACGCTTCTCCCCTGGGGGTTGACAATTTCATGAAAAGCACCCATCTTCTTTACTACAGCGCGGCTGCGCTCGCCGGAGCGGCGCCGCAGATTGAAAAACTGGCGCGGGCGGAAGGGTTGGAAGGCCATGCCCGGGCGGTTGCTATAAGGAGGCAGAACGATGGCACGTGAAGCAAGTGTGAAGCGGGCTACCCTGGAGACGGAGATTGAGCTGTGGTTGAAGCTCGACGGAGAGGGCGAAGCCGACCTGATAACCGGGCTTCCTTTTCTCGAGCATATGCTGGCGCTCTGGTGCCGGCATGGTTTTTTTGATCTGAAGCTTCGCGCCAAGGGAGATCTGGCGGTGGAGCCGCATCACCTGGTTGAAGATGTCGGCCTCTGCCTGGGACGGGCTTTAGCCAAGGCTCTTGGCGACAAGGCCGGGATTCGGCGTTACGGTTTCAGCGCCGTGCCGATGGACGATGCCCTCATTATTGCCGCTGTCGATCTCTCTGGCCGGCCCTACCTGCATTACGAGCTGAATTTACCGCCGGGGCCGGTGGGAACAATGGATCCGGAGCTTTTCGAGGAGTTCTGGAGAGCTTTTGTCAACGAAGGCCGCCTGAACCTGCATCTGAAGATGAGCCACGGTCGGAACAAGCATCACCTGGTCGAGGCCTCGTATAAAGCAGCGGGTCGCGCTTTGAACGAAGCCTGTGCTAAACTTGAGGGCTTCGGCGGGCCTCTTTCGACCAAGGGGAAGTTGGAATAAAATGACTGCCCAGCTAGCCATTCCGGCAATCGACTTAAAAGGGGGGCGCTGCGTTCGCCTTTACCAGGGTGATCCCGACCGCGAAACTGTCTATGGTGACGATCCGGTCGCGATGGCCCGGCATTGGGAGCGGCTTGGGGCGCGGTGGCTACACCTGGTCGATCTCGACGGAGCTTTCACCGGTAATTCTGCCAACAGAAACGTAATCGCGGCCATCGGCCGGGCAGTAACCATCCCCTTCCAGGTCGGCGGCGGGATTCGCTCCCGCGAGGACCTAGAGCGGATGCTGGAGGCAGGCGCCTCGCGGGTAATCCTGGGAACGGTTATGGTAAAGCAGCCGCAGCTGGCTGAAAAGCTGGCCGTAGAATTTGGTGATAAGCTTATTGCCGGGATCGATGCCCGCGAGGGGCTGGTGACGGTGCAGGGCTGGACCGAGCAGGGGGAGATCCGGGCAGTCGAGCTGGCCCGCCGCGTCGAACAGTGGGGGGTTGGCCAGATCATCTATACCGATACTGAAAAAGACGGCACCCTTAGCGGGCCTAATTACAAAGGGTTGGAGCAAATTCTTGCGGCTAGCTCGCTGAAAGTGATTGTTGCCGGGGGAATCTCTTCGCTTAAAGATTTGCAAGCGTTGAAATCCTATGCTCCCCGGGTTACAGGTGTGATTATCGGGCAAGCTCTTTATACCAACCGGATCACCCTACCGGAGGCAATCGCAGCCCTGGCCTGATTTGCCCATCTCGACCTTATTTAAAGAACAGATTAATCAACGGATGGAGGCCAACTCTTTTGACGAACAAAAATATTTTTGATGAGGAAACAAACGCCGTGCTGTTGCCGGAGCAGCTTAAATATGACGCCGCCGGCTTGATTCCCGCGGTGATCCAGGACAACCGTAACGGGGCGGTACTTATGGTCGGCTATATGAACCGTGAGTCGCTGCAGCGGACGCTGGAAAGCGGCCGGGTCTGGTTCTGGAGCCGCAGCCGCCGCCAGTTCTGGCTAAAAGGTGAGAGCTCGGGCAACTTCTTTACAGTCTGCTCAATCTAC
>JAAZPQ010000110.1 GCA_012797175.1 Bacillota bacterium
GGACATAACCTCCTTCTTTACGGACCGCCAGGCAGCGGGAAGACGATGCTGGCCCGCCGCCTGCCGGGAATCCTGCCCGCACCGAGCCTCGATGAAATTTTGGAGATAACCCGTATTCATAGCATCGCCGGACGGTTGCCGCCGGAGCGCCCCCTGGTTATGGAGCGACCTTTCCGCAGCCCCCATCACGGCGCCTCTGCCGCCGGGATTATCGGAGGGGGGCGGGTCCCCCGGCCGGGTGAAGTAAGCCTGGCCCACCGCGGCGTTCTCTTCTTTGACGAGCTGCCGGAATACAGCCGGGATCTGCTCGAAGCGCTACGCCAGCCGCTGGAAGATAGAATTGTTACAGTGACCCGGGTTTCGGCCACCCTAACCTATCCCGCTGATTTCATGTTCGTGGCCTCGGCCAATCCTTGTCCCTGCGGCTTCCTGAACGACCCTTTTCATCTCTGCCGCTGCAGCCCCGCAGCGGTGCAGCGCTACCGCTCCCGCCTCTCGGGGCCGCTACTCGACCGGATTGATCTCCAGGTAGAGGTGCCCCGGATCAACCTTGAGCAGCTCCAGGACGGGCAAACCGGAGAAAGCTCCGCCGCCATCCGCAGCCGCGTGGAGCAGGCCCGCCTCCTCCAGCAGAACCGCTTTAAAAAGACGGCAATTCTCACCAATGCCCAGATGCGCAGCCACCACCTGGCCAAGCATTCCCACCTGAACAACGAATCCCGCAGCCTGCTCCAGCAGGCCTACCGGAACCTGGGCCTCTCCATGCGCGCCCACGACCGCATCATCAAGGTCGCCCGCACCATCGCCGATCTAGCCGGAAGCGAGATCATCGAGGCGCCCCACATCGCCGAAGCGATCCAGTACCGCAGCCTCGACCGGCAGGAGCAAAGGTGACAGGGGGTGACAGGGGGACGTTTCTCCTGTCACCCGTTAATGTTTTGTATTTGGCGTTTTGTTCCTGTAGTATATAGCTATCAATAAGATTAGGGGGGGTTTTATGAAAACCAGAATAACGGAGTTATTTGGCATTGAGTATCCGATTATCTGTGGGGGAATGCTCTGGTTGGCAACTCCCGAACTTTGTGCTGCTGTTTCTAATGCCGGCGGCCTGGGTAATATTACCGCCTGCAATTATGACAGCGGTGAAGAGTTAAGAGCTGCCATCCACAAAGCCCGGGAGCTGACCAGCAAACCGATTAGCATTAACATTACCCTGCTCCCATCAATGCGTTTTACTGAAGAGATTTTTGATGACTTTTTTAAAGTTTGTGTTGAGGAAAAGGTAAATGTAATCGAAGTCTCCGGGCGACCGGCAGTTAAATACCTGGAAATGTGTCAAAAAGCCGGGATCAAGGTAATGCACAAGGTGGGAGCGTTAAGACATGCTTTAAATATTGAACGTTGGGGTTATGATGCCGTTATTGCCGCCGGTTTTGAAGAAGGCGGCCACCCCCTGGATGACGACGTTACTACCATGGTTTTGTTACCCCGTATCGCTGAAAGTGTCAAGATACCGGTAATCTCTGCCGGCGGTATAGTTGATGGGCGTAGTCTGGCTGCGGCCTTGAGCCTGGGAGCAGAAGGGGTATTAATGGCCACCCGATTTATTGCTACCAAAGAATGCCAAGTTCATCCCCGCATATGGGAGGAGCTAATTAAACGGGAGGAGCACGAAACTACCCTGATTTGTAAAAGCGTAGGGCTGCAGGGACGGGCCTTAAAAAATGAGCTTACCCGTCAAATCCTGGAACAAGAGAAGAAAGGAGCTAAAATCGAAGAGATTATTCCCCTGCTGGCAGGACAGCGCTCCTTAAAGGCCTGGCAAACAGGTGATGTGGAGGATGCCCCCCTGATGGTGGGACAGTCTATCGGACTTATAAAAGAGATTACTACCTGCGCAGAACTGCTTCAGTCTATGGTTAATGATGCTCGGGCTATTCTGGAAAAGAATCTATCAC
>JAAZPQ010000111.1 GCA_012797175.1 Bacillota bacterium
CAAATTATAACAAAACCGGCCACGTGCCGTAGCCGGTTACCATCCGTCTTGCCTTCCGCGGCTTTGAACATCCGCGAAGCGGTTGCAACTGTAAATTCTTTAAACTGTACGCCAATCTCATAGCGTCCCTAAGAGTCCTCGCTCACCCTGTAAACCTTCTCAAAAAAACAGGGGTGGCAGCTGTACAAACAGGGGTACCTTACTCCGGTGCATGACTTAAGCCGGGCGTGTTCCCGGTAGCGAAAAAAGTCGCATTTCGGACAGTTTTGGTGACGATCCGGGTAAACGGCGCCGCAGGCTGGACATTTTTTTTGGGCCATGCTTACTGCACCTTCTTTCCAAATTGGCTGGTTTGTTTCTACCAACTTACAGTTTAACCTGTTTGCTGGCAAAAATCAATAATTATTTTTAGCGTAAGCGAGTAGATTAATGTAAAGCAATATTTATACCGGGCATAATTGTCTCTAGAAGATTGCCAGTCTCTCATTCTTGCTAAAAAAGTGTTGTAAAATTTCTGTGTTTCCTTTTATGATACCCGGTTGGAAAAAATTGCTGTTGCGTTTGCCCATCAGCTCTTTGTCAAATCCAACGTCATATTTATTGCTATTTGCCATTACTGTTCCTGGTACGACCCGGGTTTTTCCTTAAAAATAAGGTGCTCCATAATCAGCACTGCTAAAACCCCGACGACAAAACCGTTACCGAGGATAGGCCTTAAAATAACCGGAAATATGTTTACTATGCTATTAGGTAGAAAAGAGATAATAATGCTCAGCATGAGGGGGAGCCCCATCACCAGGCCGCTTTCAAAGCTGAATCCCTCTTTGGAATCTAGGGCCATGATTAATCCTGCAGCAAGCTGTGAGCACATAATGTACAAAAGAATACTTCCTACTACAACCTGGGGGATGGCTCCCATAAAGGCTATTACCGGCGGTAGAAAAGAGATGCCCAGCAATATTATGCCTGCTGGTATAAGGGTAAACCTTGAAGCACATCTTGTAGATACGATCACTCCGGGACTCAAAGAGAAATTGACGGGACCGATAACACCCAGTAGCCCGGAGAGAAAATTGAGCATACCGGTCAGTGACAGACCCCTGGTAACGCGTTTTGACATCTGCTCCGGGTTTAACAGGCCGCCGACAGAATAGATCGAACCCAAATCATTAATCGATAGGGCTAAAAAACAGACTAGGAAAGAGATGATTACTCCCGGTTCAAAGCTCAACCTGAAGTTCATGTTTTGGAAAAAACCGGCATAAATACTGGTACCGGCTTCTTTTACTACTACAAAGCTAGACGGGAAAAGTAAAACATAAACTATAGTGCCGATAACAAGCGCCCACATGATCAATGTCGAATTCCAGAATCCGCCAACACGTCTGCTTACCCAAAATATACAGAGCACAAAAATAAGTGAAAAACAGAGATTCGGTAAGGCAAGCCCCGGTGCGGTAGAAGAGATAATCAGATCTAAAATCATGGGGGTGAGGGTAAAAGCAATTAGTATGAGAATGGTGGCTACAACTGGTGCTGTAAAGAGTTTCTTGAGGTAGTTAAACAAACCAGCGGCGCTCAAAAGAAAAAGAACAAGACCCCCGATGGCGATTGCGGTGTAGATAGCGCTTAGGCCACTGGCATGGCTGGCTGCGATGCCCACAAGAAGTATAGTGGCG
>JAAZPQ010000011.1 GCA_012797175.1 Bacillota bacterium
ATCCTGGGAGAAGTTAAGGGGGCCTTAACCGGCGGCACCGATAAATGGTACCAGGTGCGCTACGACGGAAAAACGCTGTATATCCACAGCCCCCTGGTAAATGTCTCATCAGCGGTAGGCACTGTTGGGGGTAGCGGGGCCCACGTCCGGGAAAAGACTAAATTAAACGCTCATATCTATGCCACCGCCAAAAGCGGGGAGAAGCTGACCATCCTGGGCGAGGTGACCGGCGATACCTGGAACGGCAGCAACAAATGGTACCAGGTAAGATTTGGCAACTGGCGAAACGCCAAGCGTGAAGAGGTGCGCTATAACCTGGACCCCAACAATAACGACCGCTTTCAGCACCTGGTGCTGACCACCAGCGCCGGGGTTTCAGCAGCACAGTTGAACAGCCTGCTCTCCGGCAAAGGGATTCTGCAGGGCAGGGGGCAAGATTTCATCGATGCCGGGCGGACCCATACGATCAACGAGGTCTACCTGGTATCGCATGCCCTGTTGGAGACGGGGAACGGCGACTCGGTGCTGGCCAAAGGGGTCGAAGTAGGCAAGAATAGCAAAGGAGAGCTCGTCATGGTCGCCCCGGCTAACCGCAGCAGCCTGACGGCGATCAAGAAGGTCTATAACATGTTCGGTATCGGGGCCACCGACGGTAATGCAAAGAAGGGTGGCTCATTTTATGCCTATAATAAGGGCTGGGACACCCCGCGGAAGGCTATTATCGGCGGGGCCGGGTTTATCGGGAAAGGCTATATCCATAACGGGCAGGACACCCTCTATAAGATGAGGTGGAACCCGGCCAATCCTGGGCATCACCAGTATGCCACGGATATGGAATGGGCGGTTAAGCAGCTGGCTAGAATTAAGCAGCTTTATAGCCAGCTTAAAAACCCGGTGCTTCACTTCGATATCCCGGTCTATAAAAAATAAGCCGATTATACAGTTCATGATGTCGCAAATACTCTGGCCTGCCACGACGGCAGGCCTTCTCTTGGTTAAAGATAGGTTAATATGTTAAGAAGATATCCAAGGTCTTGATATGATAGAATAGATGAGAGCAGCTGCGCCTGCTTAGACAGCAAAATTACATCGGAGGAAAGTATAATGAAAATACCGTTATCCGCGCCCGATATTACTGAAAAAGAGATCGATGCAGTTACCGCGGTGCTGCGATCATCGGCTCTCGCCTTAGGGCCGCAGATGGAAGAGTTTGAGCGGCAGGTGGCCGCCCTGGCCGGGCGGCGCTTCGGGATTGCCGTCAACAGCGGGACCAGCGGGCTGCACCTGCTGGTCCGGGCGCTGGGCATCGGCGCGGGTGACGAGGTGATCACTACCCCCTTTAGCTTTATCGCTTCGGCCAACTGCATCCTTTTTGAGCGGGCCCGGCCTGTTTTTGTAGATATTGATCCCCGGACTTTAAATATTGATCCGGCGTTAATTGAACCGGCGATCTCGCCGCGGACAAAGGCCATCTTGCCGGTCCATGTCTTCGGGCAGCCGGCGGAGATGGAGCCGATCATGGAGATTGCCCGGCGGCATGGCTTGAAAGTAATTGAAGACTCCTGCGAAGCGATCGGGGCGCAGTATCGTGGTCGGCCCGCCGGCAGCTTCGGTGACGGGTCTGTCTTTGCGTTCTACCCCAATAAGCAGATAACCACGGGCGAGGGCGGGGTGGTGGTTACCGATGACGAGACCATCGCCACCCTTTGCCGTAGCATGCGCAACCAGGGCCGGGGCGAAGGAGGCGGCTGGCTGGACCACGAGCGGCTGGGTTACAATTACCGCTTAGATGAGCTTTCTTGCGCGCTGGGGCTGGCCCAGCTGCAGCGGCTGCCGGAAATAATGGCCCGGCGGGCGGCGGTGGCGGCGGAGTATAACCGGCTGCTGGCGAACCTGCCCGGGGTGACCAGGCCTTATATCTCGCCGGATGTGGAGATGAGCTGGTTTGTCTATGTCGTCCGTCTCGATGACACGATCGATCGGGACCGGGTGCTTAAGCTGATGCATCAGCGCGGGGTGCAGTGCAAACCTTATTTTACGCCGATTCACCTGCAGCCCTATTACCGGGAGCGCTTCGGTTTTCAGGAGGGAGATTTTCCGGTTACCGAACAGGTAGGCCGCGAGGTGCTGGCCCTGCCTTTTTTTACCGGCCTTCAGAAAGAGCAGGTAGCTTACGTGGTTAAAAGTTTAAAGGATGCCATTGACCGATCCGACAAAAACAGCTAAGCGATTAATTGTAGAAGCTTGGGCAGTTATCGCCAAAAGGCAGGAAATTAAAGTGATTGTGTCGAATCAAACGGAGATATAGATAAATAAATTTGTAATCGAGAAGAGGATGAGATGAGAAACAGGTCCAGCGCGAGGGTTTTGCTGGTTCTGATCGACGCCATGCTGGTCGGCGCGGCGCTCTATATGGCCCTCTTTTTGCGCTTTGACGGTTTGATTCCGACTGGCTATATGACAGCCTATCGGCAACTGGCCCCCATTTTTACGGTAGTGCTGTTGGTATCGTTTTATCTTTTTGGGCTCTATAACCGGCTGTGGCAGTATGCCAGTGTTGGCGAACTGCTCTTAATTACAGCCTCAATTACCGTGGGTACCGCGGTTAACTTTCTGATTCTTCTGACCAATGCCCGGGGGGGCACTTTCCTGCTTCCTCGCAGTGTTCCGGTCTTGCACTGGATGATTACGATCTTGTTAATCGGCTTCTCCCGCTTCTCGTGGCGCTTTATAAGGGGGGTGCTGTTTCGCAACCGGAAGCCCGGTGAAATAAAGCATGTTCTCATCGTGGGAGCGGGTGATGCCGGGGCGACCCTGGTTCGCGAGCTAAAGCAGCGTCGCTACCAGGACAACCTGGTCCCGGTGGGATTTGTTGATGATAATCCGTCTAAGCAGAAGATGGGCATGTTCGGTTTGCCGGTGTTAGGGCGGCGTGAAGATATTCCCCGGTTGGTTCAGAAATATGACGTCGATGAAATCATTATTGCCATCCCTTCTGCTTCCCGGGCGGTCATCGGCGAGATTGTTGATATTTGCCAGACTACCCCGGCTTCGCTGAAGATACTGCCCGGTATCTACGAGCTGGTCAACGGCCGGGTCTCGGTGAACCAGATCCGCGAGGTTAGGGTCGAGGATATCCTCGGGCGTGAACCGGTGGCGGTGGATCTGGAATCCATCGCCGGTTACCTGGCCGGCAAGGTAGTCCTGGTTACCGGGGCGGGCGGCTCTATCGGCTCAGAGCTCTGCCGGCAGGCGGCCCGGTTCGAGCCGCGGCAGCTGCTCTTGCTCGGCCGCGGGGAGAATAGTATCTATGAGATCTACCAGGAGCTGAGCATAGAATATGCCAACCTGGAGATCGTCCCGGTTATTCACGATGTCCGGGAGACAGTGGCCCTGGAGGATATATTTCAAAAGTATCGTCCCGAGGTGGTCTTCCATGCCGCAGCGCACAAGCATGTCCCCCTCATGGAAAGATACCCGGCGGAGGCCGTTAAGAACAATATTTTAGGGACGTTTAATGTGGCCCGGGCGGCCCATAAATACTCTACCGAGGTCTTTATTTTGATCAGCACAGATAAGGCAGTTCATCCGAGCAGCATCATGGGGGCTTCGAAGCGAATTGCCGAGATGGTAGTGCAGCAGCTCTCCCGCAACAGCGAGACTCGCTTTGCGGCGGTTAGGTTCGGGAATGTTCTGGATAGCCGGGGCAGCGTGGTCCCGTTGTTCAAGAAGCAGATCGCCGCCGGGGGGCCGGTTACGGTAACCCATCCCGAGATGACCCGCTACTTTATGACCATCCCGGAGGCGGTTCAGCTCGTTATCCAGGCCGGGGCCTTGGCCCGCGGCGGTGAGATCTTTATCCTGGACATGGGCGAGCCGATGAATATCCTGGCGCTGGCCCGGCGGATGATCCGGCTGGCCGGCTTTCAACCTGACCAGGAGATTCCGATTGTTTTTACTGGAATCCGGCCGGGTGAGAAGCTCTTCGAAGAGCTTCTCACCAGTGAAGAAGAGATGGAGACCACACTTCATCAGAGTATTTTTGTGGCTAAGCCTAACCATGATTTTAGCGAGATTAAATTACAACGTCTGTTGAATACAATCAGCTCACCCCGGTGGAACCCTTCCCCGGAAGAGGTAATCGCCCTGATTAGAACTGTGCTGCCCGGCTTTCCGAACAGTTCTGAGGGGAAGGACCAGGGGCCACTACAATCTTCAGAAAAGAGAGCCGATGTTGGAATTTGAATTAAGGAGGCGGGCATAAGGGAGATTTTTCGTCGGAAAACCAGTATAGAACTGTTTTCTGCTTTTTCCCCTGCTTTTTCCCCTGCTTTTTGCTCATTGACTTTTTGAGTGAGGGGTCTATAATAAGCCTGTAAACGGCAGCAAGAGCAAAATAAATTGAGGATGTTGACAATTATGCGAATATTAAAGCGTAAAGCTATGGTTAAAGCGACTGTAATCATGCTGGCGGTTGCTGTAGTTGCCTTTGCCACGGTATATCTGATTTCTCCTTCCTATTTCTTTACACTTGGTGACAAAAAAGGTGGTGCCGCCGCGGCGGAGCATTTTACTTCAGACCGGTTAAACATTGTCTTGCTTGGTTTTGATGGCAATGAGCAGAGAAGTAAAAAGAGCTCTGTTTTTCGCCCCGATACAATAATGATCGCTTCGCTTAACTTTAAGACCAAAGAGGTTTCGCTGGCCAGCATTCCCCGGGACAGCTATGTCAAGATTGCCGGTACAGAGACTTACGACAAGATCAATCATGCCTATGTGTACGGTTACAATGCTGTAAAAGGTGAGGACAAGCATCAGCAGGGCCTGGATACTACTGTTCGCACAATAGAAGATTTTCTGGGTGGTATTCCAATTCACTATTATGTGGCTGTCGATATGGATGGGGTGGCCGAGGTGGTCGACCGGGTAGGCGGAGTCTACTTTGACGTGCCCTATCCCGTGCGCACCAATTATGGCCAGGGCAGATTGCTGGTGGACGAAGGTTATCAGCTTCTGGACGGCAGAAGTTTCCTCTGCTATGTTCGCGACCGCAGTGCCGGCGGTGATTTCGGCAGGGCCGCCCGCCAGCAGGAGATTTTAATCGAAGCTTTTGATCAGATTAAAGAACGGGGCAAGCTTTGCGATCTCCCCGCGCTCTACCGCTCAGTGCAAGATAATGTTGAAACGAACTTAAACGTTGCCCAGGTTGCCCAGCTGGCGATTTTTGGCTTACAGGTGAAAACCGATCAGATTACCTCTCATGTTTTTTCGGGCAGCTGCCAGTCTGCTCTGAGGGACGGGTACTATATCTCTTACGTGGTCATCGATGAACAGGAACGGGTAGAGCTGATTAAAGAGGTCTTCGGGGTAGAGGTGCCGCTTAGGCCGCAGATTAGCCTGTCGGGGCCAGGCCAAAAGTCGACACCGGTTTCGCCTACACCGTCGCCTGCTCAGCAAACGCCTGCTAAACCGCAGCCTTCTGCGCCGCAGGTGCCTGAGCCTGTCTATCCCGTTGAAGAAGATCCTCAAGTGGTTGAGGAGGTCCCCCAGGAAGAACCCGCTCCGGTTCAAGAAGAGCCTGGTGCAATTCCTGAAGAACCTGCCGGTGAGGAGTAATTTAGACGAGAACCTCTTTCGTCCTTAAGTTATTCTGCGACGGTGCTCTACTTAAGTTTGCTAGTGAAAATCGATCTCGATATTTCTGCGCCGTAGCTGTGGCTCTGCCTTGGGCATGGTGATCTTCAGGATGCCGTTGCGGTAGACGGCCCGGGATTCTTCGGCGATAACCGGTGCTGGCAGGTTAATGCTGCGGCGAAAGCTGCCCCAGTAACGCTCCTGGCGATGTATATTTTCATCCTTAACCTCTTGCTCCCGCCTGATCGTGCCGCCAAGGCTGAGCATATTTTCAGCGATCTCGATGCCGATATCTTCTTTACTCTGCAGCCCCGGAATTTCACATGAAGCGATAATCTCGCGATCATTTTCATAGATATCAATCCGCGGCTCCTCGCGGAAAAATGGGGTTCCAAAAAGGCGCTCCATTTCCCGGCGGGCGCCTTCAACATAGCGAAAGGGTTCATAGGGGATTAACGGCATTAAGATAACCTCCTGGTAATGGTTTTATCTTAATTTTAATCCGGCCCCTCTCTTTTATACCTGTTAAAGATTTCCGGGGGCCGGGCGGATAGAGGCGCAGGATTTGCGGAATAAATGAACCGGGGAACAAGAGTGTACTAAACTAACGGGATGAAAGGATGTATCTAGATGAAAGCCAGTGAAAGAATTATCTGCGCCCTGGATCTGGATGAGCCGGCGAAGGCCTGGCAGATGGTGGAAAGCCTCGCCGGGCGAATCAGCTTCTACAAGGTAGGGATGCTCCTTTATCTGGCCGGGGGCGGCGAGATGGTTCGCCGTCTGACCGGGCAGGGTCACCGGGTCTTTTTAGACCTGAAATTTTATGATGTTCCCGATACCGTTGCCGCGGCGGTTCGCCAGGCGGCGACAATGGGGGTAAACTTCTTAACGGTGCACGGCAACAAAGAGATCTTGCAGCGGGCAGGGGAGGCCGCCGTGGGGACAGGTTTAAAGGTGCTCGGGGTCACCGTGCTCACCAGCCTCGACCAGGCCGATATCCGGGAGCTGGGCTTTCCCTGCAGCGTGGAGGAGCTGGTTCTACGGCGGGCCCAGTGGGCGCTGGAAGCGGGCTGCGCCGGGGTGGTAGCCTCGCCGCGGGAGGCGTCGCTGCTGCGGCAGAGACTGGGGCCGGAACTACTGCTGGTGACGCCGGGGATCCGCCCGGCGGGAAGCGATTTGGGGACCCACAAGCGGGCGGCTACGCCGCGCCAGGCGCTACAGGCAGGGGCTGACTACCTGGTTATCGGACAACCGATTACCAGGGCCGCCGACCCCCGGGCCGCGGCGAAGAAGATAATTCAAGAGATAGAGGCTTTCTCTTAAACTCTTTCTCCCCCGGGAGGGAGAAAGCGGGGGACGCTAAGCGAGATTAGCGGGCTCCAGGCGGCATGCAGTAATATTAGCGGGCGGAGCGTCAATATAGGTAGACGGCCCGTTCGTAAAAGCTTTATTGAAGCAGCGGTATGGCCGGGCCAAAAACAGTTTTGATTACGGAGTGATCTTATGGAGCGCTGTAAAGACTGCCTGGCCGCCCTCGTGCCTTACTATGATCAGGACGGAGGCAACGCCACCTTCATCTTCACCACCGGCGGAAAAATTTTCGAAGATCGGCGAACGGTGAAATGGAACTTGCGCCGCCTGGCCCGCCTCTACAGTGTAGACCTGGAGGCGGCCCGCCAAAACCAGGAGAAGTATTTTCATTATTCCCAGGGGCTGCCGCTGCCGCTTTCTCCGGCCTTAGTCCTGGTGCCATTGAAAACCAGGACCGCGGTGGGGAAGAACGACGGCTGTCACAGTTATCTGAATCCATCGGCGGTAGTCAGCCTGGAAGCGGTAGAACAAGGGGAGGTCCGCACGATCATTCTCCTTTCAGGAGAATACCGTCTGCCCTGCTATTACACGATAAAGACTGTCCAAAAGCGCCTGCGTGACGGCGCTATCGCCCTGGAGAGGTACCGGGCTATCCTCAAGGGCCGGGGGCCGGATTACCTGCTTGATTACAAGGATATACTAAGGCAATTGATCCGGGCCTTTATGTCCGGAGTTAAACAGGACCCCGGGGGTTAAAACGGCGTCTCGGCTTCATTCGCAGGTTGAGTAGCGGGGGCAAAGTCCTTCGGGCGTTCTAGGCGTAGATCAAAATAATAGAGGATCGCTTCCTGGATGCGCTGGGAGGCACGCCCGTCGCCATAGGGGTTGATCGCCCGGGCCATGGCGGCGTATGCTTCCGGCGTCTCCAGCAGGTGGCGTGCAGTGCTGTAGATTTTCTCTTCGTCGGTGCCTACAATCTTGACCGTGCCAGCTTCTACCGCCTCCGGGCGCTCAGTAATATCGCGCAGTACCAGGACCGGGCGCCCCAGGGAGGGGGCCTCCTCCTGGATGCCTCCGGAATCGGTTAAAATAAGGTGGCACCGCTGCATCAGGTTATGGAAAGAGGCGGTGTCGAGAGGCTCCAGAAGATGGATCTTGCGATGATTGCCGAGGATTCGCGTTACCGGCTCGCGCACAACCGGGTTGCGATGGACCGGGAAGAGCAATGGCAGCTGCAGGTCGTCGACCAGGCGCCTGAAGGCGCGGCAGATTGCTTCTAAAGGTTCGCCCCAGCTTTCACGGCGGTGCACCTCGGCCAGCAGCACCGGGCGGCTGAAGTCGATCTGGTTGAGGATAGGTTCCGGAAAAGTAAAATCAGGGCGCACGGTAGTACTTAAGGCATCGATGACCGTGTTGCCGGTTACGAAGATCGATTCTGCCGGAACTCCTTCGCGCAGCAGGTTGTCCCGGGCCCGTGCGGTCGGAGCAAAGTGGAGCTCGGCCAGGGTGCCGGTGAGGCGCCGGTTCAGCTCTTCCGGGAAAGGGCTGTCCTTGCGAAACGTGCGCAGGCCGGCTTCAACGTGACCGGTAGGAATCTTCTGGTAAAAAGCAGCCAGGGAGGCGGCAAAGGTCGTGGTGGTATCGCCGTGCACCAGGACCAGGTCTGGTTTAAGCTGCTGCAATATCTTTTCCAGCCCGCCCAGCGAACGGCAGGTAATCTCGGTTAGAGTCTGCCGGGGGCGCATCAGGTCCAGATCGTATTCGGGGGTAATTTCAAAGAGCGCCAGGACCTGGTCTAACATTTCGCGGTGCTGGGCTGTCACCGCCGTCAGGGCGTTGATCCCATTGGTTTCTTTAAGAAGCCGGACCAGCGGTGCCATCTTGATCGCTTCGGGGCGGGTGCCAAAAATAGAAAGAATAGTATACAAGTCTGTCTCCTTTAGAGGTATGGCAATATTCCTGGAGAACCCTCATGTAAGTATCATAACATAATCGTAGCTGGCAGGCTATTTTATTGCTGCCTTTTTTTCGCCATTTTGCAGGGCGACAACCTTTACCCCATGAATCTCCTCCCGGGCATAAAATCAAGTAAATTAACAAAAGAGGCAGGATTATCTTTAATTCAGTCTAAGAAGTAATATTATAATGGTTTTGTCAAGAATCAAGGCCGGTTTAGGTTAAACCGGCGCTGTTGCCGGCATAAAGTTCTGTGGCCTGGCAATTTATTTTGTTACCGCTGTTAAATCCGGTAAAATATTTAAGGGGTGAGAATTATGAGTAAGACCACTATAATCCTAATCCGACACGGGGAGACAGATTGGAACAAAAAAAATGTTTTCCGAGGGCTTAAAGATATACCCCTGAATGAGAACGGTTTAAGACAGGCTCATAAAACCACTGCAGCCTTGCAAAAAGTGCCTGTGAAGGCGGTTTACAGCAGCCCCCTTTCACGTGCTTTTGAAACCGCTACGATAATAGCTAAGGCTAAAGGGCTGGAGCCGGTCATAGAGGAGCCGTTTAACGATATCTCTTTCGGCCTGTGGGAAGGGCGTCTCGTTGACGAGGTGGCCCGGGAGTATCCCGAAGAATTCAAGAGATGGGTGGAGGCGCCTCACCTGTGGAAGGCTCCCGAAGGCGACAGCCTAACTGCTGTCAAGGAGCGTGCCTGGTCGCGCCTGGAAGAGCTCTCCCGCGAACACGAAAAAGAAACGTTAGTTGTTGTTTCCCACCGCGTGGTTTTGATGCTCTTGCTCATCGCCGCGCTGGGAATGGATGACAGTAAGTTTTGGAACCTGGAGCAGTCGCCCTGTGCGATCAATGTTCTTACCAAGAAAGATGGTCGCTATCTCTTAAGCAAGTTTAACGAAAGCTGTCACCTGGTTCGCTTCTCAGAAGCGATCTCCTCCGAGGCTCACTAGCTTTTACCCGGAGCTTGTTTTCTGTTTTGGCAGGCGGAGGCCCGGAGAGCTCAGCACCAGCACGATCGCGGCGCCGATCAGGGTGCTGATGATTACTGCGGCACTTAATGTGGACGGCAGCAGTGAACGGGTCGCGCCGAGAAGCAGGCCAACCAGCACCAGGGAGACAGTGTCGTGATAGCGGTGGTAGAGAGCTGACAGCAGCCGGGCGAAGACAAAAATACCGATAAGGGCACCGGCGCTAAAAATGGTTATTTTTAACCACTCCCAGTGGTTCACGGCGAAGATCATATCATCATAGAGATTCATCATGACCAGGGTAGAGCTGCCGGAGATGCCCGGCAAAATCATCGTTGCCGCGGCAAGGGCGCCGCCGATGAAAAAGTGGTGCGGAGAGCCCGCCGGGAGAGCGGTCCATCCCGGGGTGGGGTTGCTGAAGATAAACCAGGTTATGAGGAAGGCTGCAGCCCCTAGAATAATACCCCAAAATGTCGGCTTAACTATTTTTCCATTATGGATTATAATGACCCGGATAGAGGCAACTACCATACCCAGTAGAAAGGCCGAAAGCAGGTCGTTGTAGTTCTCCAAGAGGTAGCCGATGATTTTTACCCCGACCAGGGCGCTGAGAGCGGCGCCGCAGAGATGGGGCAGGTAGGGCCGCAGGCGAAGACGGGAGAGGTCATCGATAAATTGTTTATAAAAGCCGAGGATTAAGATTACCGTTCCGGCGCTTAATCCAGGCAGTACAAAAGCAATGCCGATGGCCATCCCTTGCAGAAACTGAAGTAGCACGAGTCCGGAGACCTTCTTTCTAACATTGGGTCGATATTCTATTAGATTAACAGTGACCAATTCGCTGCCCTGTGCAGGTTTCCTCTTTTCAAAAATAAAAAGCGGTAAAACAGGGCTAAAAAAGAGCATGCTTGGCGATGAAAGCGATTAAAGGGTGGTGCCGATTATGATTATGAAAGAGAGCGGGGCTAAAGAGAGCGTTGTTCTGGCCAGGCTTGAGCGGGGGATACGCCGGATCGGGGTCCTCTCGGATACCCACGTGCCGGTACGTGCCCCTTACCTGCCGCCGGAGCTCTTTAGCAGGCTGCAGGGGGTTGACCTGATTTTACATGCCGGCGACCTGGTCGATGAAACCGTCCTTTTCGAGCTGGCGTCAGTGGCCCCGGTAGAGGCGGTGGCCGGCAATATGGATCCGCTACATTTAGAGAAGCGGCTGAAGCGCAGAAAGTTGCTGCAGGGCGGCGGCTTGAAGATCGGGCTGATCCATGGCGACGGAATGCGCCGGGCGGCCCGGCAGCGGGCCGAAGAGGCCTTTCGGGATTTCCAGCCGCAGGTGATTGTTTTTGGCCACACCCACCAGCCTTTGTGCGTCTACTCCGGTAAAACTTTACTTTTTAATCCCGGCTCCTGTGTGGACCCGCGTGGGGCCGGGGGGCCTTCTTACGGTATTTTGCATCTTGATTCAGCCGGAATCACCGGCGAGATTATCTTTCTGTAACGGCATTCGACCTTCATTTTAGCTTTTTTACCGTGATCTCTCTCGCTCTTCCCTCCCCTTTGAGGGGTAAGGCC
>JAAZPQ010000012.1 GCA_012797175.1 Bacillota bacterium
CATCATTCTCTGTTCGGCAACCCCTTTCAGGTAATCTGACTCCTCTAGCGTGGCAATTAGAATACAGCAGACCACCATCAAAACGGTCAGGGCAACCAGGGGAACCGTAAAGGAGCCGTCGGCACTCTTAAAGGCCTCCATGGCGTAGACAAAGACTACCGAAATCTGGCCGGCCAGTACAAGAAGACCGTTTGAGGTTCCCTCCGGAGCCGGGTAGGTTAGCTCTGCAGCATACTGGTAGCCGACCGGACCAAGGCCCATCATGAAAAATCCGAGAACCAGGACTGAAACGATCATCAGGCCATAACTTGGGGCAAAGGTAATGCCAATCAACCCAGGAACGGCACAGATCATTCCCAAAAGTAGAAAAGGCTTTCTTTTCAAAAAGTAATCCGATAACGACGGGAGCACGATTGCACCGGCGATGCCCCCAGCCAGGAGCAGACCACCCAGCAGACCGGCCTGTGTGACTGTGAAGCCGCGCGGCCGAACGATACTCTCGATCCAGGTGGCGATGCCGTTAAATATGCCCAGCCCAACAAAGAAAACAAAGATCATTTTCCAAAAATCACCCTGTCGCAACATCTGCTTAAGCCCGTCAAGCATTAGCGCCCGTTGATCATGACCGGCGGGGCAGGGCGGTGTAGGCGGCCGTTCCCGGACCAGCACCAGGAACAGCAAGGCCGAAAGCGCAGCCACCGCGCCGTAGATGAGCTGGATTAGATTCAAGCTGTAGTTTTCCAAAAGAAAAGGGGTTACCGCCAGGCCGATCCCGGTACCGATAAAGTTAGCTACAGTGGCCAGGCCCGCCGCGGTGGCCCTCTCGCTGATGGCAAACCAGCATGCCGCTACCTTCGTCTGGGCATTTAGCAGGAAAGGCTGCCCCATGGCGATGCCGACTGTAAAGATGAGTACCATCAGGTAGTCTGAGGCGTAAATGCCGCGCAGCAGGCCAAAAACGCCAAGCAAGACCGCCCCGATACCGACCCCGATGCGGATGCCGAACGTATCGATGACCCAGGAGGCGGGTATGGAAAGGGGGATATAAACGATCATAAAAATCATTGACAGAAGTCCGATCTGCTGATCGGTTACCCCGTAGTATGCCGCTGCGGGGCCGGTAATAGAGGCAAAAGAGATCCACAGCATTTGAATGGTCAGGTTGATAAACATGAATGCAAGCAACACTACCCAGCGGTACGGGTACACCCGGTAATCCTGACTTTCCATCATCTAATTCCTCCCTGTCTTTTCTATATTCGCAAAACTATTTAATTATGGTTTTAAGTTCTGGATAAAAGGTGGAGATCCTTTTTTAGGATTTCTCTTCTCAGGCATTAAAACTAGTTGACGGGTCGACTCATGCATTAAGTAGTAGCTTTAACCTTTTTCTAACAGCGACCGTTAGTACGGAATTGACCTGAAAAAATATCCTAGGGATAATCCCCGGTGGTACCGGCAACGGCTTTCACCGTTCGTTAAAGATCCCCGGAAACTATCACAAGGCCTTGATGGGGATATCCGCCTGGGAGCCACGGTTTTATAGCGACAATATTGTTCTTTCATTTATAAGGTAGGGACACTAAATGACCGTGGAGAAGAAGCAGAATGACAGAAGAAACTCTTTACGGTGCCATAGGTTTCGGTTACAATGATTGAAACAATTGAATATCAATTAAAAGCCGAGAGATAACCATGCCGAGGAGGCGTAAAAGATGAAAAATAGCCTGAAAATTCTTCTTGGAATAATCGTTATATTACTAATTCTGATTCTAGCACTGGTCGGTAGCTACAACCGCCTGGTCAACCTCGATGAACAGGTAAATAACAACTGGAGCCAGGTTGAAAACCAGCTGCAGCGCCGCGTAGACCTGATCCCCAACCTGGTGGAAACGGTGAAAGGGTACGCCGCACATGAAAAAGAGGTCATTGATGGCGTCAGCGCCGCACGCGCTAAACTCGCCGGAGCTCTAACCGATCCTGAAGCTGCCGCTGCTGCTGACCAGGAGCTGTCCGGCGCTCTTTCCAGGCTGCTGGCGATCGTCGAAAATTACCCCAACCTGAAAGCCGACGCCAATTATCGCCAGCTGCAGGACGAACTGGCCGGAACGGAAAACCGTATTGCCGTGGCCCGGATGGATTACAATGCGTCGGTGAAAGAGATCAATGCCGCCGTGCGCCGCTTCCCGACGGTGATCGTCGCCCGGCTATTCGGTTTTAGCAGCAGAGATTACTTTGAAGCGGATGAAGAGGCTCACACCGTCCCCCGGGTTGATTTCGACAATTAATATGGGGCTGCCGCCATCTTTGCAAAAGAACTTGTTATGAGCCAGCGAACCATCTCTTAAGGGGAGGGCAATGTGAAGCGAGCATTAAAATTATCCTGCACCGCAGCTGCCATTTTGTTCGCCGCCCTGTTGGGACTTGCAGCGTTACCCGTTGAAGCGGTAATACCGCCCCCAAAGACGGCCTCATATGTACACGACTGCGGTAATCTTCTTGATGCAAAAACGCTGGCGGAGCTCTCCAACATTGGTGAAGCTATCGAGAAAAAGACGGGAGCAGAAGTGATCCTAGTTACGGTGGAAAGTCTGGACGGTATGCCAATTGAAGAATATGCCCTATCGCTTTTCCGCAGCTGGGGTTTAGGCAAGAGAGAACAAAATAACGGGGTGCTCCTCCTGGTGGATCGGGAAAGACTTCTGACCGGTCAGAGCGGCAAGGTGCGTATTGAGGTGGGCTACGGCCTGGAGGGCGCCATTCCCGATGGAAAAGCAGGCTATATTCTTGATTACTATGTTCTTCCCGAATGGCAGAAGCAGGATTATGCCGCCGGAATCCGGATGGGCTACCTGGCCCTGGCGGCAGAGGTGGCCGCAGAATACGGGGTCAGCTTCGAAGAGGCCTTGGCCCCCCTGGAGGAGTACCAGGCACAATCTTCCGATGCGTTAGATAAAGGGGAGCTTGTTATTATCATCCTTTTTCTTCTCCTCTTCCTTTTTATCCCGTTCATCTTCAATACTT
The DNA here is from genome assembly GCA_012797175.1 of Bacillota bacterium. Taxonomy (GTDB): domain Bacteria; phylum Bacillota; class Dethiobacteria; order DTU022; family DTU022; genus JAAZPQ01. The sequence goes on from JAAZPQ010000012.1 coordinate 3,025, forward strand.
TTAGGCGGGGAGGCCCTTCTTCTAAAAGAAGGTTCCCCACCGGCGGCTTCGGAGGGTTTGGTGGCTTTGGAGGCGGTGGTTTCGGCGGAGGCGGCGGATTCGGCGGCGGTTCCTCCGGAGGAGGCGGCGCCAGCCGCTGATATTAAAAAGCAACACGGCGAGTTGAGATCCTCCCGCCCCACTGTCCTCAATTGCCCGCTAAAGCTTTACCTTGTTGTAAATACGATAGATTTTGTGGAGCCGCCCTCGGCCTTCCCCCCGCCTCATGATTTATCAGGATGCCAAATTTTGTGGGTTGTTGAACATTCTCCCGGAATCTATGCGGAATAATTTGCATGTAGCATAGTGATGCATTTTATTATTTATTACAATAATTTTGTCGAATAAGCAAAGAATATAAATATTGAGATTTCAGATGATGAAGGAATCAGCTTTTCGATGTAGAACTAAAAACTTGTTACCTGTTTCTCAACATTTAAGTATAGAGGAGGAAACAGCAATGAAGCTGACCACTCGCAAGATTGTCGTATCCGGAGTTCTGGGGGCTATCGCCATCCTGATGGGCTATATCCCATTTCTCGGTTTTATCCCCGTTCCTACTCCGGCCGGAAATATGACCATTATGCATATTCCAGCCATTCTCGGGGGTATTCTCGAAGGCCCGGTCGTCGGCTTACTAATCGGCCTTATTTTTGGCCTTATCAGCTTTTTAAGGGCGGATAACCCTTTGTTTGCCGATCCCCTGGTAGCGATTTTGCCGCGATTATTTATCGGCGTTTTTGCCTATTATGCTTACGCAGCAACAAAAAGGATTAACCGGGGTCTAGCCGCCGCGCTCGGCGGAGCTGTCGGTAGTGCCACCAATACAGTCCTCGTGCTGGGGATGTGCGTACTAAGAGGTCTTCTCCCTATGGCCGCCGCTGTCCTTGTCGCTGTTTCACACGGTATTATTGAGCTAATCGTCGGAACCATCATTACAGTAGTTCTGGTTTTAGGCTTGCAGCGCATCATGATATTTGAAGACGACGTCGGCAAAGCCCATTCGTAGTCTTGTGGGGGACTATTTTATTTTCATCTCCGGAGGTTAACCTTGGAATACTTAATTGATTTTAGAAACGTATCTTTCACCTACGGATCCGCAACCGAAAATCCAGTGCACGCACTGAAAGAGATCAACTTGCGGATTAAAGAAGGCGAATTCATTGCTGTAATTGGCCCGAACGGATCGGGAAAATCTACCCTGGCCAGACACTTCAACGGGCTGCTGACCCCCACATCCGGCGAAGTTCTTGTCCATGGTCTTTCCACCACCAACAGCAACCAGGAAAAACAGCTGATAGAGATACGTAAAAGAGTAGGGATGGTTTTTCAAAACCCCGACAACCAGCTGGTTAGCTCCATCGTAGAAGAAGATGTTGCCTTTGGACCCGAAAACCTGGGGATTCCCCAAGCAGAGATCAGGAGGCGGGTCAACCACGCACTGGCCACCCTGAATATATTTAAATACCGCCGTGAGTCTATCTGTCACCTTTCGGAAGGGCAAAAACAGCTCGTGGCCATCGCCGGGGTTTTAGCGATGAAACCCGATTGTATTGTCCTCGACGAACCTACTGCCCTGCTGGATCCGTTTGGCCGGAAACAGGTGCTCGAGAGCTTAAAAAAGCTGAACCGTGATGAGGGGATCGCCATTATTTTTATCACTCATTTCATGAGCGAGGCGGTTTATTTTGATCGGGTTGCAGTCATGGATTGTGGCGAAATTAAGATGGATGGTCCCCCGGGTGATATCTTCAGCCAGAGCAGCCTGATCAAAGAGGTGGGCCTCGATATACCGGTGGCCGCGCAGCTGGCCGATGAATTGATACAGAGGGGTTTTCCGGTAGCCCCCGGCATTTTGCACGTGGAGGAGCTTGTCAGCAACCTATGCCAATTGAAGTCGAAAATTTAAACCACACCTACAAAGAAGGTACGCCTTTTGCCCGGCAGGCCCTGTTCGACATTAATCTGAAAATAGATGACGGGGAATTTGTCGGCTTGATTGGCCCATCCCAGTCCGGCAAGTCAACATTGGGCCAGTATTTCAATGCGCTTTATATCCCCAAAAGCGGCAGAGTGCTAATCGATGGAAGGGACACAGCCGATCGCAATACCGACCTGGTGCAGATCAGGTTTGATGTCGGTTATGTCTTTCAAAACCCCGAGCACCAGCTTTTTAAAACCACAGTAGGAGAAGATATCGCCTTCGGACCGACATGCCAGAGATGCTCTCCGGAAGAGATTCGTAAAAGGGTCCGGGAAGCAATGGCCCTGGTGGGGTTGGATTACGATACCTTTTTCAAGCGGGATATCTTTGCTTTAAGCGGCGGGCAAAAGAGAAGAGCAGCCATCGCCGGAGTCCTTGCCTGCCAGCCCAAAGTTTTGATTCTTGACGGAATTACCGCAGGATTGGACCCCCGCGGTCGTAAAGAGATCTTGAACGTAGTTAAAAACCTGCATCAAGAAGGAAAGATGACCGTAATTTTAATCTCTCATAGCATGGATGACGTCGCCCGCCTGGTTGAACGCATCATCATCATGGACCAGGGGAGAATTATCGACGACGGTCCTACTCGAGAGGTGCTCACCAAAATCGGCCAGCTACAGCAGATTGGCCTGGAACCGCCCCAGGTGATCGAAGTGATGCAACGTTTACGTGAAAATGGTTTTACAGTGACGACCGGAGTCTTAAATATTCATGAAGCTATTTCTGAAATTGTTAAAATGTTGAACATGCCGGGGAGGGAATAAAGTTGGAATTAACCAAAAACCTGACCCTCGGGATCTATCTTCCTGGAAAAACAGCACTGCACTGCCTCGATCCGCGGACTAAAATTGCCGGTGCTGCCGGGTTGATTGGGCTACTCTTGTTTACCAATAATTATACCGCTTATGCTTTTTTTGCCGCTTTCGCCTTCGGGCTAATCCTAACCGCAAAAATACCGCTTGGTTATGCCCTCAGGGGGCTGAAGCCAATGCTGCCTTTTCTGGCAATGATGTGGCTGTTTCAAGTTTTTTTGCAAAAACCGCCGGGCTCAAAAGTTATCTTCTCCTGGTGGATCTTAGAGGCTACCGATGCGGGCTTTCATATCGGTACCTTGATGTCAATCCGGGTTCTGCTGCTCTTTCTGATGACCACCATACTTACCTTAACTACCTCTACAGTTGAACTAACCGATGGAACTGAGGCTCTGCTCCGACCTTTGCAAAAAATCGGCATGCCCGCTCAGGAGCTGGCCCTGACCATGGTGATTGCGCTTCGTTTTGTCCCCACGCTGGCCGAAGAAGCCGAGAAAATTATTAAGGCGCAAACCGCACGCGGCGTTGACTTTAAACAAGGTAATTTCATCCAGAAAATGCTTAAACTTTTTCCGGTTTTGCTCCCCTTATTTGTTAATGCGTTCAAGCGCGCCGACGAGCTGATCACGGCCATGGAATCGCGTTGCTATACTGGAGGAACCGGAAGAACAAAAATGAAAGTACTACGCATGGGTAAAAATGATTATTACGCCTGGGGAGTTTTCCTGGCCTTTGCGGCAATGCAGATAACTTTAATTTTAACAATTGCACCCCCGTGTTAAAACAAGACGGGACACCGGAAACAACCCCCGGTGTCCCGTAAAAAATAAATAAAGAAGTGGGACAAAGGTTCTCCTATCCCCTAGGCCTTGTTGGAGGAACCGAAAAGACGAATCTTTTCACGGATAATTGCTGTCGCCGCTTCACGGGCCGGTTTTAGGACGTTACGCGGATCTATCTCATCCGGGTGTGCTGGTAGATATTCACGAATTGCTTCGGTGAAAGCCTCGCGGATGTTTGTATCGATGTTGATTTTGCTTACACCCAGGCTCACCGCTTTTTTGATATCCTCATCGGCAACTCCGGAAGAACCGTGCAACACTATTGGACAGGGAGTAATTTGTTTGATCTTGCGCAGCCTTTCAAAATCAAGCCGGGGCACCCCTTTGTAGCGGCCGTGGGCTGTTCCGATAGAGACGGCCAGGGCATCGACACCGGTTTCTTCTGCAAAGTACTTCGCCTCTTCAGGATCGGTAAAAAAGGCTTCAGCTTCGCTGACGCTGATATCATCCTCGGTGCCACCGATCCTCCCGAGTTCGCCCTCAACGGTAACCCCTACGGCATGAGCGATCTCAACCACTTTTTTAGTCAGCTTAATATTTTCTTCCAGGGGGTGCTGCGATCCGTCAATCATTACTGAGGAAAAACCGTAGCGGATACATTGGATCACCTGCTCAAAGCTGGTTCCATGATCGAGGTGCAGCACTACCGGGACAGGCACCCCGGCAGCAGCCTGGTTAACCAGGGCAACGATATACTGCAGACCAGCATACCGGATCGCACCCTGGCTAGCCTGGATGATTACCGGCGAGCTCTCCTCATCAGCTGCCCGGGCGATCGCCTGGACAATCTCCATGTTGTTACAATTAAACGCACCGACGGCATAACCTTCACCTTCAGCTTTACTTAAAATTTCATTTAACGGTACTAGCGGCATCGCTGTCGAGCCTCCTTCTCAGTTCTGGAAGATCAAAATCTTGCAGATGGATAAAATCCGGTAGTCCATTTTTAAATACCGGGCTGACTTCACCCGTGATCAGAGGGCGGGCATAGTCCAAAAATTTATTCTGGACATAGCTGCCTGAAGGGGCAATCCAGTCAGCGGGAACCTTCTTTTCTACATTGGCCACAGTAGAGAGATCTACTGTTCCGGTGCTGCAGCGGTACGTAGCGGCCTTCTCGTCCCGGACCAGAGTAATCATGACATCAGACTCACCTCTCTGGGCCGCCTTTACAGCAGCGGCACCCACCATATAGGCTTCATCAGCATCGGTCCGGGAGGCGAAATGTGCTGCTGCCCGCTGTAATGTCCCCAGGGTAATGCCCCTGACATTAACCTGCAACTCTTCTTCAATCATCTCCTTTAAGGTGTCGGCCAGGCCGCCGAGACGAACATGCCCGAAGGGGTCTTTCTCTTTACCGGCAAAAACATAATTGCCGTCGGCATAGCGAATTCCTTCTGAGGCCACGATATAGACAAATCTGTACTCGCGATAAACTGCAGCAACTTCTTGGAGAAACCGCTCCCTATCAAAAGCAACTTCAGGCAGATAGATCAGGTGGGGCGCCTCGTATTCTTCTCTTTTAGCCAGGGCGGCTGCAGCGGTAAGCCAGCCGGCGTTTCTACCCATGGCTTCAAGGACAACAATACGGTTGCTGGTAACCAGCCCTTGCAGATCAAGACCGGTTTCGCGTACTGTCGCCGCTAAAAACTTGGCTGCACTGCCATAGCCAGGGGTATGATCGGTATGAGGCAGATCGTTATCGATGGTTTTGGGGATTCCGATAACCCGGATTTCGTAGTTTGCTTTATCGGCAAAGCGGTTTATTCTATCTGCAGTATCCATGGAGTCATTGCCGCCGATATAGAAAAAGTAACGGATATCATGCTTTTTAAATGCCTCGAACAGGCGGGCGTAGTCTTCTTCCCTCGAGAGCTTGTAGCGGCTCGATCCTAAAGCAGCCCCGGGAGTATAACGCAAACCCTCAATAATGTGCTTTGGCTGCTTAGAAAGATCAAGCAGATTCTCTTCCAAAACACCCCTGATCCCAAAAAGGGCGCCGTAAAGCTTCCCGGGCGGATCAGCTTTTAACCATTCCTGAATTACTCCGCAAACGCTGCTGTTAATTACAGCGGTGGGGCCCCCTGATTGAGCCACAACAGCGTTTCCCCGTAATTTCATTATATTTCTCCCCTTTCGGCAATGTTCTTCTGCTTTACCTGAATTTCTCTTTTTTAATTGTTAAACGAATATTAGCATCTTTTATCTTTGTTGTCCATAAACTATCTCAATAAAGTGTTTTATACCATTTTAGGTTTCTTTGACCAGACCGGTATAGAATAAATACTGTAGGAGTAATATATGCAGTTAAGCGGTAATTATTTGATGTAGCTGTTCCCTATCTTTCCATAAGCCGTCTTCACGCTCACAGAACCCGGCCAGCACTCCAGCTTAGATAACCACCCGCGGTCTTAACGACCGAACGACATGCCCACAGCCAAGGCCGCTTTTAGCTGCTCACATTCAGGATCGATGCGCTTTATTTCAGCGATCGCTTCGGCCAGGGGAACCCCCCGGATCACTCCACCCTGAAGGCAGACCATCTGATTCCAACATCCAGCAGTAGCCAGCTCGACGGCGGCAACGCCAAAACGGGTCGCCAGGACCCGGTCAAAGGGTGTCGGCGAACCGCCACGCTGCAGATGTCCTAAAACCGTAGCCCTGCTCTCGATCCCCGTCCTCTGCTCAAGTTCTTCAGACACGATCTGCCCGATCCCGCCCAGTCTTTTCGCCCCGCCTGCAGTCTGGTAGACCGGGGAGCCGCCTTCAGGAAAAGCCCCTTCAGCTACAACCACGATACTAAACTTTTTACCCCGGGAACGCCGTTGCCTGATCTTCTCAATTACTGCCCCGTAGTTAAAAGAAAGTTCGGGGATCAGGATAATATCACCGCCACCGGCCATCCCCGCCTGCAGAGCAATCCAGCCCGCATTTCGTCCCATCACCTCGAGCACCATGATCCGGTGATGGGATTCGGCAGTAGTATGCAGGCGATCGATCGCATCCGTAGCAGTGGCCACCGCCGTGTCAAAACCAAAAGTAACTTCGGTAGCCCCGAGATCGTTGTCGATTGTTTTAGGGATACCGATCACGGGAACCCCCATCTCGGTAAAGCGATGGGCTAAGGTAAGGCTGCCGTCACCTCCGACGACAATCAAACCGTCCAGGTTCCATTCGTCAACGTGCCGGAGAGCATCCGCGGAGCGATCCTCGTAGGTGACCTTCCCATCTGCTCCGGTTACGCGAAAACGAAAAGGATTATCCCTGTTAGTCGTACCGAGAATGGTGCCACCGCGGTGAAGAATACCGGAGGCGGCCTCTTCACCGATCAACCAGGCCTCGTTTTCCACGAGGCCCTTAAAACCATTATTAAAAGCAATAACTTCGATATTATAGCGGTAGAGGGCGCTTTTTGTCACCGCCCGGATGACAGCGTTAATCCCGGGGCAGTCGCCCCCTCCTGTAAGAATACCCAACCGGTGCATCTTCTCAGCTCCTCGGCATGTGTGCCATTCTAATGTTCTCAACAGCAGCTATCGTCAACCCGGGACACCGGGGAAGCGCCGTTTTTTTGTCACCTCTTCTCATTTATTCGTCAAAAGCAGGCTCGGCTGCGCTTAACTGTCCGGATAGGGGATCGCCCGGCGGGCGAGCTCATCACAGCGATCATTATAAAAGTCGTTGCTGTGCCCCTTTACTTTGCGCCATTCTACCCGGTGCTTCGAGGTAAGCTCAACCAGCTCCTGCCAGAGATCCTGGTTTTGGACCGGCTTGTTGGCGGCAGTGCGCCACCCGTTCACCTGCCAGCGCGAGATCCAGCGGAGTCGAAAGGCATTAACCAGGTAAGCGCTGTCGCTGTGCAATCGTACCCGGCTCGGCCCAGAAAGCGTCCGTAAAGCCTCAACCGCCGCCCGCAGCTCCATCCGCTGGTTGGTAGTATGTAGCTCGCCACCGGATATTTCCTTAACCCCGGCGCCATCGCTGTTGCCAATAATTACCGCAGCCCAGCCCCCCGGTCCGGGATTACCGGAGCAAGCCCCGTCAGTATAGATAATTACCTCTTGCAAATCCAATTTCCCACCTTCATTCAGACAAAGTTACCGGTGTGTCATCTCCGGTAACTTATTTGATAACGCTTATAATTTACCATACTCCTAATATTATGGAAAGGGCGGTTCTATGTAGATAAGTACAAAAATAAGTGCAACTATGGAGCTCGTCCTGGGATAATTGCTCGACCGGAGCCGGTTAAAAGATTCTATGGCGTCCGGCGCGGTCAACATAGCCAAATATAAGTTGCGGTTTTGCCACCGGTGCGGGTTTAACCTCATAGGCTTCTAAAATCAAGCCGCGGGCCGCGGCTGCCAGCGGGGCCTCCGGCGCACAGTTAAGATGAATCATCGCCAGCTCGTCACCGGGATCAACCCGGTCGCCCACTTTTTTAACCAGGACAACCCCGACAGCGAGATCGACAGGATCATCTTTAGTTTCGCGGCCCGCCCCCAGGGCCATCGCTGCCCGGCCAACTGTCTCTGCTCTGAGGCGATGAACGTAACCTCTATCCACGGCTTTAACCGGAACCGTTACCTTAGCCCGGGGAAGTGGCGAAAAATCGTCGACCACCGCGGTATCGCCGTGCTGCAAACGGATCAGCTCTCTGAGTTTATCTAGGGCAGCCCCGCTAGCGATCGTCTGTTCAAGTATCTTCCGGCCTTCCTGCAGGCAAGTAGCTTTGCCGCCTAAGAGCAGCATCCAGCTGCCCAGGACCTGGCAGAGCTCTGCCAGGTCAACCGGACCTTTCCCTTGCAGGGTCAATATGGCCTCTTTCACTTCCAGAGCGTTACCGACAGCCCAGCCGAGCGGCTGATCCATATTCGTGATCACTGCTATAGTTTCGCGTCCCGCCCCGGTGCCGATCTCAACCATCGCTTCAGCCAAGGTGAAGGCCTCTTCCAGCTCTTTCATGAAGGCACCGTCCCCCGTTTTAACGTCAAGAACGAAGGCATCAGCCCCCGCCGCCAGTTTTTTACTCATGATACTGGTAGCGATCAAGGGCAGGCTGTCTACGGTAGCGGTAACATCGCGCAGGGCGTAAAGTTTCTTATCGGCAGGGACGAGGTTTGCAGTCTGGCCGACCACGGCAATGCCGCATGTCTGGACAGCCTTAATCATTTCGTCAATAGAGAGACTGCTCTGAAAACCAGGGATCGCTTCCAGTTTATCGAGAGTCCCACCGGTATGACCGAGGCTACGGCCAGCCATCTTGGCTACCGGCACCCCGGCGGCAGCTACAAGGGGGGCTAAGACCAGGGTGGTGGTATCACCGACCCCGCCAGTGCTGTGCTTATCTACTTTTACCCCGGGGATCTTACTTAACGATACGGTATCGCCTGAACCAACCATAGCCAGAGTTAAATCGAGCATCTCTCGATCCGTCATTCCCTGAAAATAGACCGCCATGGCGAAGGCGGAAAGCTGGTAGTCAGGGATGGTTCCGGCGGTGTATCCGGCAATAAGGTAATTAATCTCTTCGCGTGAAAGCTCGCCTCCGCCACGTTTTTTTAAGATAAGATCATAGACCCTCACCGCCTCTCACCTGCCCTTTCCATTGAATTTAAATATGCCCGCTTGCCATAACGGTAACCTGTGACCACTCGGAAAATTATTGCCGCGGTAGGAGACCAATCTTTTTAAAATGTTTTCCGATTAAATATTGTAAAAACCGATAACCACTTATTTACTTAGACGCCGGCGTGAACCTGGATCGACCCTAATCCCACTTTCATGGAGACCGCTACCGCTCAGTTTGGTATTTTGATTCTTGAAAGGGAACAAAAAATCCTTTTTCAATTGTAAAAGAAGGTAAATGGTACCCCGAGGAAAAAAAGAGCGGAGGGGAGTAATGCCATCGAGAAGCAACCACTTCTCATTGATCTAAGGCGCAGGAGCGAAGCTCCCTGACAGCTTCCCCTCCCGCCCTACCGCATCCGAAATCTTTAATCTCCCGGAAACTGCCGAGTGACAGGAGAGCAATATTACGCAATATCTTATTCGTAGCACTAAAGGGGTAAGACAAGAACCTTTTGGTGTTATCATTATTATATTCGTGCTACCTGTTTACTTATATTCAACACACCCGTATAAAATCCTCTTTTTGAAATAAATTAGGCAGGTTTTCTGATCCCGATAGGAAACTATAGATAAAGAGATTATAAAACGGAAGGTGGCACGACCATGAATATGATCCACAGCCCAGAGAAAGCTCCGGAAGGACAAAAGAAGATCGCCTGGGTAAGCAAGCATATGCCGGTATTAAGCAACCTGGCTGAAAAATATGCCTCCGGCCGCCCTTTTGCCGGATTGAAAATGGCCGTCTGTATCCATCTTGAAGCAAAAACCGCCTACATGGCCACAGTGTTCCAACGCTGCGGCGCACAGGTAACTGTTACCGGCAGCAACCCGCTTTCTACGCAAGATGATGTTGCCGCCGCCCTAGTAGAAGACGGAATCGCTGTATTTGCCTGGCATGGTGCCACTGCGGAGGAGTATCGAGAGCATCTCCGCCGCACCATTGAGACCGGCCCCGACCTGGTTATTGACGACGGCGGTGACCTGATTACGATGCTGCATCGCGAGCGGCCCGACCTGTTGCCGCAGGTACGCGGCGGTGCCGAGGAGACCACCACCGGTCTAACCCGCCTGCGATCGCTGGCTGCGGCGGGAGAGCTGGCCTTTCCGGTTATTGCTGTCAATGATGCCCTGAGCAAATACCTTTTTGACAACCGCTACGGCACGGGACAATCTGTCTGGGACGGGATCATGCGTACGACCAACCTGCTGATATCCGGCAAAACCGTAGTCGTGGCCGGATTTGGTTGGTGCGGGCGTGGCGTGGCCATGCGGGCCAAAGGATTAGGGGCCCGGATAATCGTTACCGAAGTAGACCCGGTGCGCGCGCTTGAAGCGGCAATTGAGGGATACCAGGTCATGCCGATGCGTGAAGCGGCATCTTGCGGAGATATTTTTGTCACCACCACCGGCTGCTGCGATGTGATCGGCGCAGAGGTCCTGCCCCACCTCAAAGATGGAGCTATTCTGGCCAATGCCGGCCATTTTGACGTAGAAATTGATAAAATAGCTTTAAACAAGCTTGCCGCACCTGCCGGTAAGCCGCGGCCGAATATTGAAGAGTACCGCTTCGCAGACGGCCGCAGGATTTACCTGCTGGCTGAAGGTAGACTGGTCAACCTCGCTGCCGGCGACGGTCACCCGGCAGAGATCATGGATCTCTCGTTCGCCCTGCAGTTCATGGCGATGGACTACCTGCGAAAAAACAAGGGGCTACCGCACACTGTAATCCCCCTTCCGGCGGAGCTGGATCGCGAAGTAGCCGCACTAAAGCTCTCGGCAATGGGGATCACTATCGACCGCCTGACCGGATCACAGCGCGCCTACTTGAGCTGAGCAAGGCACCGGAAAACCAAAGAGAACTCTTGCTTCCCCCATTATCGTTTTCACCGGTTTCGTAAGCTTTTTCTACCGTAACCCGGAGAGTAGAACTGGCCTAATAGATTGTGATCAGATCTTTAATCTGGTTGAAGATGCCCTGGCCGATGCCGCTGACATCCATGATCTCTGTAATGTCGGTAAAGGGGCCGTATTCTTCACGGTGATCGATAATTCGTTGGGCCCGTACTTCTCCAATAGAAGGCAAAGTCATCAGCTCTTCGGCAGAGGCCTTGTTAATATTTACTTTTTTCTCTGACGGTGTAGTATCGGCCGCTGCCTCGCCGGGGCGGTAGATAACCACCTGCTCGCCGTCGTAAAGGGGGCGGGCCAGATTAACGGAGTTAAGATCGGCCTCTTCAGAAGGACCGCCGCCGGCTTCCAGAAGCTCGTAAACCCTAGAGCCTTCCGGAAGGTGATAGATCCCCGGGTTCTGAACCGCTCCAACCAGGTGTACGGTGATCATTTCGGGTTCAAATTCAGGGGCCTGCTCTTCAGGTAACAGGCCGTTTTCTTCGACCAGCCTGTCGGGCAGTTTATCAGAAGCAATCGGCGACAATACTGCAGGCACTATCTTCCAAAAGACACCTCCAAGCAGGAGAAGGAGCAGCAGCAGCAGAAAAATCTTCTCACGCATGCTGAAATCTCCCCACATACGGGTCAACCCTTTCAGCAAAATAGACCAAAGGAAGAGATTTTACAAGATCTCTTCCTCCATATATTTCTCTAAGCTCTATTTTTCTCCTGCCATAATCTTGATATTTTTATACTTTTTATCTCTTCGAGCAAATAAAAAGAGCGCTTTCCCATAAACCGGAAAAGCGCTCCCGAGTTTAAGCGTCGCCTTTATCTTCTTCCGGCGGCATCTCTTCGGCCTTCTCTTTGGGCATATTGATACCGATGACATTAACATTTATTGCTGTTACCTTTAGGCCGGTAACCTCTTCGATGGTAGTACGAACCTTCTGCTTCAGTTTTTTTACCGCTTCCATAATCTGGACACCGTAATCAACTACTACGTTTAGATCGAGCGAAACCGCTTCTTCTTCAAGGTGAACTTTAATTCCTTTGCTGAAATCTTTACGTCCGAGCCTCTGAGCAATCCCGTCGACAATTCCTCCGGCCAGGCCGGTAATCCCTTCAACCTCCTGGACAGCGATACCGGTGACAATGCTGATTACATCAGGTGAAATACGAACGCTATCTCCTTCGGGGCTCTTTGCTTCTGAAAGAACGGTTTCATCGGGGCCTCCTTCTTTAGGGGACATTTATCTTCCCTCCTTTGGCTATTTTATTAATGCTCCGGGTAAGGCCAGGTTTAAATCACACAACCTAGGAAAGGCCTTAGTCACCGGACCACAATATTAATCAGTTTATCGGGCACAACGATACGGCGCACCACCTTCTTCCCTTCAAGAAGTTCGCCTATCCGCTGCTGCCCCCGGGCTTTTTTGAGAAGATTTTCTTCAGTAGTTCCCGCAGGGACCCTCATCCGGCCTCGCACTTTGCCATTAATCTGGATAACAACTTCCACCTCTTCTATGCTAATAGCAGAGGGATCATATTCCGGCCAGGATTGCTGGTGAACACTGCCACGCCCTCCTAAAGCCAGCCAAGCTTCTTCGGCCAAATGAGGTGTGAAGGGAGCCAGGAGCAATATGAGCGACTGCAATGTCTCCTGCAGCAGGGAACGGTTTTGCTTCTCCGGATCGGTTTTCCGACGATAGTCATAGACAGCGTTAACCAGCTCCATCACTGCACTGATCGCTGTATTAAAACTGAAGCGTTCTTCAATATCCCTGGTTACTTTTTTGATTGTCCCATGCAGAGCTCTCTGCAACTCTGCTTCAGCCGGTCCTATTTTACCGGTGCCACCCCCTGCGGCAGCCGGTTGGAGCTCTCTCCATTCTTCAACCAGATGCCAAACTCTGCGCAAGAAACGGTGACACCCTTCAACCCCCTGCTCGTTCCAGTCAAGGTCCTTCTCCGGCGGAGCTGCAAAAAGAATAAAGAGGCGGCCGGTATCGGCACCGTAACGTTCGACGATTTCATCGGGCGAGACCACATTACCCTTGGACTTGGACATCTTGGCCCCATCCTTGTAGACCATGCCCTGTGCCAGCAAGCGGCTAAACGGTTCCTCGACTCCGATCAGGCCGGCATCGTAAAGCACCTTCGTAAAGAAGCGTGCATAGAGTAGGTGCAGCACGGCATGCTCAATCCCACCGATATACTGGTCTACCGGCATCCAGTAGTTGACAGCCTCCCTGTCAAAAGGAAGGTTTGTTTGTTTCGGGCTACAATACCGTAAAAAGTACCAGGAAGAGCAGATAAATGTATCCATGGTATCGGTCTCACGCTGCGCTGCTCCGCCGCATTCGGGACAGGTGGTCTTGACAAAAGAATCGTAATGGGAGAGCGGCGGAACACGATCACCCGAAAGATCCGCCGCCGGAGGTAACAGAACCGGCAATTCTTTTTCAGGCACCGGAACTGTACCGCAGCGATCACAGTAGATCATCGGAATCGGCGCTCCCCAGTAACGCTGGCGCGAAATCAGCCAGTCGCGCAAGCGATAAGTTGTCTTGAATTGGCCGCAGCCCTTTTCCTGCAATTTTTCAGTAATTCGCTTGGCCCCGTCAATACTGGAAAGACCATTGAATTCACCGGAATTAATCATGATCCCCTCGCCGGTATAGGGCCGGTCGGCTGTACTGCCGCCTGTTTCCATTTCCGGAGGTTGGATCACTGCCTGGACAGGCAGGTTATAGCTGCGGGCAAATTGAAAGTCGCGCTCATCGTGTGCCGGCACCCCCATCACCGCACCGGTACCGTAAGTCATGATCACGTAGTTGGCCACGAGAATAGGCACAGCTTCGCCGCTCAAGGGATTGAGCGCATGCCTGCCGGTAAAAAGGCCGATCTTCGGCGACTCTTCGGAGGTTCTTTCAATTTCGGTTTCCCGCCTGACCCGGGCGACAAAATCCATAACTTCCTTTTCTTTCTTCGTCCCCGCGACCAGGCGCGACACCAGGGGATGTTCCGCAGCCAGGACCAGGTAAGTTACCCCGAAAAGGGTGTCGGGACGAGTCGTAAAAACGGGGATCTCTTCATCGGGAAACTCTTTTACCCGGAAAGAGATCTCGGCGCCCTCGCTGCGGCCGATCCAGTTCTGCTGCATCACCTTGACCCGCTCAGGCCATTCATCAAGCAGAGCGAGATCATTCAAGAGGCGCTCGGCATAATCGGTAATCCGTAAAAACCATTGTTCCCGCTCCCGGTGCTCCACTTCGGTTTCGCAGCGCCAGCAGAGGCCAGCTTCAACCTGTTCGTTGGCCAGGACTGTCTGGCAGTATGGGCACCAGTTGACCGCGGCCCGCTTCCTGTAAGCCAGCCCACGCCGGTACATCAACAGAAAAAGCCACTGCGTCCAGCGATAGTAATCGGGAGAACTGGTGTTGATCTCTTTTTCCCAGTCGTAACTAACCCCGAGCCGCTGCTGCTGCTGTTTCATCTGGGCTATACTCTGTGCGGTCCACCGGTCGGGACTAACGCGGTTTTCAATGGCCGCGTTCTCCGCGGGCAGGCCAAAAGCATCCCAGCCCATTGGATGGAGGACATTATAGCCGCGCATGCGTAAAAAACGGGCGAGAACGTCCCCAATCGAATAGACCCGCATATGGCCCATGTGCAGCTTTCCAGAAGGATAGGGAAACATCTCCAGAACGTAGTACTTCGGACGGGAAGGGTCTACCGAAGCATGGTCAAACTGCTCCTCGGCCCATTTCTGCTGCCATTTGGGTTCAATTGTTTGGGGATCATAACCCTTCATCTTCTAGATTTACCTCCCTGCTCTTTAAAAGTAACCGGTGGTTAAATAGCAGAAAAAAACTCGCCCGGCAAGGGGCGAGTTTTCCCGCGGTACCACCCTTACTGGCAAACAATATGGTGGAGCTGGCGGGAGTCGAACCCGCGACCTCTTCCATGCCAAGGAAGCGCGCTCCCACCTGCGCTACAGCCCCACGCTTGCCCTCTGAAGCCTTAACGCGGCCAAACGGCGGCAGCTACTTCTCTTTCACCGTCGCTTCTCCGGGGCGAGTTCAGCAACTTACGGCCTGCCAGCTTGCACCGTCCGCCGGCTCTCTATGGTGCCAGGTTGTTGCCTAATACTCCCCTTCATGGAGTCAATTCTATATCATACTACTTAAAGTTTTACGTGAATACATGATCGATTATACGCACCAGGCCACGCCTTGTCAAGCAGTAGTTTGGCGGGGTTCCTTCATTGACC
>JAAZPQ010000112.1 GCA_012797175.1 Bacillota bacterium
CGTGCGGGGGGCGACGGTAATGACTACCTGTGCAACATTGTCTGGGGCGTTTCAATCCACGCCCCCGTGCGGGGGGCGACGCGGCCAATTCCTGCGGATGTATGAGACGCACCAGTTTCAATCCACGCCCCCGTGCGGGGGGCGACCCGACTGAAGGAGGTAAATCTTATGTCTAAGTTGGTTTCAATCCACGCCCCCGTGCGGGGGGCGACCATCGTCGCTGTCGAGCCGGTCACCGGCGGCCAGGTTTCAATCCACGCCCCCGTGCCGGGGGCGACCGGAAAGATACTTGTTCGTTTCCTGCTTGAGAATGTTTCAATCCACGCCCCCGTGCGGGGGGCGACAGGTCAACCCCGATACAAGGAAGGCCGCTTTCTCGTTTCAATCCACGCCCCCGTGCGGGGGGCGACGACGTTGAAGCCGTGCTTGCTGTAGGCTTCAGCGGTTTCAATCCACGCCCCCGTGCGGGGGGCGACCCGGCGCCCATTTCTGACTTCCCCATCTTTTTCGTTTCAATCCACGCCCCCGTGCGGGGGGCGACAGCATGAATTTACCGAATGGCTGCCATCTCTTGATGTTTCAATCCACGCCCCCGTGCGGGGGGCGACGACGCGGCGAGTATGATCAACTATCGCATCGAGCCGTTTCAATCCACGCCCCCGTGCGGGGGGCGACGGTAATGCTTAAAATCCCTTATACATCAAACACTTTTAAGCAGATTTTTGCGAACCTATCATTTATGAAGTTATTATTTCGAGATAATCGGGGTAACAACGTTCCAAATCATTGAAAAACATGTCTTGCGATAACATCACGTAATTATGTTAGCTTCAGGTTCGCACTTTAGAAAAAGACTTAGAACATGAATCGTTAGTTTAAAAAATACTTTCCGTAGTATTTAAACCTCACTTATTTGTTTTAATTTAGGTATTTTTTCAAAGATCAGAATACATTTCCAGGATCAAAGTACGACGGTATTTGTAGAAACTTGGATAAGAAATAGGTATAGGCCCGTTATCTAGCCGGGTAAACATTACCGCCAAACCTTCAACTTCAAGTTGTCTACTTGGCAATAATTTTACAGATTTAACTCCTTTCAATTATCTCTTGATCAATATCGGCGTAGGCAATTGTGATCGTACATTGCTAGACAATCATCGTGTCTTCGGGATCATATGAAGGCTTAGCACCGACGTGCTCCACCCTCCTCCTCCAATTTTTTCCTAAAAAATAGTATCGCAAACTATCTTCATCTTCGTCAATAATTCTTTCTAGCTTACTTTTTAGCATGGCAAACTGTGAAGGATCTAGCAAACATTCGAACACAGAATTTTGCACCCGCTGGCCATGATTAACACACTGCTTGGCCACCTGACGCAATCTTTTGCGACCTTCTGGTGAGGTTGTACTCACATCATAGGTTATCAGAACCATCATTGCTGTAATCTACCTCCTATTTCCAAATAAACGGTGGATACCTGGCAATGTCACCCCTTAGGTGCCTGGCCAGTAAAAGTGCCTGGGCATATGGTAAAAGACCTACCTTGATTTTTTCATTAAGGATCGGGTGGGTCAGCTCTTCTTGTTTCCGTTTTTGCCATGCCTCCAGTACTTTTTTTCTGGCAGTCTCTGTCATAATCACGCCGCCTGATTCCTGTAGTATAAAATCTCGATCGGTTAGCTGTTGCCGGTTAATCATGGTCAATGCAAGCCGGTCAGCCATATACGGCCTGAACTCCTCCATCAAATCAAGAGCCAGACCCAATCTGCCGGGCCGGTCACGATGTAAAAATCCTACATAGGGATCCAGTCCAACAGTTTGTAAGGCAGACTTAGTTTCATGAAGTAGAAGAGTATATAGAAATGAAAGCAATGCATTCACATTATCCCGGGGCGGTCTCCGGTTACGACCCCGCATATAGAATTGCGCTTTCTGTTTTACGATCAACTGATCAAATACGGAGAAGTATCTTCGAGCGGTATCTCCCTCAATTCCCCTCACTTCATCAAGAGCGGGAACTTTACGTAGTTTTAACACGTTGTAAGCCATTAACTTAACAACTTCTTCTATTTCGGATGTTTCCACCTCGTTGCCATAGTCGCTAATAAATCTCCGCAGGACCGTCCTGCAATTGGCAATTTTACCGATAATAAACGATGCTGCCAAGTTCGACGATTCTATCTCTGAATCCGCCCAACGGTACTGTTTTCTCCTTAACAAAACATTACCTTTGGGTGTGCCTTGCACTGTGGCAAGATGCTTACCGTACTCCGTTAGAAATGAAACCGTTACTCCCTTTTCTACGCACATGCCAAGCAGAGCTGGACTTGCTCCCATATGGCCGAAGGTGATAATCCCTTCAAGGTAGTGAATTGGTATCCGGAATACCTCTTGGTCAGAAGCTTTTACTACCAGGTTTTCACCATCTTTAAAAAGGTAAGCTTCGGGGTTGGTAACATAAAGTACGTTTAACATTTTTCTCATGTCCGGTACTTCCTATCGTTCATTCTTCCATTTCGTTAAAAAGATCGGCCATGTAAGCTTCAATCTTTTTGCCAAGCTGGCTAAGTTTTGGTAAACAGATCTCTTTCACAGAACAATTTTTGCATCGTTTACTTTTTTCCGCCGCTGGTGTTTTCCCTTTTTCATAAAGCAAATGCATCTCTTCTGCTAATGTTTTTACTCTCTCCCGAAGACTTTCATTAAAATCAACCCGGTGCCGGCGTTTTGTTTCACCGTAATACATATATCCGAAATCTAAGCTAACTCCGAGCATCTCCTCCAGGCAGATAGCCTGGGCACAAAGCTGGACCTCATCCCAGTCTTCGGGCTTCGGTTTCCCTCGCTTATACTCGACGATGCTATATTGGGTCTCGCAATCATTGCTGGTGCTTCTATATAGTTCAATAAGATCGGCGACACCATACAAACCGAGTGTTTTAGAGAGTAACGGAATCGACCTGACTGTCTTTACATGGCCGCGTGACTCGATAAAATAGGGATCATCAACCCTTTGATGTAGAATCCTACCTTCTGCGGTGCTTAAGTTTTCAATCCATTGTCTTTCTACATGGATCAGCCCCCACTGCCTCTTACAATAGGCAAAGTGTTGGATGCCGGAAAGGGGTAGCAGGTCGTCTTCTTCGTACGTTCTGGAGTTCATGGTTTTTCAATTATATTAACTCCCGCAGGAACAGACGTTTTGTCAATTGATACCTGGTAATCACTAAAAGTTCGGGCAGGCCGGGTGGGGTCAACCCGGGCAACTTTAACCAAGTCAAATAATTTGTAGGCTGGCACGTTGCCCAAAGGGTTATCATGTTCAAAAATAATCAGCTTTCTAGATGCCATTTTCCCTCTTGCTGCTGAGCGATCATGGTCAAACATATTTATCAATGCTTCCCAAAGAAGTTCTAGATCAACACCGGTAAATCCGGTTCGCTCAGCTAAACTGGCAGAAATAAAACCCTCACCACGGTAGAGTGCATAAGGAACGATATGCTTGCGCCCCATTTCCCTATCCTTTTTCTCGGCATCTCTTTCAGAGGTTACAGCCATCCTGGTAATAGTTACCTCTTGCTGTACTATTGGATCGATACTGCGGGAAAAACTAAGCTGCACCGGACCGCGTACTTGACCGCAATTGACTTCCGTGGTCATTACGGCACCAAAAGTGCGAATATCAAAAAAATGCTCGCACATAAATGCAGTAACTGCCTTGGCTTCTTCTTTATCATTAGGTAGTTTCTTTGGTTCAGGTTCTTTGCCAATGTACTCATACGCTTTCTTATGCTGAAGATTTAGCACCTCTCCCTCTCGAACATAAATGTCGTAGCCGTCAGCTCTGTTCTTAACTAGATCCACATAATTCCTGATCTTTCTTTTTAAGCAAACGTCAGTTACTAAACCATGACCCGTTTCGGCATCAATACGCGGCATATTACCCGCATCCGGATCTCCATTGGGATTGCCATTCTCTACATCATAAAGCAGTACAAACTCATACCTTCTCTTAATAGGTTCAGCCATTACTGAGCATCCTCTCTCTTTTCTGATTTTGTATACAGCGCCTGGCGCTGCTGATAATAACCAAGAACAAAGCGACCTTGATCCTCTAGGTTCAGATAAGCCGGAAAACTGTCAATAAGTGAAATGACCTCCTCGATCCGCTTATCTATAAGTCGGCCATATTCCGCTTTGGCAATGTGATGCTGGACTAACCTTAACAGTATCGGGAAAACAGACCCGGGCGATGCCGAGGCCGCCCCGAAGTAACGGTCTCTAATGGTTGCATTGATACCGGGGTTAGCATCAACCTGGGCCTTTTCCAGTAAGGCAAACAGCCGGCCCAGCAGATAGCCGGTATTGCGATTCTCTTCATTTAAAGCCATTGAAATATCTACCTCGCTTTCTTTGTTATAAAATCGCCGGTTCCTAACTAGACAGGCCTTGATCACCGCTACGCGAGTATAATTGACATCCTGATCGGCTCGGATTCGTGAAAGCATAGAATTGTAAAGCGTCATCGGATAAGGAGCGCCCGTTAAAATAGAACGCATCAGCGCCCCGCCCAACAAGGGGGCAATTCTCTTGGTATCCTTAAGCGGAGCCGTTTCTTTAAGTATTTTGGTGACAGAAAGAAAATCTGGCTGCCGGTCATACTCTTTAATAATTACCATATCACTGTAATGTTGCCCGATTCGGTTAATAAATTTGACATAGAGATCTGCATGCCAGAATCTTACCGCTAGGCGAGCGGCGTTAGGAGCCAAACCCAGTATATAAAACCTGGTCTCTTTATTGATGCCTACCAATCCATCAGCTACAGGCTGGCCTGTTTTAATTCGTTCAAAAATATCGCGTAATAAGATTACCGTTTGAGGGTCTCTCACCAGCCGATCACTATCACCTTTTTTGGGTCCAGCATCCTCTTCAATCTCTATATCCGGGAAAAAAAGCGCGCCCAATAGGTCTTCTTCCAGCCCGCCGGTAGAACGCTCCGCCCAAAAGACCACGGTGGTATCGCCAACTCTGATACGGTGCTTGGCACTGTTTAACAGATAGTTTAAGGCAGTGGTATAAGCGAAAGCCACCTCTTCACTAACCGGTGCATTGAAGCTTTGAGTTTTGCCGTAGGAGGTAAATGCTTCCAGGTTAAAGGATACCAAAGAAGCCCCGGTGGATTGTGCCCCGGTAACACCTTTAATACTTGGATGTAACTGGGCTACCCTCGCCGCCTGTCCAGTAACCAGACACTGCGCCCTGACTTCCGAGGTTTGGCTCTCCCTATGTCTGTGCCATGCTTCAACAATAGCATCCCGCTCGTGCAAATAACCATCAGCACCCTCCAATTTAAATACCAGGTTACCACCTTCAGCGAGATCTTTGAGATATCGGGACACTACAGGATGCGTCTCTGCAGAAGCGTTGTCCCAACTCTGCAAGAATAATAGCAAAGCAGCAACGCCTTCATCCTCTACATTTTCCAACACACTTTCATGCAGCTGAACAAATTGCCGAAAGCATTCTTCAATCCGATGCTTCTTTTCCTTTTCAGATCTCCTCAAGCCCAACACATAAACGCAGTTGTCGCACATAAAGTTGGCCGAAATCCCAGACGATCGTTTTTTTTGTTCGGGAACGTCCATTTCTCTGGATATGAGCTTTCCCTCCCGGGTATCCCGCAAATCGATTATATTGACCAGTTTGCCTTCACAGTCAATGACCAGGCAATGACTAACCCTTCCCCTACTAAAACCCGGCGGACTAATTCCCGAATCCGGATCATCAAGTAAGGTTTTATAGTGCTGATAAAGAGCATTGATAATCATTTTGCTACCGCTCCTCTCTCCAAACGGGGTATTTCAATAATCCCGTCTTTCATCAAAGCCCTAAAAAACTGAGGGTTTAGCTCGTCGCCTGAATAATCGATATCCAGCAGTATCCATCCCAAATCCTTCTCTCCACGGTGGACGGAGTAAGGCACCGGTTCATCTTCTTCAATTAACCTGAACTTCGCCGGAAACTCTCGGCAGCCGAAGTAAGGTTGCTGAAAACACTGTCCCCGCCTGGCCCGCCGCGTAGCCATGGCATAATGCTTTTCATGTGTATCATCCGGTCCACCTTCTCCGGACATCTTAAAGTGGGCCTCAATTACATAGGCTACGTCCCTTAGCAAAAGGGTCGCTCGCTGCTGACGCTCTTCGGTAGCGTACTGACACAACAGAACGGGCTTACCCTTCATTGCTCTTTTCACATTTACCGCAGATATTTTCCCCCCCACCTCGTTGCGACGAACATTGTCAAATTTGATTTCATTAAGCACATGAATCTTATCTATCACCCATTTTATGGCCGGTTTCCAATAAATGGCTTCTAAAATGCCCCGCGCAGCGGACGGAGTCATTACATCGTAGCTCACCCGTTCCGCTTTCATTTCCGGCCGTGTAAAGCAAGCGTAGTCCCCCCATACTAGCAGTTGAAGTCCATATCCCATTACCAGTTCCCTCCTTTCTTAGATAATTAATGAATCATGTAAAAACATGCTCTCGGTAAATGGCTCCAAACCGATTTCTTGTGTATAGTGCTGCTCACAGATCTCCTCTCGTAATACATAAAACTTCCCTCCAACAACTCGCAAAGCACCGCATTTGAGAAGTTCGCTAAATTCATTCTCGTATACTTCGATACCGTACCGTTGCAGCATTCTAGAATATCTGCCGGGGAAGCGACTTCGATCGGCTTCATCAAGTATCTTCCGGCAGAGATCATCCCAGGGGATGATTACCGTGTTGGTATACCGATCATCAATCAGCTTAAATTTGTCAGACAAAGTTCTAAATGGAAACTCCAGCTGCTTCTCCCGCTCTTTAATTTCTGCCAAAACACCCTCTTTGTCCAATTCTGCATCATCAATTTCATAAAGCAGGGTAAAATAGTCTTTTACTGCCTCTAGCCCTAGAGGATCGTCAGAGCGCTCAAGGACCATCTGGCCTAGGGAGGCAGTTCTTTTTAACCATCCCCTGGGCATACCATGCTCCTCTGGCCAAAACACGTTAACCCGTCCCAACTTCATTGACCCCTCCCGGTTGCAGCGCCCCGCTGACTGGGCAATCGAATCGAGGCCCGCCATACTCCGGTAGACCACTGGAAAGTCTACATCCACCCCGGCCTCGATTAACTGGGTGGATATAACCCGGCAGTTCAATCCGTTTTCCAGTCTTTCTTTTATTTCTTTAAGCACCTCGGATCTGTGAACCGGGCACATCCGGGTACTTAGGTGAAAGGAATCTTCGCTTTTGACTTTATTAAAGAGCAGCCGCGCGTGTTTTTTTGAATTGACAATGCAAAGCACCTGACAATGCCCGGTTATTATTTCTGCCAAATCATCATCGGTTACCGGTCCGGCATCTATAACCTCTACTCTTTTAAAAGCTTCATAAAGTTCTGCCGGATCTTCAACAATCTCCACTGTTTCAATCGATTTAGGCAGTAGCCTGGCAATAGCCGGCTGAGTGGCCGTACATAAAACCACGGTAGCATTGTAATTGGTAACTAATTCTACTATTGCATTCAGGCATGGTTTTAGAAAACCCGTGGGGATCATCTGCGCTTCATCAATGATTACTACACTGTTAGCCACGTTGTGCAGCTTGCGACATCTTGAGCTTCTGGATGCATACAAAGATTCAAAAAACTGGACGTTGGTTGTAACAATAATAGGCATATCCCAGTTTTCTGCAGCAAGCTTCAACCTTTGCCAGACATCACCTGAAAGCTCTGCTTCGGATTCATTAAGCTCTTCATCAGGATAAGCAAAGTTACTATGATGTTCCAGGATATTGTTATCACCAAGCACTGACCTAAATACAGCCGCATTTTGCTCAATAATGCTGGTATAAGGGATAACATATATCACCCTATTCTTACCATGGGAAACAGCATGTCTGAGAGCAAAGCTTAAGGACGAGAGTGTCTTCCCGCCACCCGTGGGAACGGTAAGAGTATAGATCCCCGGCGGATGAAGGGCTTTCTTTCTACATTCGTCAAGTATTTTAGCTCGCCTGGTATTTATATAAGTTAATGGAGCAACAGAACACATATTATCGATATATTTATCAAGCTTGTAGGCCAGTTCTTTTAATGAATAATCACTTTCTCGTAAAAACGATTTCTGTTTATTCAAAGCACGCTCTGTATCTAGAAAATCAGCATCCACCAAGCAAGAATATACAAAACGGATTAAGAACTGGATGCTAAACCCCTTACTGACAATGGGTTTGATATCCGGTAAATTAATCTCCCGGGGATGTGGCAATTTTATTTCTTCAGTAAATGCACTGTAATCTTCCAACTTTTTTTTTAGCCTTGCTGCCAGAGCAGATTCATCTGCTACACTACCCCAGTCAGGGAGACCGCAATGATGCCCGGCGATAGTATACGCCAGCAGTTTGCCCAAAAGACCATACCGCTTTGCCACTTCTACGGCACCGGCAGTGGAATGATCGATTCTAATGTTTTCCCCTTCAAGGCGTTTTTGAAAAGCATGAGAATATTTACCCGCATCATGAAACAAAGCAGCTACAAACGCAAGCCTATCCGCACCAAAAGGCTCGGCAAAATCAGCAGCAGCCTTTGCCGTACCGTAAAGATGCTCCTCTAACAAGTGCCAATCACTCTTAGCTATTCCAATGTGAGAATGGGCATAAAATGTCATCCTAACTCTCTCCATATCTCCATAGATATAGATAGCGTAACAACTGCATATGCTTTAACCATACATTCTATTAAATCTCTTTATACTCTTTATAATGGTCGGTTTTGCGACAACCATTTGGTCTATTTTTTATTATACCAGTACCGGTGTGCCATCTATTGACATACTGCTTTAATAAAAATATTATTATTGCTCTGAGCGATCTGAATAGAAAGAAGAAGCAGTAGTTAGTTCATGAACAACTGCAGAGACAAGTTCTTCTGGGGCAAGTACTTTTGCCTCTGCGCCAAAACTTAAAACCCATCTTTTAACCTGGAAAAGTCCGCTTGTGCTCATAGAAAGCACTAGTGAACCGTCCATGTTTTCCGTTATCTCCTGTGTGGGATGCCATCTCTTTTCCTTAATCCAGCGAGCTTGATCGGGGCTAAACCAGATCTTAACCTGATGGATATTAGGCCCCTTAAACATTTGAAAGGCATCGGTAAAGTATTTATCTGGGTCAAACTCCGCAATCATACTAAACTTGTTCTTGGTGATCTGTAGCGCTTGGATACGATCCAAAGCAAATATACGCATCGCTTTTCGAAAATGGCAATAACCTACCAGGTACCACGCCCCCTGATAATAGCGCATTTGGTAGGGGTCAACCAGGCGCTCTTGACAAGTATCGCGGGTAATAGAGTAGTGCTTCAATTTAATGGTTCGCTGTTTTTTAATTGCCTCGCCAATGCTGGTAAAATACGCGGCTACTGCTTTTTCTTCACCGCGCAACGGCTCAAAATCAAAGGATAAATAATCTGATAACTCGTCAAAATCTATGTTAACGTTTTCCTGCAGATGGCAACAAATCTTATTAAAAGCGCTGATCACCGGTTGCTTAAAAGGCGTCCCCTCACATTGAGTAAGCAGATTATGAGCAAGGTACAACGCTAGAAGTTCCCCTTCGGCAAACTTAAGCAGCCCCAGTGAATATTCTGCCTCGGTGTAATAATAGCCCCTATTTTTAGGGCAATACTCCAAAGGCGCATTGAGGCTGTCTCTCATAAACTCTACGTCCCGCAATATGGTCCGTCGGCTTACGCCCAAGGCCTCCGCCAGGCCACGGGAGTTGGGATACCTGCCGTTTTTGATCATTCCGTCAATATAGTAAAACCTGTACAATTGGGGACGCGTGGCTACAGCCAAATTGGTTGCCATTTCGATCACCCCAAATGAAATTGATATTGTAAACCGTTTTAAAAGACGTTAAATGAATACTGTTACAATCGATATACCTATTTTGTGTTAATTCATTTTATCCCATAATTATTTAACCATCAACCTATTAAAAATTTTACACCACTGGCCCCTAAGCCACGAATTTTTGCTGGTTCCTCAATACTCCGGATATTTTAATATGTTTAATTTTAAATCTCACTTATGTTGGAATACGGATCTAAGCAAAGGCAGTAGTCTACAGGGTTATTTTAGCTCCAGAAGTCGCTCGGCGATAAGGACAGCTAGTTCACCGATAAAGTCGCTGTCGGTGCCGACCTTGTTCGTCACATCCATATACTGGTTAATATAAAGCCCAATCCGTTTATCGCCAGTCCTGAGCATCTTCTGGATTCCTTTTTTACTCAGCTCTGCCGGGGCAATCTCTTCGTTTTTGAGAGCAACCAGCATCTGGTCAGCTCAAAAGCTGTGGCCACATTCAGCGGTAACGATAACTGATCATCGTACATCTTACGGGTAAAGGCTGTCTCTTTAAGCTCAAGCCTTCCAGTCATTTCACACATATTCTCGAAACCAATCCGATCGAACAGTATGTTCGTGGCTACACGGATCCTTTTCTCAAGATGTTTGTGCAAAACGGTTACAATATCCGGCGTTCCCCACAGCCTCCCCGAGGCAGCATTATCCGGCGCAGCGGCCATCCGCCTGCCTTCCAGAACGGCAGGATTGACAGGGCAATCACCACCGGAAGCAACGTCAGGGCCGGGCTGTTCGTCGATATCCAGAGAAGCGTGAAAAGGATAAATATGAAGTACATTACCGGCGAGGATAAGCACACCGGCGTCGTGCAGAATCAAAATCAACACCGATGCAAGCAATATTATTTTCACCCTGGCACGAGACTCCTTTTTGCCTGGGCTAATATTCTGTTATGAGTTTTTCCCCTCGATTGAAATTTATGAAAGCTATATTGAGTAACCTCGCAAGTATAAACGCTACCCCGCCAATGGCTAAATCCACCAATCCCGATGAATTTACTTGCTGCGAAAAAACAATCTACCGCTATGTTAATGACTGCCTTCTGTCTGCCAGAAACATTGATATGCCAAGAGTATGCCGCCTCAAGCCCAGGAAGAGCAAGCCCAAAGAGTACAAGGTGGACAAGAAGTGCAGGACAGGCCGCACCTATGCTGATTACCTGAAGCATATGGCTGCAAACCCGGATACAGCTGTTGTGGAAATGGATACGGTCGAGGGGAATAAGGGCGGCAGTGTGCTTCTTACGCTTCATTTCAGAAGCTGCAGCTTCATGCTGGCTTTCCTGCGTGATCGTAATACGTCCCAGTCTGTAATAGAGGTTTTTCGGCGC
>JAAZPQ010000113.1 GCA_012797175.1 Bacillota bacterium
GATAGCCTCGATCTTGCGGCAATAGTAGCGGTGCGCCATCCAGTGGAGCAGGGCCAGCTGCTCTTCCTGCAGCAGCGGCTCGCTTCCTTCCACGGCGCTGATCTCGCGCAGATCGGTTACCGCCGGTTCTGCTTTCAGGCGGATCACGTAACCCTGGTAATTGCGCCGGCCGAAGGGGACCCGCACGGCCGACCCCGGAACAACCCGCCCTTGCAAACGAGGCGGAATCCGATAATCGAAGGGGCGGTCAACCGCGTCACTAATCAGATCAATAATGATTTCAGCATATTTCTTCATTTTTTATGATTAACAAAGAAGGCCGGTTTTGATAAAATAAATGCGATAACGGGCAAGACAACAAATAAAGAAAGGTTGATGCCAGTGTTTTCCCTCCTCATGCCGGTTAAAGACGTGCTCAGGCAAAATCGAAACTGGCTGATTATGGCCGCGGTTATTTTTTTAGTCGGATCTCTCTGCTCCTATCTGAGCGGTGCTTACCATGTCGAAACTCTTCCCGGGCTTGAAGAGCAGCTCGACGGGCTGGAACAGCTCTTCAACCTGATCCTGGATAACCCCCCGCTAATCTCAGCGCTACTTGTTTTTCTGAATAACTTTATCACCATGATCCAGATGCTCTTTTTGGGGGTACTTGCAGGCATCTCTCCACTGGTCACCCTCTTTGCCAACGGTTATATTCTCGGTGTCGTCGCCGCTTCATACCAGGCCATGGGGGGGTCGATCCCGGCGATGATCTTTTTAGGAATTTTGCCGCACGGCATCTTTGAGCTTTCGGCGGTCTTTCTCTGCGGCGCCCTCGGTTTGAAATTCGGTTTTCACTGTGTCGCCACCCCCCTGCCGGAGATGACGCGCCGGCAAAGTTTCAAATATATCTGGAAAGAGGTTATCTCGGTGATTCCCCTGGTGGTAGCTCTACTTCTCGGCGCCGCCCTAATTGAGATCTTTATCACCCCGCAGCTGTTCGGCGGGCTGATGTAAGGGCCGGGCAAAGGCCCGATCGGCCGTCAGGCGCCGCCCGAATGGGCGGAGAGCAGCGGGCGAACCCGGTCGAGGATACGGTGCGCCAGAAGCTCTTTAGGCATCATCGGCAGATTCTCAGCCTGCCCCTCCCGGTTAATAATGCAGACCTGGTTGGTCAAAGAGGCAAAACCAGCGCCGGGTACGGTAAGATCATTAAGCACAATCAGGTCGAGGTTTTTTCGCTGCAGTTTCTCCCGGGCATGTACCTCAGCCTGCTCCGTCTCCATAGCGAAGCCAACCAGGATACGTTCGCCTTTGCGGCGGCCCAGCTCCTCTAGAATATCAGGGTTCGGCTGCAGCTCGAGCATGGTTCGAGAAAACTCCTTTTTCAGTTTCTGCTCCGCGGCAACGGCCGGACGGTAATCGGCCACCGCCGCCGCCTTGATAACCAGGTCACACTCCTCGAAGCGCTCTACCACCGCCGTATACATCTGCTCGGCCGTCTCGACCACAACCGGTTCGGCTCCCGCGGGGCAGGGTAGGGCGGTCGGCCCGCTGACCAGGATCACTTCGGCCCCTCTCTCGACAAGGGCGCGGGCGACGGCATAGCCCATCAAGCCGGTGGAGCGATTGCTGATAAAGCGGACCGGGTCCAGCGGCTCTCGCGTCGGTCCGGCGGTCACCAGGGCACGCACCCCCTGGTAATCTTTTCCGGTCAGAACAGCCCTGACAAAAGCGGCAATCTGCTGCGGTTCGGGCATCCTCCCTTTTCCAGAGACCCCGCAGGCCAGCTCTCCACTGGCCGGCTCCATGATTTGGCAGCCGTGTTTACGCAGCCGGGCCAGGTTCTCCTGAACCGCCGGGTGCAAGTACATCTGCTCGTTCATCGAAGGAACCAGGACCACGGGGCAACGGGCGGCCAGGTAGACCGTGGTCAGAAGGTTGTCCGCAATCCCCGCGGCCATCTTCCCGAGGGTGTTGGCCGTAGCCGGGGCCACCACGATCACCTCGGCGGCTCCAGCCAGATCAATATGGCGCACCTTCTCCCCCTCGGAAACCCAGAACTGGTCGACCAGAGCCGGACGGCCGGTAATCGTCTGAAAGGTCAGCGGGGTGATAAACCGGGTAGCCCCGGGGGTCATCACCACTTGGACCTCTTTTTCATCACGCACAAAGAGCCGGGCCAGCTCCGCCGCCTTGTAAGCAGCGATACCGCCAGTAACCCCCAGTAAATACATTTTATTAGCTCCTTACCTGTTACTGCCGCTGCGGCCGCAGCACGGGGGCGGCTCGATCTCTACTTTGCCTTCATTAAGCTCGTGAAGGGCAACAGTAACCTCTTTGCGAGAATCGCAGTCGATTGTCGGCGTGGCCCCGTCCCGCAGCTGGCGTCCGCGTTTTGCCGCGGCGATAACCAAAGTATATTTACTGTCAACCCGCTGTAACAGTTCATCAATCGAGGGATAGATCACCTTTCATCACCTCCCCAGCCGGGCGGCCTGACGCCGCGGCTGACTTTACATTTTTCCGCTTCGATGATCGCGCTAATCGAAGCGGCAGCATCTTCGACCCGATCATTTACGACCAGGTAATCATAGAGATGATAGGCCGCCAGCTCATGCTGTGCCTCCTGCAGGCGGCGGTTGATATGAAGCGCATCTTCGGTGCCGCGGCCGGCAATACGCGTGCGCAGCGCCTCCATCGAGGGAGGCGCCAGGAATATCAGGACAGCCTCCGCAAGCCGGCGGCGAACCTGAAGAGCACCCTGGATATCTATCTCCAGTAAAAGATCCGTGCCCCGGGCCAAGCTCTCTTCAACCGTCTTTTGAAGAGTCCCGTAATAATGACCGTAAACGACGGCCCACTCCAAAAAAGCATCGTTCGAAATTAATTTCTGAAACCGGGCCAGCGTAGTAAAATCATAATCCCGGCCGTCCTCTTCGCCGGGCCGGGGATGCCGGGTCGTCAGCGATCTGGAAAGCTGTAAAGACGGTCTCAAGTGTAAAAGCCGCCGGCAGACGGTACCCTTGCCTACCCCCGAAGGACCCGAGAGAACTACCAGCAGCCCTGCAGCCATCGTTCACCCTCCTGGGTAAAAGTAATTTAATTGCTCTCCTCATTTGAACCGGTGTTGCTTGTCTGCAAGCGATGCCGGACCGTCTCGGGCTGTACCGCCGAAAGGACAACGTGACCGCTGTCGGCAATAATCACGGCCCGGGTGCGGCGGCCGTAGGTGGCATCGATGAGAATACCCCGGTCTCTCGCCTCGCTGATTAATCTTTTAATCGGCGCCGATTCGGGGCTGACGATGGCAACAATCCGCTCCGCGGCAACAATATTACCAAACCCGATATTGATTAACTTTATGGACACCCGCACCAACCCCTTTACTCATTTTGCTCTTTACTCGATGTTCTGAATCTGCTCCCGCATCTTCTCCAACTCAGTCTTTATCTCCACTACCAGGGCGGTCAGCCGGTAATCCTGGGCTTTGGCCCCGACCGTGTTAATTTCGCGAAAGATCTCCTGAGCAATGAAATCAAGGCGGCGTCCGATAGGGCCCTCGTTCAGCTGCAGGGCTCCGCCAAATGCCTTTAGATGGCTTCTCAGCCGGACTAGCTCTTCATTAATATCCATTTTCTCAACCAGGACCGCGCATTCCACGAGCAGTCTGCTTTCATCAAAGCTGTCCACCAGCATCTCCTGGAGCCTGCTCTCCAGGCGAAGTTTCTGCTCCTTAAGAACTACGGGCGTAAGGGCAGCAAGTTCCTTGACCAGCACCTCAAGATCTGCCAGCCGGGCTGCCAGATCCCGGGAAAGATTACGTCCTTCTGCAATGCGCTGCTCTACCAGCCTCTCCAGGGCCTCCTGTAACGCTTTCTCCAGAAAGGGCCAGAGACTCTCGCCGGCTGGTGTGGATTCCGGCAGCTCCAGCACCCCGGGCAGCTGCATCAGGTTGCCCACGCCGATCTCCAGGGGAAGATCAAGACGCTCGGCCAGGCTCTCCAGAACCCGGTAATAAGCGGCCGCCAGCTGCTCGTTTACCGCCGGTTCCTCTTCACCGGACGGTGAGCCGTGCAGGACGATATTAACCTCAACCCGGCCCCGCCCGATCTCTTTCTGCAACAGGCGCCGGATACGGTCTTCAAAGGGATAAAACTCCTGGGGAACCCTTAAAAAGAAATCGGTATAACGGTGGTTTACCGAGCGTAGCTCGGCGGTAATGCTAAAGGTCGGCCCGGTACAACTTCCCCGCCCGTAACCGGTCATACTCCTCGGCAAGATCGCTTTAGCCTCTCTTTCGTTGATCGGGCATAATAGGTTGGTAATCCTTTAAGTATGTTCGCGCATCAGCAACAAGGCGCTTTCTTTGATAGCACAGGCCCGGTTGCTTTATCTCTTATCTTAACACCTCACCTGCTCTAACTCAAGATAATTTAAGGATAATCGGAAGCTTTTTGACGGGAAAACCGGTCGAATCGCTCTTTTACCGATGAAAAAGCATGATCTACCAGGGCCGGCAGGAAAGCAGCGCAGCAGACAACCGCCCACTCGCCTGCAGAGAGGGCTACGGTACCAAAAAAGACGCTTAACAGGGGATGGTAGATTACAACCACCATCAGCAGGCAAGAAGAGAGCACGGCGGCATCAAGGAGGATATTACGGCGGCGGTGCTTCTGATAAGCAGCCTCTTCACTGCGGCAGTCATAAACATAGACCAGCTGTGCCGTGATCAGGGCAGCAAAAGCAATGGTCTGCGCCTTCGCTATCACCTCTCCGGCAGCCAGGGCCAGGCTGAACAGGGATACTGTCACCGCCCCGATGAGGATGCCCCGCAAAAGCAGCTTCCCCCACAGGCCCCGGCTGAAAAGCCCCTCATCGCGGCGGCGCGGCGGAGATTTCATCAGCCCCTCCTCGGGGGGGTCCACGCCCAGGGCCAACGCCGGAAGGCCGTCAGTAACCAGGTTGATCCATAAGATCTGAATCGGCTGCAGCGGCAGCGGTAGCCCGCCGGCCACCGCCAGAAGCATGGTCAGCACCTCGCCGGTATTACAGCCCAGCATGAAGCGGATAAATTTGCGAATATTGCTGTAGATGTTGCGTCCTTCTTCCACCGCGGCGACGATAGTGCTGAAATTATCATCACCAAGGATCAACGAAGCGGCTTCGCGGGTAACATCGGTCCCTGTAAGCCCCATGGCGATGCCGATATCGGCCTCTTTCACGGCCGGGGCATCGTTAATCCCGTCGCCGGTCATGGCCACTACTTCACCGCGTTTCTTAAATGCGCGGACGATACGCAATTTATGAAAAGGGGTGACCCGGGCAAAGACCTGCACCTGGCCGATAATCCTCAGCAGTTGCCGGTCATCGATCGCATTGAGCTCCCCGCCGG
Organism: Bacillota bacterium; assembly: GCA_012797175.1. Classification (GTDB taxonomy): domain Bacteria; phylum Bacillota; class Dethiobacteria; order DTU022; family DTU022; genus JAAZPQ01. The sequence goes on from JAAZPQ010000113.1 coordinate 5,375, forward strand.
TTAGCACCAGGCCGCCGGGTTTTAAAATTTCCAGCCGGCGAGCGACCGCTTCGGCCGTGGAGCGGTGGTCACCGGTGATCATGACCACCCGGATACCGGCACGGCGGCAGAGGCGGATAGCCGGTAGCACTTCGGGGCGCGGCGGATCTTCAAGCCCAAACAGACCGGCCCAGACCAGCTCTCTTTCGACCTCCTCGGCCCTTTCCGCAGAGGCAGCGGCCTCCCCGGCCGGGGCCGCCGGGAGCTCGCGGAAGGCCACCGCCAGGGGGCGCAGCGCCAGCCCGGCCATGCTCTCGAGCTGGGCCAGCAGCTCCTTTCGCTTGGCCGCGGTTAATGGGACGATGCCGTCTTTGTCGGAGCGGTAATAACGGCAGCGCTCAAGGACTATCTCGGGAGCCCCCTTGAGCAGGAGCCGACGGCGGCGGCCACGGCCCCGCTGGATCACGCTCATCATCTTTCGTTCCGAAGAGAAAGGATACTCCCGCTCCCTGAGCCAGGGATGGGGATTGATTCCGGCTGCAGCGGCGGCTTCGAGCAGGGCCGCCTCGGTGGGATCACCCCGGTAGGCGGCACCTTCACGGTAAGCGTTGTTACACTGCGCGGCAATAAAGAGCGAGAGATGAAGGGCTCCGTCCCGGGGCAGAGAGGCCTTCTTCCAGCCGGAACCCTGCTCTATTTTTTGTTGAAATTGAGATCCGGAAAACTGGTAAAGAGAATCCCCGGTTAAGATGCGGCTAACGCTCATCCTGTTCTCTGTAAGGGTCCCCGTCTTGTCAGAGCAGATCACCGTCGCCGAGCCGAGGGTTTCCACCGCCGGAAGGCGGCGGACGATCGCCTGGCGGCGGATCATCCGCTGCACTCCCAGGGCCAGGGAGACGGTCACAATGGCCGGGAGGCCTTCGGGAATGGCGGCAACCGCCAGGCTGATCCCGGCCATAAGCATGGCGTAAGGCGGTTCGCCCCGGATCACCCCGAGCAAGGTCATCCCCGCGCAGACCGCCAGGCAGACCCAGACCAGAATTTTACCGAGCCGGCTCAGGCGGGCCTGCAAGGGAGTAATACTGCTCTCCGCCTCTGTAATGAGGTGGGCAATCCGACCGATCTCTGTCTGCATCCCCGTAGCCACGACCAAGCCCCGCCCCCGCCCGGCCAGCACTTCGGTCCCACTGAAAGCGATATTCTCAGCATCACCCGGAGAGACGGCCGGAAGAGGGAGCGCGCTGCTCCGCTTAAGGATGGCCACAGACTCCCCGGTCAGCGGAGCCTCGTTGACAGTCAGGCCCTGGGCCTCAAGCAGGCGCAGGTCGGCGCAGATCCGGTCCCCGGTTTCCAGGTAAACCAGGTCGCCCGGAACCACATCGGCGGCGGGAACTACTTTCAGCCTTCCTTCCCGCAACACCCGGGCGCGCGGCGCGGCCAGTTTTTTTAGAGCCTCCAGAGAGCGCTCCGCGCGGTATTCCTGGATGAGCCCGAGAATGGCGTTCAGCAGGACAATGACAAGAATAGTCAGGGCATCCGTAATCTCGCCCAGGAGCGCCGCCAGCAGGGTGGCCCCGAGGAGCACCAGGACCATAAAGTCCCGGAACTGGTTTACGAAAAGCAGGGGGAGCGAAAGACGGGTGCCCTCCGCCAGGAGATTTTCTCCCCAGCGGCAGCGCCTTTTTTCTGCTTCTTGCTCGGTCAGCCCCGTCTCCGGAAGCGCGCCGAGACGGCGCGAAACTTCGTCTCCGCTTAAGGTAGTCCACCCAGAATACACAACCGTCCCTCCCCGGCATCTTAACTTCTACATTGATATGCCTGCGGGGAGGCGCTGATGACCTGGACAGGCTGATCTTATTTTTCGTAATTATAGAAACCGCGACCCTTTTTCCTGCCCCACTCGCCCTTAACATATTTTTCAACTACTGTCGGTGAAGGCTTGTCGCCGGGATCGCCGGTCTCCCGGTAGCGCTCCATGGCAGAGTGATAGCTCAGATCGATCCCGGTCAGGTCCATCAGGGTAAACGGACCCATCGGGTGCCCGAGGGCATTGACCACGGCGCTGTCAATATCCTCCATGGAGGCGACGCCGGTATCGAGTAAAAAGAGGGCCTCATCGATGATCTGACGCAAGATCCGGTTAACCAGAAACCCGTAGATCTCTTTATGCAACAGTACCGGTTCTTTTCCCATCCGCCGCGCCAGCTCCATCGCCGCCTCGGCGGTCTCCGCAGCGGTGTGCGGCCCCTTGACCACCTCGACGCACTTCATTACCAGCGCTGGGTTAAAGAAATGCATATTGCAGACCAGCTCCGGACGATTCGTCTCCCCGGCCAGCAGCGAGCTGACAAAAAAGGAGCTGTTTGTCGCCAGAATGGTCTGCGGCGGACAGAGCTGATCGAGCTTGCGAAAAAGATCTTTCTTTAAATCTAGCTTCTCTGTGATCGCCTCAATAACAAAATCGGCCTCGCGGACCGCCTCTTCTAAGCTCGTTGTAAAGCGCAGCCGTTTCGCCGCCTGGTCGGCACTCTCCGGTAAGAGCTTCCCCTTGGCCACCCGCCCGGAGAGATACTTTTCCATAAAGGCCTCCGCTTCCTGCAGCTGCTCCTCGCTAACATCGGTACAGCTTGTCTCTAATCCGGCCAGGGCGCAACAGAGGGAGATCTGGTGACCCATATTCCCCGCCCCAATAACCGCGACACTGTTGATCTCACCTGCACTCATCTTTAAAAAACCTCCTTTTTTACTACCCCTATTATACCATAAATCTCTCTTTTCAGAATATTGATTTTACCGGAGCGCCGGCACCCTCCCCATCAATTTTCTCCCCTGCTATGGTAATCTTCACCCCCACCCTACCCCTCCTTTTTCAAGGGGGAAGAAATTTGTCCCCCGGCGCTTCCAACCCGCCCCCCCCTGGTCACCTCCCTTGTGCTTATGAAGGATCAGTGTATACTGTAGGTAAAGATTTTGGAGGTCCGGGCAGATGACATACGATACTTTGACGATGGCCGCGGTCAATACGGAGCTACAGAAGCTGGCGGTAGGGGCGCGGGTGCAGCGAATCAGCCAGCCGTCACGCGAAGAGATCATCCTCTCGCTCTATCATGAAGGGGAAGAGTACGGCCTGCTACTTTCATGCCACCCGCAGCGTTTCCGGGTCCACCTGACCCGGGAGCGCCATCGCCGCCCGGAGCAGCCGCCCCCTTTCTGCATGCTCCTGCGGAAGTACCTTACCGGATCGCGGATCTCCGCCATCAGCCAGCCCCACCTGGAACGAATCCTCAAGCTGCATTTCACGGCGCACGAGGGGCTTCCCGCAGTAATCTTGATCGCCGAGATCATGGGGCGGCGCAGTAACCTTGTGCTGATCGACCAGGACGGAATCATCCTCGGAGCGGTTAAAACCGCCACCCGGGAGCAGAATCCACAGCGAGAGATCCTGCCGGGACAGCCTTACGAAGAGGTGCCCCCCCAGCAGAAGCTCGATCCGGTGACCGTGCCGCCGGAGAGACTGGCTGCAGCGATGCATCCTCTACTGGCCCAGGGGACCAGCCCGGAGAAAGCACTATGGACAACAGTCGCCGGCGTCAGTCCCCTGGCGGCCCGGGAACTGGTCTACCGCAGCAACTGGGATGACCAGGCCCCACAAGGCTCGTTGGAGCGGCTCCAGGGTGAACTGCGAAAGCTCTTCAGCCAGGGCGGTAAAAATATCGAACCAACCCTCTTTCCCGAATTAAAGCTCTACGCCCCCTATCCCCTGAAGCATCTCCATGGCGCCGCCTGGCGCCGTTTTGCAAGCATGAACGAGCTGCTTGATTATTTTTATAAGGATCTGGCTCTAACAGCAGAAAGAGAGAGCCTGCAGGGTCAACTGCGCTCCAAGGTCAACCGCCGCCAGGCCCGACTGGAACAAAAACTGGCACAGCTACAAGGGGATCTGCGGCAAACTGGAGAGGCCGA
>JAAZPQ010000114.1 GCA_012797175.1 Bacillota bacterium
AACCGCAGCCGGCCAAGAACTTCGGAAGAGGCCGCCCCGTCACCGGCAGCAAAAAGAAGCAGGTCGCCGGGTACGGCCGCCATCTGCTCTCCGATTCGGTCAAGCAGCCCCGGGCTGAAGAACTTGGCAATCGGCGAGCGCCAGCCCCCTTCTTCGCGGATCAGCCAGGCCAGCCCCTTGGCCCCAAATTCGATGGCCAGGGCTACCAGGTCGTCGAGCTCTTTGCGGCTGAAGTCGCCCTTCCCCGGTACCCGCAGGCCCTTGACGGCCCCGCCGGCCTCCAGAGCGGCACGGAAGATCTTAAATTCACTTTCGCGGGCCAGTGCGCTGCAATCCACCAGCTCCATCCCGAAGCGCAAGTCTGGCTTGTCCGTACCGAAACGGGCCAGAGCCTCGCTATAGGGCAGCCTGGGAAAAGGTCGGGGAAGCTCGTAGTCTAAAAGATCACTGTACAAAAGGGCCATCATCCCCTCCACGATCGTAAAGAGACGCTCCCGCCCCAGGAACGAAGCTTCAATGTCAATCTGGGTAAATTCCGGCTGCCGGTCCGCACGCAGGTCTTCGTCTCTGAAGCAGCGGGCGATCTGAAAGTAGCGCTCTACTCCGCCAACCATAAGCAGCTGTTTAAAGAGCTGCGGTGATTGCGGCAACGCGAAAAACGAGCCGGGATTCGTGCGGCTGGGCACAAGGTAATCACGGGCGCCTTCCGGAGTGCTACGCGTGAGGGCCGGGGTCTCGATTTCTAAAAAGCCGTGGCTGTCCAGGTAATCGCGGATTAGCTTTACCAACCGGTGGCGCAGCTCTAGGCGGCGGTAGTTTTCTGGGCGGCGCAGATCGAGATAACGGTAGCGCAGGCGCAAGTTCTCATCGGCATGAAGCCCGTCTTCAATATAGAAAGGCGGTGTTTTCGACCGGTTGAGGATCTCAAGAGAGCTGACCTGAAGCTCGATCTCCCCCGTTTTCAGGGCCGGGTTGATCTTATCAGGATCCCGCCGGACTACTTCACCCCGCACCGTGATCACATATTCGCTGCGCAGGGTCTCGGCCGCAGCAAAAAGCTCTCGGTCACCCTCGCTGTTAAAGACAAGCTGGAGCAGCCCGGTACGGTCGCGCAGGTCGATAAAGAGCAGCCCGCCATGATCACGGCGGCGTTGTACCCAGCCGTGCAGATTGACCTTTTTACCGGCATCGGCCGCCCGCAGCTCCCCGCAGCCGGGAGAGTCTTCTCCAGGCGCAGTGTTGGGAGCAGCCCCGCCAGGTGACGGAAGCCCTTGAGCATCGGAGCAGGGGATCTCTTGCAGCAACCTGGCCGGAAGTTGATCCCGGGGTATCTCTTCTTGCTCACCGGTCTCCATGTAGCGCACGGTGACAGTTTTTGCTGCCAGCTCGCGTGGACCGATTAGCAAGACGATAGGGAAACCTTTCCGGCCAGCATACTTCATCTGTCCCTTCAGGCTGCGCTCCATCAGCTCCGCCTCTACGGCTACCCCTTGCCGGCGGAGCTCTTCAGCGAGGCTGAGCGCCTCGGGTGCCAACCCCTCCCCGGCGACAGCGATATAAAGCGAAGACTCTTCTGCCGTAAACGGTGGTGCCGCCGCGGCGGCCATATCCAAAAGGAGACGTTCCACGCCGAAGGCTACACCGACACCGGGCACCGGGGGACCGCCACAATATTCTACCAGATCATCGTAGCGCCCGCCGCCGCCCAAGGAGCCCAGGGCCGCCTGGTCGGTAGAGAGATATTCAAAAGCAGTTCGGCTATAGTAGTCCAGCCCGCGGACGAGGCGGGGATTGAGCAGGTACGGAATTTGCAACCGGTCAAGAATCCGGCAGAGCTGCTCAAAGTGGTCCTTGCACCCAGGACAGAGGTGCTCCGGCATTTGCGGCGCCTGCTGCACCAGCTCGCGGCACCTGTCTTCTTTACAATCGAGAACCCGGAGAGGGTTACTCTTATATCTGCGCCTACAGTCCGGGCAAAGCTCTTCTTTTAACGGCCCGAGATAGGCCAGCAGCTCTTCGCGGAAAGCCGGACGGCACCCGGGGCAGCCCACACTGTTCAGCTCGAGGTTAAAATTTTCAATATGAAGTGCGCGGAGAAAATTAAAAGAAAAGGCAATAATCTCGGCATCAGCGGCCGGATAAGAGGCGCCAAAAAGCTCCAGCCCTACCTGGTGAAACTGGCGGTAGCGCCCCGCCTGCGGCCGATCGTAACGGAACATCGGCCCGACATAATAAAATTTACCCGGCTGCGGCCTCTCTTTTAAATTATGTTCCAGGTAGGCCCGGACTACCGGCGCCGTCCCCTCGGGACGCAAGGTTAAACTGCGCCCGCCGCGATCTTTAAATGTATACATCTCCTTGGAAACGATATCGCTGTCTTCGCCGACACTACGGATAAAAAGCTCGGTTTGCTCAAAGAGGGGCGTGCGAATTTCGCGGTAACCGTACAAGGAGCTTAACGTTCTAAATGTATCTTCCAGGAACTGCCACTTCTCTACCTCTCCCGGTAATAGGTCTTGAGTTCCCCGGGGAGCCTGATACTGCAATTTCCCTTCCTCCTCCCCAAAAATTATTCTCATTCTAAACCAGGGGCCGCTTGCTGTCAATCAATCATTTTTCAAAATCATGTCGCAACCGTCTCATTTCGGCGGGAGTAAACCCCTCACTGCAAGCGATCTCTTCATCTTCACTAATCTCGCCGGTAAAGTGATCGGCAAGGAAATCGTTCAGCTCTTCACGGTTGCAGCGCCGCCAGATCGCTTTATTGATCCAACGCTCCAGACGACCGGCCATCCCTATCACCTTTGCTTCGGCTTAAAAATCTGTCCTGATAAGCTTATTATCTCCGGCCAGAGCAGTCTGGAACATGGCAATTATTACAATTTACGCGGACGCCGCCGGGCAGTAAGCACCAGGCCCGGCAGCTAAAATTCATCGGCTAGAAAGTTTTGCGGCTGTCCAAAAGGATGGTCACAGGGCCGTCGTTAACCTGCGCAATGCGCATCATCGCCCCAAAACGTCCCGTGGCTACGGTCAGGCCCTGCCCGCGCAGCCGGGTACAAAATTCATCAAAGAGCTCCTCCGCCTCTTCCGGCGGCGCGGCCGAGGTAAAGCTAGGCCGGCGCCCTTTTCGGCAGTCGCCGTAAAGAGTAAACTGAGAGATGCAGAGGACGCTCCCGCCCTTTACCCTGATCGAATGATTCATCAACCCATTTTCATCTTCGAAGATGCGCAGTCCGGCTATCTTTTCGGCAAGGTAAGTACAGTCGGCGGGGCTGTCGCCCCGACCCACGCCCAGGTAAACGACCAGCCCGGCGCAGATACTGCCCACAGTTTCGCCGTCCACAGTCACGCTGGCCTCTTTCACGCGCTGCACTACCGCTCGCATTATTATACACCTCCCCCGCCCGGTCTAGTTTCTCCCGTAAAGTTGGCGGCGAACGCTGTAAACATCCTTTACTTTTTTAATCCGGTTCATCACCTGCTCCAGCTGCACGCGATCCTTAACCGTCAAGGTCAGCTGAATCGTGGCCGTGTTATCGGCATCAGTGCGCCCGTTTACCGCAGTGACCTGGATCCGGCTCTCGCTGACCGCGGTCATGATATCGGTTAGAAGATTGGCCCGGTCATGCGCTGAGATCTCTATCGCCACCTGGTAGCCCCGATCCGCCTGCCCCTCCCAGGTGACCTCGAGCAGCCGCCCGCTGGTAGAGCGGTACGGCTCTAAATTGGGACAGTCACTGCGGTGAATGGAGACTCCTCGCCCGCGCGTAACCAGGCCGGTGATGGCGTCATCCGGCACCGGGTTGCAGCAGCGAGCTATCCGCACCAGGATATTGTCGATCCCCTCGACGATTACTCCGGGAGCAGAGCCAGATGACCGCCGCTGTGGCCTGGCTTCTGGCAGCGGCTTCTCTTTAACCCCGTATTGGCGGCGATACTCTTCACGCAGCCGCCCGATGACCTGCTGGACGCTAATCCCACCGTACCCGACCGCAGCATAGAGATCATCGGCCGATTGCAGGTTGAACTTTTTAGCCACCTCTTCCACGAGCTCATTTTTCAGCAGTAGCCGCAGGTCGATATCGAGGCGCCGGTTTTCGCGCTCCAGCATCTCCCGTCCTTTTTCAATATTTTCATCCCGCCGTTCCCGCTTGAACCAGCTGCGAATCTTATTTTTGGCCTGGGCGCTCTTTACCATATTTAGCCAGTCGCGGCTGGGTGAGCCGTGCTTGCTGGTAATAATCTCGACCATATCCCCGGTTTTAAGGACGTAATCGAGCGGAACAAGACGGCCGTTTACCCGGGAGCCGGTGCAGCGGTTCCCGATATCGGTGTGAATTTTATAGGCGAAGTCAATGGGAATGGAGCCTGCGGGAAGATCGATCACGTCACCGCGCGGAGTAAAGACAAAGACCTCATCGGTAAAGAGGTCCATCTTTAGGTTCTCAATGAATTCGCGCGCATCACGGTAATCTTTCTGCCATTCGAGCAGCTGGCGCAGCCAGGCTAGTTTCTGATCGAACTCGCGCTCGTCGGTGATCTTCTCCTTGTAGCGCCAGTGTGCCGCAATACCGTATTCAGCGGTGCGGTGCATCTCCCATGTCCGAATCTGCACTTCGACCAGCTCGTTTTCAGCTGCCACAACGGTCGTATGCAGCGACTGGTACATATTTGGCTTAGGCATGGCAATATAATCTTTGAACCGGCCCGGAATCGGCTTCCAGAGAGCATGGACTGTGCCCAGAGCCCCGTAGCAATCCTTTACCGAATCGACAATCACGCGGATGGCGGTAAGATCGTAGATTTCGTTGAAATCCTTCTTCTGCTCCTTCATTTTATGGTAGATGCTGTAAAGGTGCTTCGGACGCCCCTGAATTTCGGCGGTTATCCCTACCGCCTCCAGCCGTTTTAGAAGAACGTTGATTAGCCGGTTGATAAACTGCTCCCGCTCTCGCCTCTTTTTAGCCAGCTTATTGACCAACTGGTAGTAGGCCTCGGGTTGCATGTAGCGAAAGGCATGGTCTTCAAGCTCCCACTTGATCTTATAAATGCCCAGGCGATGGGCCAGCGGAGCATAAATCTCCATTGTCTCCCGGGCGATCTCTTGCTGCTTGTAGGTATCAAGGTAGCGCAGCGTGCGCAAGTTATGCGTCCGGTCGGCCAGCTTGATCAGAACCACGCGGATATCCTCGGCCATGGCGATAAACATTTTTCGCAGGGTCTCCGCCTGCTGCTCCTCCTTGGAGGCAAAATCAAGCCGGCTTAACTTGGTTACGCCATCGACAAGGGTGGCGATCTCTTCACCGAAGATCTCCTTGATCTCCTCCAGGGTCACCGCGGTATCTTCAACAACGTCATGCAGCAGCCCGGCGATGATCGTGGTCAGATCAAGGCCCAGCTCGGCCAGAATCATGGCCACCCCCAGAGGATGGGTGATATAAGATTCTCCCGACTCGCGGCGCTGCCCGGTATGGGCCTGGTACGCAAAAGCATAGGCCTTCTCGACCAGGGCCCAATCCTCATCGTCAGGATAATGGCGGACCAGCAACTTTTTCAACTCGTCTAATTTTCTCTCTTTTACCGGCATCTTTTTTCACTTCACCGAGCTTTATAAAATTACTCCCCCCGGATGGCTGCCTGCCTGCAGCAGGGCCGCTCCAGCAAGCACCGGGTTGAACGGCGACCTTCTGCCAGGCGGGCTGGTCCAGAACAGGTATCCGCAGCCGGATTAGCCTTTCAACAGCTCATCCCAGCCGGCGGCCAGCTCTTCCGGAGAGGCCTGTAACAGCATCTCCTGGTAACGCTGGCAGCTATCGCGCAGCTCGCATACGGCCCTGAAAGTCGGAGAGGAGTCAAAAGATTGCTCCATGCTTAGAGAATCCCCCAGCGGAACCGGCACCTGGCCGCAGCAGAGCCCCGCTTCGGCATAGATCTTCAGGCAACGCTTCCAAAATTTCTCCCCCGCCGGTAATGCAAATCTCTGCCGAAGCTTTCCAGGAAAGGCAGTCTCCTCGTTTCCGGCGGCGGCCTCGGACCAGGCCCGGTATATTTCGCCTAAAGTGTCGCGCGAAGGGAGCGCCAGGTTGAGCAGTAGCTCATTGCGCTTCCGGTCGGCGCCGCTGTAAAGCAGGTAGATCTGGATCCCGGCATCACCGGGGCAGTTCTTGAAAAAGGGCTCCAGCAGCTTTCCGGATAAGGGCAGATCGTAAAGGACAAGTGCCCGGCACCCGGTCGGTAAGGCAGATGCAGCCCTCTTATAATTATCTCTTCCGCTGCTCAGAAAAGCAAGTGGCGGCTCTGCCGGAAGCTGCTGTTTCAGCGCGGCCTTCCGGCGCTTCGTGCCGACAAAAATAGTGGCCGGCGTGGTGCGGTTATCTTTGAAAAGCTCCATTAAAGAGGCCAGGCGGTTGCGCTGCCCGCGTTGGTCGATTACAGTGACCCGGCCGCAAGAGAACTTGTCACCGCGGCGGAGATCTTTTAACACCATGTCTAAAACCGGCTGGTCGCGGTAGTGTCCCTCTCTAAGGGTAAAGGCCAGGTCGAACCGCCGACCACGGTTCAAGGACGGCTCCAGCGCGGCAGCCGAGAAGAAGATCGGCGCAGCCGAGTGCCCCCCGCGGGTCAGGTTCAATTTAAGATGTTTCCGATCACTGCCTACCAGGCGCCAGGATTGCAGTTCCCAGCCCCGGCTGCAAAATAAAGGCAGCGGGTTGCCTGTCCCGAATGGCTCCAGCTGCGCCAGCTGGCGGGCCAGATCGAGTCCGATCTCTGGCGGTTGAAGCACGGTATCAAGTTCGAGCATGGGGCACAGCTGCTCTTTTTTCAGCCGCGGTGCCGCGTAGCGGTTTAACTTATCCCGCAGCTCAACAACGTGGGCCTCCTTGATCGTAAAACCGGCGGCCTGGGCATGCCCGCCGAAGCGCTCTAGCAGCGGTGTACAGCTGCTTAAGGCAGCGGTGATATTAAAACCGGGGATGCTGCGCGCCGAACCGCGTCCGGTGCCATCATCGAGACCGATCAGCACTACCGGGCGGTAAAATCGCTCGACCAGGCGGGAGGCGACAATACCGATAACCCCGTGAGCCCAGCCTGCACCGGCCAGGGTGATGACCGGCTCTCCGCCGGCACGCTGATCCTCCGCCAGCATCGCTTCGGCCTCCTCAAGGATCTGCATCTCGGTATCGCGGCGCTGCCGGTTGGTCCGATGCAGAGCGAGAGCCAGCCTTTTGGCCCTGGCTTCATCCTGCTCCAAAAGCAGGCGTATCGCCGGGTCGGCCTCTCCGAGGCGCCCGGCGGCATTGAGAGGCGGGGCCAGAATAAAAATCAGCGCATAGCTGTCGATCTGCCCGGGCTGCAGATCGGCGGCTTCGGCCAAGGCCTGTAAGCCTATCCGCGGCGAGCGCTTCAGCTGCTCCAGTCCGCAGGCAACCAGGACCCGGTTTTCACCGAGCAACGGCACCACATCAGCCGCCGTGCCCAGGGCAACCAGATCGAGCAAGCCTTCCGGAAAGGAAGCACCCGCCCTCTCCATTAGCGCCGCGGCCAGTTTAAAAGCAATCCCCACTCCGGAAAGCTCTTTGAAAGGGTAGGGGCAATCTTCCTGGAGCGGATTTAAGACCGCGACAGCCCCTTTAAGCTCAGTAAAAGGCTGGTGATGATCGGTGACAATCAGGTCCAGGCCGAGGCTGCGGGCGCAGGCCGCTTCGGCGGCGGCATTGGTTCCGCAGTCAACGGTGATGAGCAGATCAGCGCCGTTAGCGGCAACCTGCTCCAGCGCCTCGCGATGCAGCCCGTAACCCTCCCGGAAACGGCTGGGCAGGTAAAAGTCGACAGCGGCAGCGCCAAGCATTCGCAGTGCCTCGACCAGGAGCGCCGCCGCGGAAATTCCATCAACATCGTAATCACCATGGACAACAATTTTCTGGCCTTTTTTTAGGGCGGTGCCAATTCGCTCTACCGCCCCTTCCATCCCCTTCATCAGCCAGGGAGAGTGGAGCTGCTCCAGCGAGGGATAAAGAAAAGCGCGGGCAGCACTGGCGCTTTTAATCCCACGGTGGAGCAAAACCCGGGCCACGGCCGGCAAGATACCGAGCTCATCCGCCAGGGCCGCCGCTTCTTCAGTTGGTGCCGGGGCCGGTCCACCCCAGCGTTTTTGCGAGAGACTCATCTTTTAAGGAACAGCTCCTTCCCCGGCCGGGGCTGCCGACAGCTGATCTGGCCCCACCTGCAGGCGGCCTTTTTTCTGCGCCGGGCCGGCCGGGCGTCTCCGCAGATCTTCTTGACGCCGCCGTTCGTCACGCAGCTGTAAGGCGCTGCCCATAAGGCGATCTAAGTTGAACGGGTCCAATTTCTCACTGTTCCTCTCTTTCAGAGCGCTTAGGCCGGGCGGCGGCGGGCCCGCCTGGCCTGAAGTTCTGTCAGGTCCAACCAGAGGGGAGCGGCAATGAATACCGATGAATAGGTCCCTACCACCACACCGATGAGCAGGGCAACCACGAAGGCAATTAGATCGAAGCTGCCGATAAAGTAATAGAAACCAACCAGCAGCGCCAGCAGCACTATCAGTGTGGTCAGCGAGGTATTCAGGGTCCGGACCAGGCTCTGGTTGATACTCTGATCTACCACCGCGCCGTATTCATCCTTCTGCTTACGCCTGATATTCTCGCGAATCCGGTCAAAGATAACGATGGTATCGTTAACCGAGTAACCGAATACTGTCAGCAGCGCGGCGATAAAGGGACTGTTTACCTCGATCTTGAAAATAGAAAAAATAGCGGTAACAATAAAAATGTCATGCAGCAGCGCTATAATCGCCGCCAGGGCGAATTTAAACTCGAAGCGGAACGTGATATAGGCGATCATCCCGGCAATAGCCACGGCAAAAGCGATCAGCGACTGGCGGGCCAGCTCGCCGCTGATCACCCCGCCGACGCTCTCCACGCGCAGATCGTCCGGCCCCAGCGAGGGCCAGTGCTCCCGGAAGGCGGCTAGAATAGAGTTGCGGCGACCCTCGTCAAGGTAGCTACTCTTAATGACCACCCCTTCAGTGGTCACCCGCCCCTGCAGGTCGCGCCCCTGGACTACTTGCAGCGCAGCACCCTTTAGCTCGGGGAAGCTATCGGCAACCTCCTGCACTTCGGCAAGGTCAAAGCCCTCCTCTAAGTTTAGGTGAAAGATGGTTCCGCCGGCAAAATCAATCCCCAGGTTTAATCCGGAGACAAGTAAAGAGATTACACCAGCCAGGATTAACAGCAGGGAGACGGTATAGGGAACTTTCCGGTTACGGACGAAGCTGATCATGCTGTCTTCACCCCCACGTAACGGCCGCTCTGCATCAGCCCGGCCTGGAAGGCGAGGCGCATCAGGGCACGCGTCAGGGTTACCGCGGTAAACATGCTGCAGACAACGCCGATAAAAAGGGTGACCGCAAAACCGCGCACCGGCCCACTGGCCAGGGCAAAAAGAACTACCGTGGCGATAATCGTGGTCACGTTTGAGTCAAGGATGGTCCGGAAAGCCTGTTCAAAGCCGTTTTCCATGGCGCGGTAAACGGTGCGCCCGGCCCGCAGCTCATCCTTGATCCGCTCAAAGATAATCACGTTTGCATCGACAGCCATGCCGATGGAAAGAATTAAACCGGCGATGCCGGGCAGGGTCAGGGTCGTCGGCAACAAGGTTAACGTTCCCAGGACCAGCGTCAGGTAGAAAAGCAGGGCGA
>JAAZPQ010000115.1 GCA_012797175.1 Bacillota bacterium
ACATCTAACGCAGGCGAAATATGAGGTAGCCGATTTCGGCACTTTTTGTGAAAACAGCGTGGATTATCCGGATATCGCCCTGCCGCTGGTTAAAGCGGTCGCAGCCGGCGAGTTTTCTTTTGGGATTTTAGTTTGCGGGACCGGCGTAGGCATGGCCATTGCAGCCAACAAGTATCCGGGAATCAGGGCCGCTCTTTGCGGTGACACTTTTTCCGCCCGTTGTGCCCGTGAACACAATGATGCTAATATTTTAACCCTGGGAGCGCGGGTGATCGGCCCCGGTCTGGCGCTGGAGATCGTGGATCTATTTATCGAAAGCCCTTTCCAGGGGGGGAGGCATAGACGCCGTCTTGATAAGATTGCCTTTATGGAAAGGCAGGGGTAAGATTATGATGGCCGGTTCGTGCGGCTGATGGAGGCCTCTGGTGATGAATGAAAACAGATTACAGGTTGAAGAAGTGCGCCGTATCGATCCGCAAATCGCGGAGGCGATCGAGGGCGAAGAGAAGCGTCAGCAGGACAGTCTTGAGCTAATTGCTTCAGAAAACCTGACTAGCCGGGCGGTTTTACAGGCCCAGGGCTCCGTATTAACAAACAAGTATGCCGAGGGCTACCCTGGAGCGCGTTATTACGGCGGGTGTCGCTATATGGACCGGGTGGAGCAGCTGGCATGCTCCCGGGCGAAGCAGCTCTTTAAAGCAGAACATGCCAATGTTCAGCCACATGCCGGAGCCACCGCCAACCTGGCGGCCTACCTCGCTTTTCTGAAGCCCGGCGATCGCGTTCTAGGGATGAACCTGGCCCACGGCGGGCATCTCACCCACGGTAGCCCGGTAAATATCACCGGACGCTATTTTGAGGCTCACTCGTACGGGGTTGACCGCGCCAGTGGCCTGCTCGATATGGAGAAGGTTCGCCAAATAGCCCTTCGCATTCAGCCCAAGCTGATCATCGCCGGGGCTACCGCCTATCCGCGGCGTATTGATTTTACTGCTTTCCAGGATATTGCCCGCGAAGTCGGTGCCATCCTGCTGGTGGATATGGCTCATATCGCGGGCCTGGTGGCAGCGGGGCTGCATCCTAATCCCGTCCCCTGCGCCGATGTGGTCACGACCACGACTCATAAAACTTTACGCGGGCCGCGCGGCGGGATGATCCTCTGCCGCCGTAAACATGCCCGGCGGATTGACCAGGCGGTCTTTCCCGGTCTACAGGGGGGGCCGTTGATGCACGTGATTGCAGCCAAGGCGGTTTCTTTAAAGGAGGCCCAGCAACCTGAATTCGCTGCTTACCAGGCCCGGGTTTTGCAGAATACACGGGTGCTGGCCGAGGCTCTTCGCGAATACGGCTTTGACCTGGTTACCGGGGGTAGCGATACCCACCTGCTCCTGGTGGATCTACGCTCCAAAAAGATTACCGGCCTGGAGGCCGAGCGGCTTCTGGAGATGATTGGCATTACTGTTAACAAGAACGCGATCCCCTTTGATCCGCGCAGTCCCCGGGTGACCAGCGGTTTACGGCTGGGGACGCCTACCGTCACCTCGCGGGGAATGGGACCGGAGCAGATCCAGGTAATTGCGCAACTGATCAACGAGGCGATCACTCATCGTTCTGATGAAAGTGTCCTGGAGGGGTTAAAGCAGCAGGTCAGCGAACTTTGCCGGGATTTCCCCATTGATCAGTTTATCCAGGG
>JAAZPQ010000116.1 GCA_012797175.1 Bacillota bacterium
TCACCGGCCTGTACCAGCTGGGATCAATTTACCGATTACGAGGCCAGGGGAAATTATTTTAAAGAGCTGGTCTATAATTTATCTAAAAAAGAGGATGGAGTATGAAAAAGGAGCCGCGCCGTGAACCGGATTATGCTCTTATCCTGGTAACTTTTCTGTTGCTGGGGATCGGCCTGATCATGGTTTTTAGCGCCAGCTATATCATTGCCGAAGAGGAGCAGGGCGACCCTTATTATTTTCTGCGGCGCCAGGCGATCTGGGTTGCTTTAGGTCTTCTGGCGATGTACCTGATGTCCCGGGTAAATTACCGGATGCTGCGGCGCTTCTCGCTCTTCATGCTTCTGCTCAGCTTTATCCTGCTGGCCCTTATCTTTACCGGGCTGGGCACCGATATGGGAACCGGGGCGAAGCGCTGGCTCGATTTCGGCGCCTTTACCTTTCAGCCGACCGAGTTCTGCAAGCTATCCTTTGTCTTATTTACGGCTGCCTTTATGAGTAGCCGCCGCCTCAGGATAGAGAATTTCTGGTCGAGCAGCTTTATCCCCCTGTTGCTGGCGGGGATCGCCTTTCTCTTTATTGTCAGCCAGCCTGACCTGGGGAGCGCCCTGATCCTGCTGGCCGGAGCCGTTGTGATCATTTTGCTTGCGGGGATGCCCTTTAAACAGGTAGTGATACTGGCGCTTGTTTCGCTGCCGGCCCTGGTGGCGATCACGATCAAGGAGCCCTACCGCCTTAAGCGGCTCTTCTCTTTTCTCGATCCTTGGGCCGACCCGACCGAAACAGGTTATCATATCATTCAATCTTTCTACGCTCTCGGGCCGGGACATATTTTCGGGGTGGGCCTGGGGCGGAGCCGGCAGAAGCTCTACTACCTGCCCTTTCCGCACAATGATTTTATCTTCGCCGTTATCGGTGAAGAGCTTGGTTTTGTTGGAGCCACGGCGGTGCTGCTGCTCTTTTTTGTACTCATCTGGCGGGGGCTGAAGATCTCGCTGACGGCCCCCGACACCTTCGGTAGCCTGCTGGCGGCCGGGATTACCGCCATGTTGGCGCTGCAGGTGCTGATCAATATCGGCATGGTCACCGGCTCGCTGCCGGTAACCGGAATCAACCTGCCGCTGATCAGCGCCGGGGGGAGCTCGGTCTTTTTCAACCTGTTCGGCCTGGGTATTTTGCTGAACATATCGCGCCACTGTCGGCAGTAGAAAAGAAAGTGAAGGAGGGTGAAAGCAGTGCGGATAATCATTACCGGGGGTGGGACAGGCGGTCATATTTACCCCGCCCTGGCTCTGGCCCGTTACCTGCAGAAAGAAGATCCGGCGGCGGAGCTCCTTTTTGTCGGCAGCGAGCGGGGGCTGGAGCAGAAGATCGTCCCGGCGGCCGGCTTCAAGCTGGAGACAATCCCGGCGCGCGGTTTTGAGCGAAGCCTGCGCGGGCTGGGCCCTTTTAGCCGCGATCTTTGGCGCGGCCTCTCCCGGGCTCGGCAGATCATCGCTGACTTTCAGCCGGAGGTCGTTTTCGGCACTGGCGGCTATGTTTCGGCCCCGGTAGTGCTGGCGGCCTTGCTGGCCCGGCGGCCAGCGGCGGTGCATGAACAGAATGCGCTGCCGGGCCTGGCCAACCGGATGCTAGCACCGCTGGTCCAGCGGGTCTGCCTCTCTTTTGAGGAATCGCGGAGCGCCTTTCCCCGCCGCAGCAGGACCGTCTTTACAGGCAACCCTCGCGCCAGCGAGGTAGCGGCGATGGACCGCGTAGCGGCACAGGAGCAGCTGCGGCTAGATCCCTCTTTAAAAACGATCCTGGCTTACGGAGGCAGCCGGGGCGCGTTAAGAATTAACGAGGTGATCACTGATTTTTTAAAGGCGGGCTGGCTTCCGCCGGCGACGCAGCTTCTTTATATCACGGGGGAGATTTACTACCAGCAGGTTAAAGAGCAGTTGGGGAGGCTACCAGAGTCAGTGCGGCTCTACCCTTATCTCGATGAGATGCCGGCGGCCCTGGCTGCGGCCGACCTGGTGATTACCCGCGCTGGGGCCACCACCCTGGCTGAGATTACCGCCCTGGGGCGGCCGGCGATCCTGGTTCCTTCGCCGAACGTAGTCCACAATCACCAGTATCACAATGCCCGGCTGCTGGAAAAGGCGGGGGCGGCGCTGCTGATTGAAGAGAAAGATTTCAACCATTATCGTTTGCGCCGGGAGCTAGATCAACTGGGGGCTGCACCGGATATGCTGGAGCGAATGGCCCGGGCGGGAAAGAAACTGGCTGTCCCCGATGCCGCCGGGCGGCTCTACCGCTGCCTCTGCGAGATTACCGGGCCGGTGCGGGGGAAGGCTAACACAAATGGATGCTTACGCATAGAATAAATTACCCTGTTGGAGGCTAAACTGTTGAATCCGGAGCAAGAACTTGGCCGGCGGTTACGGGCTGGCATCAAAAAAAACGAACCGATGTCGCTACATACATCCTGGCAGGTAGGAGGACCGGCGGATTATTACCTGCTTCCCGCAGATGAAGCCGAACTGCAGGAGATTGTCCGCTTTAGCAACAGAACCGGGCTGCCGCTTTTTATTTTTGGTAACGGTACCAACCTACTGGTTCGTGACGGTGGCATCAGGGGCCTGGTGGTGCAGATTGGCGCCCCCTTTAGCTATGTTCACCGGGAGGGAAATTTGCTCTGCGCCGGGGCGGGGACCTCAATGACCTTCCTGGCCCGCGCGGCGGCAAAAACGGGGCTGCAGGGGCTTAGTTTCGCCGCCGGTATCCCCGGCTCTCTGGGGGGTGCCCTGGTGATGAATGCCGGTGCTTTTGGCAGCTATATCGGTGGACTCGTGGCCGAGATCGGCCTGGTCCGCTTCGATGGAGAGGCTGTCCGGCTGGGCCGGGAAGAGATTGTTTTCGGTTACCGGCAAAGCAATTTGGCTGAAAAGGGCATTATTGTAGAGGCTCTCCTTGAGCTGGAGGAGGGAGATCCGGATCTATTAAAGAGCGAGGTAGAGAAATACCTGGCCGAGAGACGGCGCCGTCATCCCTCTTTACCCAGCGCCGGCAGTGTTTTTCGTAACCCTCCCGGCCGTCCGGCCGGCTGCTTGATCGAAGAGGCCGGGGGAAAGGGGCTCTCTGTCGGCCCAGCCCGGGTTTCCGAGCAGCATGCCAATTTCATCGTTAACCCGGGCGGAGCTTCGGCCCGGGATATCGAAGAGCTGATTGAGGCGGTGCGGCAGCTGGTCAAAGAGAAATTCGCCGTGGAGCTGCAAACCGAGGTCCGGATTGTCGGCGAAAAGAGATAAACAAACGGGAGTGGAGTTATGTGGAGAAATATCTGGTTCAGGGGGGTCTCCCTCTCGCGGGAACGGTGCAGGTACACGGCGCGAAAAACTCAATTTTGCCGGTCCTGGCGGCTTCGTTGCTCAATCAAAGCGGTGAAGAGATCCGGCTGAAAAAGGTGCCGGCGCTCTACGATGTTAGGGCGATGGTTTCGATTCTAACCCGGCTGGGGGCCCGGGTCAGGCGTGACGGGGAAGACCTGCTTTTGCAGACGGCGGATGTAGATTGCTATCATGTTCCCGATACCCTCATGCGGGAGATGCGCTCCAGCATTTTCTTGATGGGTCCCCTGCTGGGCCGCCTGGGAAGGGCACGGCTCTGCTATCCGGGCGGCTGTGCCATCGGGATCCGGCCGATCAACCTGCACCTCGAAGGGCTGCAGGCCCTGGGGGCGGTCATTGAAGAGAAGGACGGCTATATTGAAGCGCGGGGCAGGCTCCGCGGCGGGGAGATAGCCCTGGCTTATCCCAGCGTCGGTGCCACGGAAAATTTAATGCTGGCTGCAGTGACCGCCCGCGGCGATACCGTGATCCGCAATGCCGCCTGCGAACCGGAGATTATCGATCTGCAGAATTTTTTGAATATACTCGGCGCCAGGATCAGCGGGGCCGGCAGCCCCGAGATTAAGATCAAAGGGGGGCGCAGACTGCACGGGGGCAGCTACCGTGTTTTTCCGGATCGCATCGTCGCCGGAACTTTTCTTCTCGCTGCGGTAATCACCCGCGGTTGTATCACCGTGGAGGAGGTTATCCCCGGGCACCTCGCGGCGCTGATCGGGCTGCTTGAGCAGGCTGGTGCCGACGTGGAGCTGACTGAAAACACGGTTACCGTAAGTGCGGACCGGCTGAAGGCGATCCCCAGGGTTGAGACCAAGCCTTATCCCGGATTCCCCACGGATCTGCAGCCTCAGCTGATGGCCTGCCTGGCCCTGGCCCGCGGTACCAGTAAGATCATTGAGCATGTCTTCAAAGAGCGTTTTCATCATGTTCCCGAGCTGCAGAAGATGGGGGCGAAAATTGATCTTTCCGGTCACGAGGCGGTGATCCGGGGAGTGGCTGATTTAAACGGTGCCGTGGTTAGAGCTACTGATCTAAGAGCCGGGGCCGCCCTGGTCCTTGCTGCCCTAGCGGCCAGTGGTGAAAGTAAGATCCTGGGGATCAGGCATATCGAACGGGGTTATGATCAGCTGCCGGAAATGTTGCGGGGTCTCGGCGCGCGGATTTCCCGGGAAAAAGCCGCTCGGGAGGAGATGCTATTTTGATGAACAGGGCATCCGGTAGCGATCGCCAGTTGAGACTAGTGCAGCCGGCACCGCCGCGCCGCCGCCGGCGTCTGAAAAAGGTACTCTTTCTGCTCTTTTTGTTGCTCTTCTTTCTCGGGGGGGGACTGTTATTCTTTAGCCGGGGAGAGATTATTTACAAAATTAAGGAGATCACGGTTACCGGGGCCGTCCGCTTGGATGAATCCAAAATTATCGAGCAGAGCGGGGTCAAAAAAGGGACAAGCCTGCTTTTTCTCCCCCGCCGTAAGGTTGAGCAGCGGCTGGCGGCGCTGCCCGAAATTTACTCGGCTACGGTGACCAAGGATTTTCCGAACACTGTCTCCATCCGGGTGCAGGAGAGGAAGCCGGCAGCCTTGCTGCTCGATCAAAGCCATTTCTGGCTGCTCGACTGCGAAGGAGTTCTCTTTGCTGAACAGCTTCATCCGGTGGCGAACCTACCGGTGATTACCGGCGCAGCGGCTGATGATATTGTCCTCGGGGAGCCTCTCGCCAATAAGGCAAAGCGCGATGCTCTCTTTGCTTTCCTGCAGGCGCTGCCGGAAAACTCGATGCTGGAACCGGCGGAGTTGAACCTGGCTGATCCGTCGGAGCTGGTCCTCTATACCGTGGACGGGCGCAAGGTGTTGCTCGGAAATAGCGATAAAATGAGTAAGAAGCTGGCCTTGCTCTGGGAAAGCCTTCCTTATTTACCGGGTAACAGCGCCGGCGCCTGCCTTGATTTACGCACAGGTGACCGCCTTGTGCTGGTGGCTGAATGATTGCTGGCTGGGAAAATTTTTGCATGATGGCGAAAAGATGAAGGGGAATATTTAAACGATGTTGAATTGATTGGGGAAGGGTAAAGGGGTGGAGAAATGGTTCGCAAAAACTATATAGTCGGCATTGATGTTGGGACAACTCAGGTAAGGGTGATCGTCGGAGAACCCCGCCCTGACGGCACGGTTAGCGTAATCGGCCTTGGTTTAAGCCCTTCCGAGGGGATGAAAAAAGGGGCGATTATTGATCTGGAATTAACCATAGAGGCAATTGCTTCTGCTGCTGCAGAGGCCGAGCGGATGTGTGGTTTTAAAATTGATTCGGCTTACGTGGGGCTGCAGGGGTTGAACACGGAGCTGATTAACAACCGCGGCGTGGTGGCGGTGCAGTCAGACGACCGGGAGATCCGGGAAGAAGA
>JAAZPQ010000117.1 GCA_012797175.1 Bacillota bacterium
CCGTCGGCCAGGGTGATCACCCGGTCGGCCTGCAGGGCGATCTCGTGCGCATGGGTGATCAGGATCAGGGTCTGTTGATAACGCCGGTTTGACAGTTTTAACAGCTCCACGATCTCCTTTGAATTCTTGCTGTCGAGGTTGCCGGTGGGCTCATCGGCCAGGACCAGGGCCGGGTGGTTGATCAGGGCGCGGCCGATGGAGACCCTCTGCTGCTCCCCGCCGGAGAGCTCGTTGGGCAGATGGCCGGCCCGCCCGGTCAGGTTAAGCGTCTCCAGGAGCTCATTTAAGAACTGCGGTTCAATCTTTCTTCCGTCCAGCAGCAGCGGCAGGGTGATATTTTCTTCTACGTTTAAGATCGGCAGCAGGTTGTAGAACTGGTAGATCAGCCCTACCTGCCGGCGGCGGAATATGGCCAGGTTGGTTTCACTGAGCTGATAGATATCGGTATCTTCGATAAAGACCTTGCCGGCGGTGGGGCGGTCTACGCCGCCGATCATATGCAGCAGGGTTGATTTGCCGGAGCCGGAGGCCCCGACCACGGCGATAAATTCACCCCGGTTTACGCTGAAAGAGACGCCGTCGATCGCCTTGACCTGGGCGGCGCCGCTTCCGTAAATTTTGGACAGATTTTCGACCCTTAATATCTCCATAAAAGTAGGCTCCTTCTATTTTGATATCTAGATTATAGCGGCCCGAGGTGACGCTGCGGTGACTATTTTAGTGACAGTTTCGTCATATTGACAGGGTAGCGGGTTTAAGAAGCGGAAAGCAGCAAAAAGTTTCTCTCAGCTAACGTTCCGGTAAAACTTGATCGTAAATTCCGCGCCCCGGTTCTGCTCACTTTTTACCGTGATCTCCCCGCCCTGCTTCTCGACGATCGCCCGGGCCATAGCCAGGCCGATGCCCACCTGGTCGGCGGCGGCGTTTTTACCCTTGTAGAAGCGGTTGAAGATATAGGGGAGATCTTCCGGAGCGATCCCGATGCCGCTGTCGGCGATCGTGATCACGGTATAAAGCGGGTTCTGCTCGAATGAGATCTGCAGGCGCCCTTTTTCCGGGGTATGCTCGATACAGTTTTTTAAGAGATTGGTCAGCGCTTCACAGCTCCAGTCGAAGTCGCCGGTAAAGCTGGTGCCGGCATCGCCTTTCAGGCAGACCTGCAGCGCTTTGATCTCCAGGGGGATGCTCAATGAAGCCAGGGCCTTCTTCACGAGGGCCTCTACCCGGATCTCCTCTTTTTTCATGGGCACGGCTCCCGCGTCCAGCTTGGAAAGTTTTAACAGGGAGCTGGTCAGCCACTCGATCCGCCTCAGCTGTGCCCTCATCCGCTCGAGAAAGAGGGCCCTCTTTTCTGCCGGAGGGTTCTCGGACAGAAGGTCATTTAAGATAAAGAGGGAGGTCAGCGGGGTCTTCAGCTGGTGCGAGATATCGGCAAGGGAATCGGCCAGGAGAGTTTTGTCCCGCTGCAACGCTCCGGCCTGCTCTTTGAGCAGCGTGGTTATTTTGTAGATCTCATTTTTCAAGATGCTGAGATCGCCCTCCCGGTTATCCCGGATCTCCAGAGAGTAGTCCCCGGCGCTTATTTTTTCGGCATAGCGGGTCAGCTCCCGGATCTGCCCGTACTGTTTCCGTAAAAAGAGCAAGCTCGCCGCGGCGAAGGCGCAGCCGGCGAGAACGGCCAGCAAGAGATAGCCGGTTAAGTTATAGCGAAAATAGTTTTGCAGCAAGGGGGTCTCCAGCGGCAGCGTACCGCGGTCAATCCCATATTTTGAAAGGATCTGCAGCCCTCTGGAAGCGGCCTCTTTATCCGGATGCATGATCCGGTTAATTATATCCGGCTCCGCTTCCGGGTATTTTTCCGTAATCGCGCCGACGATCGAGGCATGGTTCTGGATCACGGCCTGCTTTAGACGGTACCGGCCGGCCAGGCCGAGCAAGAGAGCGGCGATAAGCAACCCGGCGATCAGCATGGCAAATACAGCCAGCAGCCGGTTAACCTCAGGGTTTCTAGAAAGTTTAATCTTGATCACCCGCCTTGTAGC
This sequence comes from Bacillota bacterium, assembly GCA_012797175.1. GTDB lineage: Bacteria > Bacillota > Dethiobacteria > DTU022 > DTU022 > JAAZPQ01. Next base: position 2,043 of record JAAZPQ010000117.1, read on the forward strand.
CCAACCCCCGGACGGTTTTGATGATTTGCGGCTTCTGGGGGTCGTCCTCAATCTTTTCGCGCAGCCGCTTGATATAGACGGTGAGGGTGTTGTCACTTACAAAATCGCCGGCCAGGTCCCAGGTCTCCTCCAGGAGCTGGTTCCGGGTTAGGACCTGTCCCTTGTGCCGGGCTAGGGTCAGCATCAGTTTATATTCCAGGGCGGTTAGCCAAATCTCCTGATTGTTCTTGTAAACCCTCGCTTCGTCCGGGTTGATTCGGATATCGCCGATGAGAATCTCTGTTTTTCGCCCGGGTTGCCGGTTATACCGGCGCAAGACGCTGTTGATTCGCGAGATCAGCTCCCGGACCCGGAACGGCTTGGCGATATAGTCGTCCGCTCCCAGGTCCAGCCCCATGATCGTATTGACCTCATCATCGCAGACGGTGAGAAAGATCACCGGCGTCTCCCCGCTTGCCCTGATCTGTTTACATAACTCGAAACCGCTGCCGTCCGGCAGATTTACATCGAGGATGATCAGTAAAAAATCCCGGTTCAGGATAACTTCCCTGGCGCTGCGGCAGTCATAACAAACATGGGTGGAAAAGCCTTCTCCAGCCAAGGCATACTCGATCCCCATGGCGATGGTGTGGTCATCCTCGACGATCAAGATCTCGTTCACCGGTTTTCCCTCCATATTTCATAAGGCCTGCTCGATAAAACAGGGGATGGAATACCGCAGCCCTATTTTGCCGCGGCAATCATAATTTGCAATCAAGAATCTTGCTGCGGGAGTTCGCCGGCCCAGTTCTCCAGCATCTTCTTTACAGAACGGTTCATTTCGTGGGAGAAGCCGGCAGAGAACTTTTTCATATAGACCTGTTGCCCGACGTTTTGCCCGACGCCAGTCCTGCCGGAGAAGCTTTTACACATTTGGGTTAGCTCATCTTGCTCAAGCCGTCGATAGTTGTTCTCGAAGACCATATATTTTCGGTCGAACCTGGCGGTCTGTTTTCTTTTTAGTTGTCCCTTTGTCGGATATCCCAAGCAGAGCATGGCGATGGGGAAGACATATTCAGGCAGGTCCAGGAGCTCTCTATGAATTTCAAAATTCTCCATGATGTCACCGATATAGCATGAACCGATACCCAGTGATTCGGCGGCGATAACCGCATTTTGTGCCGCGACCAGGGCATCGCAACATGCCAGAAACAGATCCCCTTCCCGGGGGGCTCTCATCGAAGTGCCTTTTTCCCGGCAAAACTCAGGAACGCCGCTGGCCAGAAAACAATCATACCAGCGTTGCCAGTCGGCTAAAAACAGCAGGACAAGGGGCGCTTTGGCAATAAAGGGTTGGTGATCGCAGGTTATGGCCAGCCGTTCTTTGATGGCCGGGTCTGTTATATCCAGGATCGAGTAAAGCATCAAGTTGCCCGCGGTGGGTGCTCGCATTGCGGCTTGGATAATCATCTCTTTGCTAGTTTCCGGAATAGGGGTATCTTCGTAGACGCGCACTGATTTCCGGTTACGTATTATCTCCAGGGTTTGGTTCATCGGTTTCTTCCTTTCCCTTATCTATACTCAGTTTCATTTTATGAAGGATTCTTTTACCCCGCAAGTATCTCCTGCCGCCGGTGAAGAAACCTTCTCGATATTTTACCATTCGTATTTAAGCGGGTCGGAAGCTCAATCTGTTCAATAACTACTGTTTTAGATTTAAATCATAGCCTGAATTTGTTAAAGTTACCGGGTGGTATGTTAAGGGGGGTTATCTCTGTGAGGGCAGAAGCCGACACTCGATCTGTCACCCAAAGCTTGTTACTTGTCAACCAGGGGCTTGGTAGAAGGGAAACCGGGTTGGCGCATCGAATATTAGGGCAGAACCGGGTTACCGGACACAGTTTGGCGAGATGCGGTCTACTCACGAATGATTCTTGCGGATAGCATCTATCCAGCACATGGTTCAATTTATAATAAAGGGAGTCGCCAACTTTCATGTCTACTTCCGGCCGGTTTGTTCAATTTATTAAGAGGTATATAATCCATATTCTGCTGTTATCGATTGTCTTTACCAGCATAGCTCTCTGCTACCTTCAAAATCTTGAATCTGGCAGCAATCACATGAAACCGGAATATCACTTTTTCTTTATTGGCCAGAATTCGGTGGACCCCTTTTGGAAAGAAGTGCAGCGCGGTGTTTCCGATGCTGCAGAAGAGCTTAACGTGGTTGCTGAATTTTGCGCGCCTCGTTTTAACAACCCGGAAGAAGAGTTACGTTACCTGGATATGGCCATTACCGCTAACGTGGATGGTATCATTACCCATGTCTCCAGCGACACCCGGTCAATTGACCTGATCAACCAGGCCTACAACAAGGGTATCCCCGTGGTTACGGTGGAGAATGACAGCCATAACAGCAACCGGAGCACTTTTGTCGGCACGAACAGCTTCGTCCTGGGGAAGGAAGCGGCCCGGTTGATGATCGATGCTACCGGCGGCTCTGCTACTATCGCCATTATCGTCAGCGGTGATTATGAGCTGGATAGCACCAGCCACAATATCAAAATCAACGGTTTCTTGAATGCGGTCAAGGGTTATCCGGAGATGAAAGTCGTGGAGGTCTATACTTCAAAAATGGGCACTTTAAGCGCCGAAGAGATTACCCAGGCCATTATTCTCAACAAGCCGGAGATCGACGCCATCCTTACGTTTAACTCTATGGATACACTGGGGGCGGCCCAGGCCATTGTCAGCCACAACAAGGTGGGGCAGATTACCGTAATTGGCTATGGCGATATCGAAAGCATCCTGCATTACATCAAAATGGGCATTATTTACGGAACGGTGATGAGCGATCCTTACATAATGGGTTATGAAAGCCTGAAAGCCCTGGTGGATCTAAAGAAAATGAACACCGCCTCCACCTTTATCGATACCGGGGTTAAGGTTACCACCCGGGACCATCTTGAGGAATATGAAATAAAAACGCATACTCAATAAACGTGGTGTAAACAAGAGATGTTTGCCCCCTCAGGTATTAGAAAAAAAATGATCTTCTCATACCTGGTCACGATCCTAATCCTGGGCCTGACCAGTGTTTTCTCTTATTACAATGCCAGGGTTGTTCTGGACAGGCTCAAGGAGATGGTTAGCGATCATGTCTATTTAAATGAACTCAGCAACGATGCCCATGCCCTGGTCATAGAAGTCGAGAAATACCTTTCTACCAAATCTTCAGATACATTGCTTAACTACTACACGCTTTATAATGCCCTGGAAAGCAAGGCCGGCAGTATTTCCCGGGAAACAACTTACGATCAGGATGAACTGATGCTTAAAAATATCGGCTATATGATTGACTGCCTGCTCCAGGAGGCAGATTTGGCGGTAAAGGCTAAAAGAGGACGCATCGGCAGTGAATATGTCGCTCATTTTACCAGGGTGATGGAGATCGATGACCATATCACATCTTACGTTAATAACCTGCTTCACCGGAGGTTGCTGGAGGGCTCGGAGCAATATGCGGTAATTAATAAAAATATGACCTACCTGAGCTACCTGAATATCCTGGTGATTGTCCTTTCAGTATTATTCAATATATTTTTGGCCCTATTATTTGCTCATCGGTTGACGAAACCGATCGTGGAGCTGGCCCATGCGGCGGATAAAGTGGCCGCGGGTAATTTTGATGTTAAACCGGTGGTCCGGGAAGCTGACGACGAGATTAACATTCTGGCCAAAGCTTTTAACAAGATGACTGCCAATATAAAAAGTTATATCGATGAGATTAAAAAGCAGGCTGAAATAGAAGCAAAGCTAAAAAAACAGGAAATGGAAAACTTGCAGATGAAGAATCTATTAAAAGACGCGGAGCTAAAATCATTACAATCGCAGATCAACCCGCATTTTCTCTTTAACACGTTGAATACCGCTTCTCAACTGGCCATGATGGAAGGAGCGGATCAATCCTCTGAGTTCATTGAAAATGTGGCCCAGCTGTACCGTTATAATCTCCGGAAGCTCGATGAACCGATCACCCTCGAAGAAGAGATCGACCACGTCATAAAATACATGTATATTATCCAGGTCAGGTTTGGTGACCGGGTGGCATTCCATACTGAGGTTGATTCGAAACTGCTTGATTTAAAAGTGCCTTGCACTATTATTCAGCCCATTGTGGAAAATGCTTTTATTCACGGATTGTCGGATCTCGATACTAACGGTACCATTTCGCTGGTGGTGCGGGGCGATGATAAAACGATCTTCATCGATGTGATCGACAACGGCGTGGGTATGGACGAGGCCGGGATCAAGACCCTGTTAGCCGGTATTGATCCCGGTATAACGAGCCGGCAGGTTACCGGGTTGGGTGTTTATAACGTGGTTAACCGGCTGAAGCTTTTTTACAATATTGAAGACAGCCGGGATATTATTGAGATCGAAAGCAAGCCTGGCCGGGGAACGAAGGTTACTTTAAAAATTCCACGTGCTAAAGGGAGGTCCGGCCATGATTAAACTGTTGATTGCGGATGACGAGCCGATTGTCATCAGTTCGATCAGGTTTATCGTGGAGAAATATGTAGACGGTGTTGAGGTGGTCGGCTCGGCTAGGTCCGGCAAGGAGGCCATTGAAAAAGCCCTAGAGTTAAAACCGGATGTTCTGTTCATGGATATTCATATGCCCGGTATTAACGGAATCGAGGCCATCCGCCGTATCCAAGAGCACCACCCCGATATTATCTTTGTGATTATTACCGCCTATGAATATTTTCAATATGCTAAAGAGGCCGTTAACCTGGGCGTTTCCGAGTACCTGCTGAAGCCTATTAACAAGAATTCAATTATTGAAACACTTCAAGAGGCCGGTACCGTGATCCGGTCCAGGCGGGACAGGCTAAAACAAGAGACCGCTCTGGTGGAGAAAATTAGCAAGATACTGCCCCATATGGAAGGACAGTTTATCTATTCTCGGCTGCTACAAAGTGAGCTTGTCGAGGATCTTGATTTTTACGAAGATCTATTTGGAATGAAGTTGACAAGTGGCTATGTGATGGTGGCGGTTCTGGATAACCCGGGGACAAAGAGTAAAGAAGAGAGCCTGGTGAGTAGCTTAATGAAGCAAGAGCTCTATGAAAACTTCTCCATGGCCCTTAAAAGTGTCTCTTCATGCCTCATCGGGCTGCCGCTGTTTGATCAGATCGTTGTCTATATCCCTGGAAGAGGTTCAACAGATGCCTACGAAGACAGGAATTGCGCCATTGAGATTGCCAAGGCGGTGATGGAGAAAACCGGCGATGGTTACCGGGTCGGTATCGGCAGGAAATATCACCTGGAGCATTTTTACGAATCCTACCAGGAAGCCTGCATGGCTGCAAATTTCTCTGGCGGTGACCGGATTACGCATTTCGAGGATATCCAGCTCTACAAACCGGAGCCGGAACCTTATCCCTACGCCAGGGAAGAGATGCTTCTGCATAAATTTATGCTGGGGGATCTCCAGGGAGCTCTGGCGCTGTTTGAGGACCTTTATACCTGGCTCTCTTTAAATTACCGAAACGATCATCAACGGATCAAGTCAAAGCTGATCGAGCTTTTTATTCTAACCCGGCGGACCGTTCCCGCTACCGGCGCCAGGTCCGAAGAAAACGATTTTCTGCATCATCTTTTGAAGACCGATAATATCTTTGAAATTAAAATTGAATACGTTAACTACTTAAAAAGCACCGTGACGCAACTACAAGAATGCCGGAAAAAGGAGCTAAACGGACTTACTCTAAAAGCGACGCAGTATATCGAAGAAAACTACTGTAACAACATTACCCTGGATGATGTAGCCAGACATGTTAATATGAGCTATCATTATTTTAGCAAATTTTTCAAAGAGTCAACCGGTATAAATTTCATGGACTACCTTACCGATCTGAGAATGAAGAGGGCTAAGGAATTTTTAACGGAGACCGGCTTGAGTATCAAGGCGGTCAGTTATGAAACCGGCTATAGCGATCCTAATTATTTCAGTAAGATTTTTAAGAAGCATACCGGGTTGACCCCGACCGAGTACCGCCATAATGCGGTGAGGTGATCTTAAGATTATGAAGCAAAAAGAAAAGGTCAGGTTGTTCGTAATTGTTTTATTGCTACTGTTATTGCTAGTTCTTGTTGGCAAAACAGTGGCAACGATATATGCCCTGCACTTTCCCAGGGATGCCCAGGGCTCTTCAAAAGAGCAAAACAGTCTTGTCCGGATCGGATTCTCCCTGGGAACGCTTAAAGAAGAACGCTGGCTTCGAGATCGGGATATAGTGATGGCCAAGGTCCAGGAGATGGGAGGCGAGATTATAGTTTTGAATGCTAACAATAGCGACCGGGATCAGCTGGCACAGGTTAACTACCTGCTGGAGCAGAAGATAGATGTATTGATTCTTGTCCCCAACGATCTGCATAAAGCAGCCGCTGCGGTTGAGCTGGCCAAAAAGCAGGGCGTCAAGGTGATCTCTTATGACCGTCTTGTATTTAATGCCGATGTTGATCTCTATATCTCTTTTGATAACGAAAAAGTAGGTGAGTTCATGGCTTCGGCCGTGCTCCAGGAGGTGCCGCAAGGTAATATATTGATCATAAACGGAGCGACCAGCGATCATAATACAACTCAGATCAAAACAGGCTACGATCGGGTCCTGTCTGAAAGTATCGCCGCCGGCCGGATTAAAATTATTGACGAACAGTGGGCCCCCAACTGGATGAAAGAATATGCTTTTTCAATCGCCGATCAGTTTCTTCAGCAAAACAAGCAGATCGATGCGGTTATTTGCGGCAATGACAGCCTGGCCGAGGGAGTTATTGAAGCGCTCTCCCAGCACCGGCTGGCGGGACAGGCCGTGGTAACCGGGCAGGATGCCGATCTGGCCGCCTGCCAGAGGGTGGTAGAAGGGACCCAGCTGATGACTGTTTATAAGCCTATTGAAAAACTTGCCGATGCGGCGGCGAGAGTAGCGATACAGCTGGCCAGGGGAGAAGAACCATGTCCGGTGAGTCGAAAAATCCACAACGGCTTCAAGGATGTTCCTTTTTATGTCCTCGAGCCTGTTGCTGTTTACAAGGAAAACATGGATGACACGATTATCAGAGACCGGTTCCACCTGGTAGACGAAGTTTACATAAATATGCCGTAACAAAAGAGAGTAATAATTGTTATTGCTCACCTGTTTTTCGAAGAACAGTTGAGATCGCCGGGCCGCTTCCAGGGCAGATAGATTTTTTTGTGCTTAAATAATTACCCTTTTAAATTTTTAGAAGGGTAACCCGGTAAAAATCAAAAGAAGATCTTAAGATGATACAGAGGTAAAACAACTAAATCTTAAGAACAGTTTTATTGTATAACCATACAAAAAAAATCATACAGAATAAAGGGATATTGAGATCGCGAAAACTGTAAAGGAGGCGAATGATTAGAGGTAACCCTAAGGCACTTTTCCGAGGAAGGTTTCAAGGTCAGGTCAACTTACCCTTTCAGTTTCTTTACGTTGTTTGATGATTAGTGACAATAAGGAGGCGTACCTGTAATGAAGAGATCACCGGTTTGGTTAATTCTCTTAGTGGTTAGCCTGTTGATGGCAGCTACTTTTTTAGTAGGTTGCAACCCGGAAGAAGGCGGAGATGACAAGGTCACCGGTTCTGTAGGGATTGTTCTTCCGACAAAAGAGGAGCCGAGATGGATTCAGGATGAAACCCGCTTTAATGATCTGCTCACGGAAGCCGGTTACGAGGTAGAGATCCTCTTCAGCGAAGGGGATTCAGCCAAAGAAAAAGAAAACGTGGAGTCTTTGATTACCAAGGGGATAGAAGTTCTAATTATCTGCCCGCATGATGCCAGCGCCGCCGCCGCTGCGGCAGAGACAGCCAGGGAGGCCGGGGTTAAGGTAATCGCTTATGACCGGCTGATTCTTGATACGGAGGCAGTTGATTACTATGTCACCTTTGACAGTATTGCCGTAGGCGAAGCCCAGGGCCAGTACCTGGTTGATAAAGCCGAGGGCAGCGGCAATCCGCTTTACCTGTATGCCGGTGGCGCTTTTGACAACAATGCTTTTCTCTTTTTCGAAGGCGCCTGGAACGTCCTGCAGCCGAAGATTGCCGACGGTACTTTTGTAATCAAAAATTCAAGCGAAGCGGTAGCACTACAGGATAAAGCTACCCTTACCCGTGACGAAATGGGCAAGATTATCGGCCAGGTTACCACCAACTGGGATTTTGGCGATGCCAAGAGTCTCGCTGAAGCCCACCTTACCGCGGCCTCTGCCGCTGACAAGGGCGATGTATTCATTCTTGCTCCAAATGACGGCACTGCGCGGGCCATAGCGGACGCATTTGCTGCCGACAAAGATATCACCAGCTACGTAATTACCGGTCAGGATGCCGAGAAAGCTTCGATTCAGTATATCATCGACGGTAAGCAATCGATGACCGTATTGAAGGATGTGCGTACCCTGGTTAAAGACGCCATCGAGGCGGCTATTGCTTTCTTGGAAGGTAAAACTCCCGGGGCAACTACCGCCTACAATAACGGGGTTATCGATGTGCCGGCCGAGCCGTCCGAAGTTATAACCGTGGATGCAGACAATGTCAAAGAGGTGATTATCGATTCTGGTTACTGGGATGCAAAAGATTTTACCGGGTTGGAGTAAGAAAATAATGAGCGGGTGAACGCTGGAGGGAATAGTGATGGATTAATCCATCACTATTCCCTGTATAATTTTTAAGAAGGAATAGTTTAACTAGCCGGAAGAAAATTCATATTTTAAACCAGATCATCACTGTTTTTATCTGGGAGAAGGAGTAATTTCTATGGCAGAGACTACGCCTGTCGTCGAAATGCGGAATATCAAAAAAAACTTCGGCGGTGTCCAGGCATTACGGGGAGTCGATTTGGTCCTGCACAAAAATGAAGTGCTGGGATTGGTTGGAGACAACGCCGCCGGTAAATCTACTTTGATGAAGGTTCTTAGCGGGGCGTATATTCCTGATGAAGGAGAGATCTTCATCGAAGGAAGTAAGGTAAATATTACCAGCCCCATGCGCGCACGTCAGCTCGGCATCGAAATGGTCTACCAGGATCTGGCCCTGGCCGATAACCTCGACGTGACGGCTAATGTCTTTCTGGGGCGCGAATTACTGAGTAGAAAATTTGGACCGATTAGCGTTCTAGACAAACATACTATGGAGCAAGAGACTAAACGCTTACTGGATCGCCTTAAAATTGACATCCCTTCCGTCCGCGCCAATGTCGAGAGGTTATCCGGCGGCCAGCGCCAGGCTATCGCCATTGCCCGGGCGACGGCTTTTGACACCAAGGTGACAATTATGGATGAGCCTACGGCGGCACTAAGCGTGGCGGCCAGCGGCATGGTGCTCGACCTGGTCCGTGAACTGAAAGCGCAGGGCAATTCAATTATTATCATCAGTCATCGTCTCGAAGATATCTACGAGGTAAGCGATCGCCTGATCGTTTTGCGCCAAGGACGCAAGGTTCGTGAATGTCCGGTGATCGGTGAACTGGATGAGTTCCGCGAGCAGGTAGTAGCCTATATCATCGGCGCCCGCGATGATTTTGCCGAGAGCCGGCTGGGGAGGAGTTAGCCAATGCCGTCAACCCAATTGGATAAACCTAAAATTGAACATTCCACGAATATCATGGAGTTGTTACAAGAAAACATTCGTGAATTTGGTATGTATATTGCGTTATTCGTTATTATAGCCTTTTTCGCCATTGCTACGGATGGTGTTTTTATCTCTTCAAGAAACATCAGCAACCTGATTAATCAGACCGGTTATATTGCTGTACTGGCGGTCGGCATGACCCTAGTGATCATCATCCGGCATATCGATCTCTCGGTAGGTTTTCTAGCCGGTTTTCTTGGGGCAATGGCAGCGATTGCCATAGTATTCTGGCATCTCCCCGTCTATATTGTAATCCCGCTTATATTAGGATTCGGGCTTCTGGCAGGCCTTCTCACTGGTTTTCTGGTAGCCCAGATGAAAATTCCGGCCTTTGTAGCTACGCTGGCCGGATGGCTCGGTTACAGGGGGGCGCTGCAGCTGGCCACTGTAAAAACGGGAACAATTATTATTCCCAACAAAACGTTTAATGCAATCGGCAACGGTTTTATTCCGGACATACCTGTTACCGGTATATTACCTGGAGTACATAAGGTAACACTTCTTCTCGGGATCATCATTACCATAGCTTACCTTGCCCGGTCGATCCAGGACCGTAGAAAAACCCTGGCTTATGATTTCAAGGTAACGCCCTTAAATTTCTTCATTTTTCAATTGGTATTTACCTCGGCTATTATTTTGGGGATTACCTGGATCCTCGCGGGGTATCGAGGCCTCTCCTGGACAGCGGTGGTGATCCTGTTTATATTTTTACTGTATAACTTTATCACCACACAGACGAAGTTGGGCCGTCATATTTATGCCGTGGGCGGGAACCCGGAAGCGGCCCAGTTAAGCGGGATCAGCGTTAAGAAGATAACCTTTGTGGTTTTCGGCTCCATGGGCATGCTGGCTGCGCTGTCGGGGATATTGTTTGCTTCTCGCTTGCAGTCTGCAACTACTCAGGCCGGGACCTTGTTTGAACTGGACGCCATTGCGGCAGCTTTTGTCGGCGGGGTATCGGCATCCGGCGGCGTGGGTAAGGTTTCAGGATCTATCATCGGCGCGCTGGTGATGGCCTCGCTGACTAATGGCATGAACCTCATGGGCGTCGATATATCGTTCCAGTATATTGTCCGAGCCTGCGTGCTGGCGGTTGCAGTGATCTTTGATGTGACCACTCGCAATAGGGCGAACTAAATGTCAAAAAAGGAAACGGAGACAAATCGAGGAATGCAGAATGGGCGAAAAAGTGAGAAAGAGAAGATGTTGGCGGGAGAACTGTACCTGGCGGCTGATGCAGAATTGACCGGGGAAAGAGATCTCGCCCGAAAGCTACTCTGGGCCTACAACCAGAGTAGGCCGGGCAACATGGAAAAGAGAAATGAAATCTTGAAGCGGCTAATTAAGGCCAGGGGGGCGGTCTATATCGAGCCGCCCTTTTACTGTGATTATGGATACAATATCGAAGTTGGAGAAAACTTTTACGCCAATTTCAACTGTGTTATTCTCGATGTAAATTCAGTGAGGATCGGGGATAATGTGCTGCTGGGGCCCAATGTACAGATTTATACCGCCACGCATCCGCTGGATCCCGCCGAAAGGCTGACCAGAAGAGAGATGGCCAAACCGGTAGTGATCGGGGACAACGTTTGGATTGGTGGCGGGGCGATTATCTGCCCCGGGGTGCGGATCGGTGCTCATTCGACGATTGGTCCGGGGAGCGTGGTTACCGGGGATATTCCCGCTTATGTCTTCGCTGCGGGCAATCCCTGTAAAGTAATCCGGATGTTATGATCTGTTCCAGCATCGGTGATTTTAGCCCTGGATAAAATGCTTTTGCGAAAGAAGGATCTTTCTCATGAAGAAACGCTTGAATATAGGCTTGATCGGCTACCGGTTCATGGGCAAGGCACACAGCAATGCTTTACGCACTATCCCGATGTTCTTTGATCTGCCGGTAGAGCCTGTCTTGAAAGTAATCTGTGGCCTCAAGGATGATGTAGCCGCTGCTGCCCAAATGTATGGCTGGCAACGTTATGTCCATGATTGGAACGAGGTAGTCGCCGATCCAGAAATTGATATCGTGGCCATCGCTTCGCCGGGCTATACCCACGCAAAAATAGCTGTCGCCGCCGCGGCCAACGGCAAACATATATTTTGTGAGAAACCACTGGGGATGAGCTCTGACGAAGCCGGGGTAATGTATGAAGCGGCACGGAAAAACAAGGTCAAGCACATGGTTAATTTCAATTACCGGCGCATCCCCGCCGTGTTGCTGGCCCGCAAGCTGGTCCAGGATGGCCGGCTGGGGAGGATCTATCATTTCAAGGCCTCGTACCAGCAGGATTGGGCCGCCGATCCTGCCGTGCCCTATCTTTGGAGATTTGATCAGAGGCTGGCCGGAGCTGGTTCCGTGGCCGACAAGGGCTCGCATATCATTGACCTGGCCCGTTTCCTAGTTGGGGAGATGATCGCGGTTGCCGGTATGAGCGATATATTTATCAAGGAGAGGGCCTCCCTCGGCAATGCGCAGCTAAAAGAAGAGGTGACGACAGATGACGCAGCGCTGTTCGTGGCCAGGTTTGCCAACGGGGCCCTGGGCACATTTCAAACTTCTCGTATCGCCACCGGCTACAAGAATGCCTTGCAGTTTGAGATTGGCGGCAGTAAAGGCTGCCTGCGCTTCAACCTGGAGAGGTTAAACGAGCTTGAAGCCTATTTCGCGGATGAAGAGAGCAGCACACAGGGATTCCGCAGGATTCTGGTGACCGGGCCCGAGCACGAGTATATGGACAGGTGGTGGCCGCCCGGCCATATTATCGGCTGGGAACATGCCTTCAGCCATCAGTACTACGAATTTATCAAGGCTATCGTGGAAGATTACCTGCCGCAGCCAAATTTTTACGATGGCCTGATCAATCAGCAGGTCATCGAGGCTGTGGAGAGAGCTGCTCAAGAGAAAACCTGGGTTACAATATAAATACCGTTAGGGTTAAAAGTTGATCATTAATCTTAGACCGCAACCGTTATGGTAGGGAGGAGCATAAACCATGAAGGCATAATTTGCTTGACCCTGTCACCTGTAAATATCTGTTTTCTTCGGCGGTTTTTTGGAGAGCATGGCCTTCAAGAATTGATAAAGCCCTTTGACCGTCTTTCCGTTGAAAGCCATGAGCAGGCTGAAGGTGGCCTCATCTGTCACCGCGCCGTTGGTCATGGTAAAAAAATTACGCACGGGCAAGGAGAGAGCCCCCTCGCGGATCATTTTCTTTTCAAAATCCGGGGCGTTCTTAGGCAAAACCATCGGTGAGAACCGGGCCACAGCCCACCGGAAAATCTTTCCGAAAGTGCTTACGCCCAGGTCGCGGACGGTACTGTTCAGGTCCAGCTCTCCTTTTTTAAGGGGCTTCTCGGGCGCTATTTTTCTGCCTAAAAGCGCTTCGAACTGCTCTAGAGGGATCTCTTCTGCATCTGTAAGGGAATAGTAGACCGGCGCGTCCTTTTTATAATCGGGCATTTCAACGGCAGCGGCCTTCACCTGGACCGTGGCCCGCAGCAGGATATCTCTGGACGAGGAGCCGACCAGAATTTCGAAATCGCCGCTTTCCACGCACCAGTCCCCGGTCCGGACATTATAAAACGCAAACGCATCCCTGTTTAAATCGAGGGTTACCGTTTTTGTTTCGCCTTTTTTCAGAAATACCTTTTGAAAAGCGCGCAGCTCTTTTTCAGGGACAAAATTTGTTGCGCTGAGATCCCGCACGTAGAGCTGGGCCACCTCGGCGCCGTCACAATCGCCGCTATTCTTAATCTTAAAGCTAACGGTAAGGGTTTCGTCTTCCGCGATCGCCGGGGCGCTTATTTTCAGATCGGAGTAGGTGAAGCTAGTGTAAGAGAGGCCGAAACCGAAGGGGAAAAGCACCTCTTTTTGAGCGGTATCGTAATAGCGGTACCCGATAAAGATGCTTTCCCGGTAATGAACTCTCCGGGGGCCCATCCCGAAATATTTAGCGGCCAGGCAGTCTTGAAGCTGCCGCGGAAAGGTCTCGGCCAGCTTGCCGGAGGGGTTAACCCGGCCGAAAATAAGATCGGCGGCCGCTTCCCCGACGGCCTCTCCACCCAGGTAGAGATTGAGAACAGCGCTGGCCTGATCCAGCCAGGGCATCTCCACCGGGGCGCCGCCGCTGAGAACGACGATAAGATGGTCGGAGACCTTGGCCAGGGCGTCGATCAGGGCATTGTGCCCCCGGGGCAAGCAGAGGTGGGTGCGATCAAAACCTTCAGATTCGTATTCATCGGTCAGGCCGGCGAAAAGAAGGATAGAGCTCTTTCCCCGGGCGATCTCTACCGCCTGCGTGATCTTTTCTGCGGAGTATCCATCGCCTTTCATGTTATAGCCTGGTGCATAAGCGTAGGCGATATTTTGCGAGTCCAGGTAATCACAGAAGCTAACCAGCCTTTTCGGGTTTACCCTGCTGCTGCCGCAGCCCTGGTAACGGGGCGCCTTGGCCAGGCGGCCGATCACGGCAAAGTCTGAATCGGGGCTCAGCGGTAGGATATTATCCCGATTTTTCAGCAAAACGGCACCGCTGGCCGCCGCCTTGCGGGCTAGAAGATGATGATTGTCATAATTTGCCTTAAAAGAGGCCGCTTTCTCTTTTGTCCGGGCACATTTAAAGACAAATCGAAGAATTCGCTTAACGGCCTGGTCCAGATATTTAATCTCCAGCTTGCCTGATTCGACCGCCTCCACGATCTGCCGGTCGAAGATGCCGTTGGAAGAGGGCATCTCCAGGTCGAGCCCAGCCTGCAGCCCCTTGACCCGATCGTTTACCGCGCCCCAGTCTGAGATGACAATCCCCTGAAAGCCCCATTCTTCCCTTAAGATAGCCCACAGTAATGCCCGGTGTTCGCCGGCATAGACCCCGTTGACCCGGTTGTAGCTGCACATGATCGTCTCAGGGTAGGCCTCTTTTACGGCTATCTCAAAAGCTTTTAGGTAGATCTCCCTAAGAGCCCTTTCATCGACCTCGGCGCTGATCGTTAACCGGCGGTACTCTTGAGAATTAACTGCGTAATGTTTTAACGATGTGGCGATGCCCTTTTTCTGAACCCCGCGGATATAGGCTGCAGCCAGCTTTCCGGCCAGGTAGGGGTCTTCGCTAAAATACTCAAAGTTGCGTCCGCAGAGGGGCGTCCTCTTCATATTTACTCCCGGGCCCAGCAATACTTGGACATCTTGCTCCAGGCATTCTTCGGCGATGGCTGCGCCGACCTCTTCTACCAGGAGGGGATCCCAGGTGCTGGCTAAGGTTACCGCGGGGGGAAAGCAGGTCGCCGGGAAGCTTTCTTTGAACATGCCTTTACTTTCTGCGTTCTCTTTGCGCAGGCCGTGCGGCCCGTCGGAGAGCGTTACCGCGGGAATCTGCAATCTTTTGATGGGCGTGGTCTCCCAGTTACTTATGCCCGAGCATAAGGCAGCCTTCTCTTCCAGGGTAAGCTGGGCAATGATACTTTCAATCTCGTGCATTGTAGCCCTCCTTATGGGGCTCTTTGTTTATTTACCCAGATAATAGCAAAGCACTGCCCTGTCTGTCAATGTTTGGCTGACACTGGGGGGATAGAGAGATCACCGGTGATCTCTTTGAAGCTCCTTCCCAAAGGGGTAAGCTTTAAGCTAAAATATAATTATAATTAGATAGGCTAGGTAATTATTTTACCGGGAGGGATTAATCCTGTGAATGAAACATCTCTTTACTACGATCCATGACTGTACGCTGGCTATGAGCAACATGAGAACTATATCCCTTATGCCGCCGCTGTCTTTGGCTATAAGGCGCCGAAGGTTTTACCGTTCTGGTTGTTCTGGTTAGAGTTTTTGTCTGCCAACAAGGAAAGAGATGGCCCAAAACCAAGATTTTATGATATTGGGAGGCTGTCAAATGATTGAACAGTCGCGAAAGTTACTTCAGAAATACTTTGGCTATTCATCCTTCAAAGCGGGACAGGCCAAGGTGATCGGTGCTCTTTTAGAGGGTAGCGATACACTGGCGATTATGCCTACTGGTGCTGGAAAATCGGTCTGCTACCAGTTGCCTTCGCTGATCTATCCTGGAGTGACGCTGGTGGTATCACCCCTCATCGCCTTGATGAAGGACCAGGTTGATGGAATGAGCGCTTCCGGTGTTCCGGCGACCTTTATCAACAGTTCGCTGCCCGGCGCTGAGGTTTCTCGAAGGCTAAAACAGGCCGGCCAGGGAGAATTTAAGCTGGTTTATGTAGCCCCGGAGCGCCTGGAGATGCCCGATTTTCAAGAGATGGCCCGCTCGGTGGAGATCTCGCTTGTAGCAGTTGACGAAGCGCATTGTATTTCGCAGTGGGGCCATGATTTCAGGCCGAGCTACAGAAAGATTGCCGGGTTTATCCAGAGCCTGCCTCAAAGGCCGGTACTGGGTGCTTTTACCGCTACCGCCACCCGGGAGATCCGTGGGGATATTGTCAAATTTCTCGATCTTCGGGAACCGCATGTTTTTGTTAGCGGGTTTGACCGGGAGAATCTCTATTTTGAGGTAATTCGCGGGGTCAATAAAAAGGATTTTGTTCTTGATTATGTTCGGAGTAACAGAGAGCAACCCGGTATTATATACGCGGCCACCCGCCGCGAGGTGGATTCTGTTTACGAGCTTCTGCGGGGCCGGGGCTATCTCTGTGGTAGGTATCATGCTGGAATGAGAGCGAAAGAGCGGGAGGCAAGCCAGGAGGCGTTTATTCACGATCAGGTTACAGTGATGGTAGCCACTAACGCATTTGGCATGGGGATAGATAAATCCAATGTTCGCTATGTTCTTCATTACAATATGCCGAAAAATATCGAGGCCTATTACCAGGAGGCGGGGCGGGCGGGGCGCGATGGCGAACCCGGAGAATGTATCTTACTGTTTGGGGTTCAAGATATCCTGCTGCAAAAATATCTGATTAACGAAACCGTCTATGCCCCGAATAGAAAAGCCAACGAATACCAGAAGCTACAGCAGATGATCGATTATTGCTATACAACTAACTGTTTGCGCCGCTATATCCTGGAGTATTTTGGAGAGCAAGAGATACCGGCAGAGTGCAACCGTTGTGGCAACTGCAGTGGTGATTCTGAGCTGGTTGATATCACCGTGGAGGCGCAGATGGTGCTTTCTTGCGTGGTGCGGGTAAAAGAGCGTTACGGAGCCGGCATGATTGCCGATATATTAAAGGGATCTAAGAACAAAAGGTTGTTACGACTGGGTTTTAACAGGCTTTCCACGTACGGTTTAATGAACAGCTATACCATACCGCAGATTAAAGAGCTGATTAACCTGCTTGTTGCTGAAGGCTACCTCGCACTTGCCGGGGGAGAATACCCCGTCGTGAAGTTAGGGCCAAAAGGGGTAAGGCTGCTTAAGGAAGGCGGGGTGGTATGGCAACGGCGCCGCAAGAAAAAAAAGGTACCGCCATCCGATGCGCTCTTTGAGAAAATGCGCCTGTTGCGTAAAGAGATCGCTGCACGCGAAGGGATCCCGCCTTATATCATTTTCTCCGACAGCACCCTGCGCGAATTAACTGAGAAGCTTCCTCAGGACAGAGAGGCCATGCTTCAGGTAAAGGGGGTCGGCCAGGTAAAAATGGAAAGATTTGGCGAAGACTTTCTGCAGCTAATCAAAGATCATCTGGGCTGAAAAGGTGACAGGGGGACGGTTCTCCTGTCACCTATTTTGTAGCAAGATTGGCTTTCGCGCCTCATCTCATGGCTACGGGATACCATGCCTGGATGACCGATTCTCTTTTGCTCGGGCTTCTACAGCTTGGTTTCGTCAGTCTAGATACCCTGGTACCTTTTTGTTTTACCCCCTGAACAAGGCCAGGATTTCACCGGCCTTGTTCCGGTTATCTCCCTGGCAGCTGATGAACCGTCGTACTTTAAAAGAGGTGATCTGCGCGCCCCGGTAGATCTGCCGGACAAAAGCGGTATCATGATTGGAGAGTAAAACCGGGATCCCCTCTTCGGCCAGCTTACCGGCCATTTCCGCCAGTTTTTGTTGCTCTTTTAAACCAAAACCACCGCTGCTGTATTCCGTAAAATTGGCGGTTCCGGAAAGGGGGACGTAGGGTGGGTCGCAGTAGACCGCATCCCCGGGCTTCGCTTTAGCCATGGTATTACGGAAATCCCGGCAGGCAAAGGTGGCCTTTTGGGCTTTCCGGGCGAAATATAGCATCTCTTTTTCGGGGAAGTAGGGCTTTACATACCTTCCAAACGGGGTGTTAAATTCTCCCGAAGAATTATAACGGCACAGACCGTTATAGCCGTGACGGTTCAGGTAGAGAAAGAGGGCCGCTTTCTGTTTCTTGTTTCCGGTCCGGTTGAATTCAGAACGGAAGCGGTAATATTCTTCTTCACGGTTTGATGCGGGGGTGAAATAATCGCGGCAATATTTTACAAAGGTTTCACCCTCTTCTTTCAGGACCTGGAAGAGGTTGATGAGATCGGCGTTGTTATCACAAAGAAGGTAGCCGGGATAATCGAGATTAAGGAATACAGCTCCCGAACCGACAAAAGGTTCCACCAGCCTATGACCCGGTGGTAATTGTTCCCTGATACGGTGGACAATTCGATATTTACCCCCGGCCCACTTTAAAAAAGGTTTCAATCCGGTTCCCTCCAAACTCAAGTTTTCTACCAACATGGCAAATAATCCTTCCGGGTTTTCCGAAAATAGACCTGTTTGCCTGAAGAAGAACCGCCGGTCGGCTAACTACTAGCGTCGGATAGAGATTCCCTGCTTGCTCATTATAAATACAAAGAAGTAAAAATAAGTTGTCAAATTTAAATTAAACCTGGCGATTTTTAATATTTAAGCAGGAGGTTTAGAAATATTTTAGAATATTAAAAGTAACAACAAGAAAAGATGGTTTGTTGATTTCGCTGGGGTCCTGATTAAAAAGCCGAGGAAATTGATAGGGGAGCTGATATGATTCTAAGATTACTGGCTCAAGAAAAAATTACGGCAAAAGATATTGTTTTACATGGACATACTGGTTATTGCCACGGATGCAGCAGGTGTGTTTACCCGGCATGTAGCTTTAGGGAAGGGTGCTCCTGAAATGATGGAAAGAATAGAGTTGGAAAAAGCCAGGCAGTTAATTAAGGAAAGAAGTAGTATCCCCGGGATCGAAAAGGTTGGTTTGCTGGAGGCACATGGAAGGGTGCTGGCAGAAGATATATCTGCCCCCATAGACCAGCCTCCGTTTAACCGTTCACCGCTGGACGGATATGCGTTGATTGCCAAAGATACGAAAGGAGCGTCTCCCAGCTCACCGGTGAGCCTGGAAGTTATTGATACAATCTATGCCGGAGGGTATTCACGGAAAAAGGTAACCGGCGGTTCTGCAGTCCGCCTGATGACCGGGTCTCCAATACCAGATGGGGCCGACTGTGTCATCAGGCAGGAGGACACTCGGAAGGAAGAGGGCCGGGTCAAAATTTTAAAACAGCTTTCCCCGTGGGACAATTACTGCTTCAAGGGTGAAAATTTTAAAAAGGGGGATCTCGTCCTTAAAAAAAACCACCTGCTTAAAGCTGCCGAAGTTGGGGTATTGGCCGGGTTGGGTGTTGCCGAAGTACTGGTCTATCAAATACCAACTGCAGCCGTTATCAGTACCGGCGACGAACTGGTAGAGCCGGGAGTTAAGCTGGTGCCGGGTCAGGTCTATAACAGCAATTTTTATACTATTGCCTCTCGTTTAAAAGAGTGCGGCGTAAATGTGGTCTCTAACGGCATCCTTGGTGACGATAAGAGCATTATTGAAAGTACCATTACAGAAATAATAAACAAAGTGGATTTCATTATTACTACGGGAGGTGTGTCGGTAGGAGAGAAGGATCTAATGATGGAGATCATGGATAATCTGGGTGCGGAGAAGATTTTCTGGAGAATCAATCTCAAGCCCGGCTCACCTGTTCTTTTCAGTGTACTGGCGGATAAGCCGGTAATCAGTTTATCGGGTAATCCCCTGGCAGCTTCTGTTACCTTTGATCTGCTCCTTAGCCCCTTTTTAAAAGAGATTACCCGTAATAATTCGCTGGAGTTAAAAACCCTGCCAGCAGTATTGCAAAATGATTTTGATAAAGAAAGCCCAATCCGGAGAGCGCTTCGCGGACACTTCGTGCAGGATGAAAACGGAAAGGTATTCGTAAGAATAGTCGATCTAGAGCAATCTCCGGGCAATTTGAAAGTTGTTTTGGACAGCAATTGCTACATTGATATTGAAAAAGGTTGTTCCGGCTTAAAGCAGGGGGAACTGGTGCAAATAATCATTTAAAGAGCAGCCGGGCTTCTTCCGGCGAGGTTTGTCCATGGCCAGTTTGAATCATTATCTTAATGAATGACATCCAGGATTCTTTCTAAAAGTAGAGTGTCGTGATGTTTTCAACACGATTTGTGAGTATTGACATAATGGGGGTTTATTGATACAATTTCAAGTATTCGGAGGGTGCGTAGGGGGTGTTTTGGCGAAATTATGTCAGGTGGGTGGGACATAATGGATCTCAAATCTTATTAGGAGGGGTTAGGTTTGAAGCTAAAACGTCGTGAGTTTCTTAAGCTGGCGGGAGCGACGGGCGCCGGGCTGGCCCTGTCCCAGTTGGGCTTTAATGTGCGGTCGATCGAGGCGGCGTCAAAAGAGTGTAGAATACACGGCGCCAGTGAGTATACCTCGATATGCAATTTTTGCTCATGTGGATGTGGCATGATCTGCCATGTCAAAGACGGAAAACTGATTAATTTAGAAGGGGATCCGGACCATATTATTAATGAGGGAGCGCTCTGCAGTAAAGGGGCGGTCATGTACGAGGTACCCAATTCTGATCAGCGCGTTAAAACCCCGCTATATCGCGCCCCCGGCAGTGACCGGTGGGAAGAGATTAGCTGGGAAACAGCCATTGAGAAGATTGCTCAGAAAATTAAAGAGACCCGTGACGAAAATTGGATTGCTGAGGAAACGGTTGACGGTCAAACCTATGAAGTGCACCGCACCGATGCCATCGGTTTTGTCGGCGGTGCCCAGAACAACAACGAAGAATGTTATCTCTTTACCAAGATGGCCAGAGCACTGGGGGTAACATTTTTAGAACACCAGGCCCGGGTCTGACACAGCCCCACGGTCGCCAGTTTGGGGGCCTCATTCGGACGCGGTGCCATGACCAATCACTGGATTGATTTAAAGAATGCCAAGGTGTTCTTGATTGAAGGAAGTAATTGTGCCGAGAACCATCCCATGGCCATGAAATGGATTATGAAGGCGAAGGAAAAGGGCGCCATTATCATTCATGTCGATCCCCGCTACAATAGAACCTCAGAGGTAGCGGATATTTTTGTCCGCATCAGACCCGGAACCGATATCGCCTTTTTGAATTGTATTATCAACTACATCCTGGAAAAAGAACTCTATGACAAAGATTTCGTGCTCAACCAGACCAACGCACTCTTCATTACCAATGAAGAGTTTGGCTTCGAAAATGGTCTGTTCTCGGGTTATGATGCCTCTAAGCGCAGCTATGATAACAGCTCTTGGGGATATGCTTTGAATAACGAGGGAAAACCACTAAAGGCGAACAGCCTTGATGACCCGAGATGCGTGTTCAGTAAAGTCAAAGAATTTTTCAAGCGCTACGATTTTAATACTGTTACCGGAATTACCGGAGCCACCGAGGAAGAGATCAAACTGGTTGCAGACACCATGGTCAAGAACAAGCCGGGCACGATCCTGTATGCCCTGGGGATGACTCAGCATACTGTCGGCGTGCAGAACATCCGCTCCTTCGGGGTATTACAGCTTCTTCTGGGAAATGTGGGCAAACCCGGCAGCGGCATTAACGCCCTGCGCGGCGAGCCGAATGTGCAGGGTTCTACGGATATGGCCTGTCTGTTTGGCTATCTGCCGGGCTATTTATCGCCCCCGAATCATGATGTTGCCGATATCGATACCTGGACAAAGGGATCGGGCACTTTCCGCCGCACTTTCCTGGTAAACTTGTTAAAGGCCTGGTTCGGCGAGCATGCCACCCCGGACAATGAATTCTGCTTTAACCTGCTGCCCAAGAAGAACGGCAAGGTCAATTACTCTCTCTTCCAGATCTTTGAAACAGCGCTGGAAGGGAAAATGAAGTTTGCCTATTTCATGGGTCAGAATCCCCTGGTGACCAGCCCCAACCTGAGCGTGGTGCAGGAAGGGCTGTCAAACCTGGATATGCTCGTGGTGCAGGATCTTTTTGAGATTGAAACTGCGGCCTTCTGGGAGAAACGGGAAGGGGTCGATCCGAAGTCTATCGATACCGAGGTTATCTTCCTGCCGGCGGCCTCTTTCCTGGAAAGAGAAGGCTCTCTGACCAATTCCGGACGCATGGTGCAGTGGCGTTACACGGGTATCGAGCCGGTCGGCCAGTCGAAGCCCGATCTGCTGATTCTGGACCTGATCTTCAAAAAGGTGCGGGAGCTCTATGCCGGGTCTACGGCCAGGAAAGATGAAGCCATTATGAAGATCACCTGGGATTATGACTTCGATCATGACAGTCCGAAAGGACGGATTGCTTTTGCCGAAGAGGTGCTCAAGGAGATCAACGGGTACAATCTTGTTACCGGCGAACTGCTGAAGGGCATCGGTGAGCTTAAGGACGACGGTACCACCTCTTCCGGCAACTGGGTCTACTCCGGTGTCTTTGCTAATGACGTGAACAATTCCAAGAGAAGAGATAACGAGAACGATCCCGGCGGCCTGGGGATCTATCCGGGCTTTGCCTGGAGCTGGCCGGGGAATATGCACGTGCTCTATAACCGCGCCTCCTGCGACACTAGGGGCCGTCCCATAGATGATGAGAGAGCGGTGATCTGGTGGGATGAGCTGCAGGGCAAGTGGGCCGGATACGATACGCCGGATGTGCCCAATGTGAATGACGGACCGGATACGCCCAATGGACAGCGGCCTTTCAGAATGTCCGGCGAAGGTGTCGGCCGCCTATTGGCAGCAACCTACAAGGACCCCAATCCCGACTCAGATCTACCGCGGGATTCTTCTTCGACACCGGCAGACGGTCCTCTACCGGAATTTTATGAGCCGGTGGAAAGTCCAACCACCAATATATTGCACCCCGAAGTGGGATACAACCCCTGCGTGAAATATCCGCGCGTCGAATCAAAACAGCCTATCGGTAAAAGTGACGAGTTCCCTTACGTATTGTGCACATCAAGCATTGCCGAGCACTGGTGCGCGGGATCGGTCACCCGTAACATTCCCTGGCTGAATGAGATGTATCCGGAACCGATCATTGAATTATCAGAAGCTCTGGCCAAGAAGCTCGGGATTGGAACCGGGGACTGGGTCAAGGTTTGGTCGGCACGCGGTGAAGTAACAGTAAAAGCCTATGTCACCCCTCGTATGCAAACGATGCTGATTAACGGCAAAGAAGTAGAAGTAGTATGGATGCCCTACAACTGGGGCCACAAAGGCTTAAGCCGGAAACCAAGTACGAACTATCTGACTATTGACGCAGGCGATCCCAACACCTCGATTCAAGAAACAAAGGCCTGCCTGGTCGATATAGAAAGGGCCTAGAGCATCCGCCTGAAGGGTAGTTTTAGCCCTTAAACGGATATATGCTCCAATATCTTACTGACGGTGAAACGGACCAAATCTGGGGACAGGCCCCTAACCTTGGGACCTGTCCCCAGTTAGTCATAAGCAGAGGAGGTTCGAATTGGGCACTTTAGATGCAGCGATCAAAGACTGGGTAAATGAGCGCCCCTATCTTAAGGAGATTGCTCAGTTACATGAAATAATAACGACGATAGTCGAAGGAGATGTCGCGCCCGAGGTTGCCGGTGCTGATGCTAATTGGGGACGGACTGTAGACGAGTTTAAAAAGGGCATTCCAGTTTTAAGAGCGAACGAAATTAACGAGGCTATTATAGAAAATGCGGCCAACCTCCTGATTGAGATAATTGACGCGTTAACTGCAGCATCTTTGCCAGATAAAATCATCAGCTATTCTCAGCAAGCCCAAGCTATTTTTCATAAACGAACAGATCTGCCGGGCCAGCTTATTGAAGATGTGCTTGAGAACAACAGCATTCAAAATAATGCAGACCTGGAAGAGATTGACGAAGGGTTTATTGTATTTTTGGCTTGGAGCGCCCTCTCCGGTGCTTTGAAACCCCTGAAACAACAAGTAGCGGAGCTGCTGAATGATCATCAGTGGAGGAAAGGTTATTGCCCTGTTTGCGGCCAGCTTCCGGCTATGGGTCATCTGGTCCGCACGGAAAAAGGCCGGGAAAGGGACTTGGTCTGCGGGTGCTGTCAAATGAAGTGGCGCTACAGGCGGATCGGATGTCCCTATTGTGATAATAGTAAACAGGAACAATTAAAAATTATCGGGCTGGATGATGAACCGGATCTGCGTATCGATACATGTGAAAAATGTAAATGCTATCTAAAAACTTATACCGGCGAAGGCAAAGAACAGGTGGCACTGGCTGATTGGTCAACCTTGCACCTTGATCTAATTGCGAAGAAGCATGGCTTTAAACGAGTCGGTTACCAGAGGTACGAGGTTTAAAAAAGACTGATGATGATCTACCGTTTAACCCGCAAGCTTCAGTATCAATCTGTGATCATCGCCGGGGCACAAGGTATTTATTAGCAGAGCTGTAGGAACGTTGCTGGAGCTAGAATAATGAAAAAGATGGTAAGCCGGGGTAATTCAAGCCTGGTTACGCCAATTTATAATTTGCAGGTAGGATATTACGCGTATGACGGCGAAGATAAAAAACATAAAATAAGAATATACCGTGGTTTCCCGATAGTAGCTCCATATTGAGGGGGATTGGACGACTAGGTAGCCGGGTAACGTCAGATTTTATCCGGGTTGATGAGAACGAACACTCCGAGCCTTCACGCCTAAACATATGGATAGGCATGGCGGGTTGGCCGATAGGGTGTGGTGGTAAACTGCTACGCCTCCCATATTCGGAAAGGAGTGAAATCGACAATGATTCTAAAATGACCGGTTCACACTTTACACAAGCAGTGTTCCGGTTATTTTTTTCTCTGATAGAAAGTTCTAGTTTTTTGATTCTATTTTGATGGGTGGGGAGAGATTGGAACGGGGCAGGGGTAATACTTTTACCGTTATCGGGCTGGGAGTTCTGCTGGTGATTACCATTATTGTTTCCTTTCAGCTTGGGCGTTACCCGATTCCGGCCAAAGAGGTGCTGGGAATTTCGCTGTCAAGAATCTATCCCATCGAGCAATTCTGGACGGATCGCATGGAAATGGTTCTGCTCAATATACGTTTACCCCGTATCATTCTGGCTTGCCTGGTGGGTGGCTGTCTGTCAGCCGCGGGGACGGCCTATCAAGGTGTTTTTCAAAACCCGATGGCTGCTCCGGATATTTTAGGTGCATCTGCGGGCGCTGCTTTTGGTGCTGCCCTTGCTATTTTGAATTATGGAAGCAGCTTTACGATCACTGTCAGTGCTTTTTCCTTCAGCCTTTTAACGGTATCCCTGGTCTATTTTATCAGCAAGAGAGTAAAGGGTAAAAGTATACTGGGCTTAATCTTGTCGGGTATAGTTGTCGGTTCTCTTTTTTCCGCGGCGACATCGTTTATCAAATTGGTTGCTGATCCCACCGATCAGCTTCCTGCGATAACCTACTGGTTGATGGGCAGTTTGGCCGGAGCAAAGAGCGGTGATATTAAGTTTGCCATTATCCCTATGACTATTGGGCTTGTCCCTTTGCTTCTTTTGAGATGGCGGATGAATGTGCTGACCATGGGGGATGATGAGGCCAGGACGATGGGGATAAATGCCAACCAAATCAGGTTCATTGTTATTATCTGCTCTACCCTGACTACGGCGGCCAGTGTCTCGGTCAGCGGGATGATTGGCTGGGTAGGTTTGGTTATCCCCCATGTGGCCAGAAAAGTTGTCGGGAACAACTACAATCACCTGATGCCTGCCTCCATTTTATGCGGAGCCATTTTTCTGTTGCTGGTAGATAACGTATCCAGGAATCTTCTTACCACGGAGATTCCCCTGGGTATACTTACTGCTTTTATCGGTGCTCCCTTTTTTATCTATTTAATTACAAGGAGAGGGGAAGACTTTTGAGTATTGATGTGTCAAATCTAAGTTTCAGCTATGGAGAGAACCAGGTCCTCGATCAGGTTAGTTTTACGGCACAGGACAATCAACTGCTCTCTGTTTTAGGCCCTAACGGGGTAGGGAAAACTACTCTGTTCCGTTGTATCCTCGGCTTGCTCAAAGGTTACAAGGGTCAAATACTGGTCGATGAAATCGATATCGAGGGCCTGGGGATCGCGGAAATGGCGAAGCTGATAGCTTATATACCCCAATTTCATTATCCATCATTTAATTACAGCGTATTTGATATGGTGCTCATGGGAACTTCCGTTCACGTATCTGCCATTTCCACCCCTGGCAAAAAACAGAAAAGGCATGTCGAGGCAGCCCTGAAAAGGCTGGGGATCTATCATCTGAAAGACCGGGGGTTCACCAAGATAAGCGGTGGTGAGCGCCAGCTTGTCCTGCTGGCTCGTGCCCTAGTGCAGCAGGCCAAGGTTCTGGTAATGGACGAACCGACCTCTAACCTGGATTTTGGCAACCAGATTCGTGTGCTGATGGAGATAAAATCCCTGGCCAGAGAAGGCTATACCATTATCCAATCAACCCATAACCCCGACCAGGCATTCATGTTTTCAGATAAAGTGTTAGCCATGAAGGATGGTGAGGTTTTAGCCTGGGGCAGGCCGGCTGATATCTTTACAGAAGAGCTGATTTACAATCTCTATGGTATGGAGGTTAAAATGGAGAGCCTTTATTATGATCAGGCAAGGGTATCTATTCCCAAGGGGATAGTGGAAAAGGATTCTATCTACCGGTTTTGCTCTTAATTCAAAAAGAAGGAGGAAAAGTCGATGAGAAGGAAAAAGATTTCGGTAATAGCCCTTGTGGTCTGCTTGAGTTTTATTATGGTGTTAGCAGTGGGATGTGGTAACGATGCTTCAGGCGATTCTACTTCCACCGAACCGGAAACCGTAAACTTTACTGATTCCGCAGGACGTGAAGTTGAGGTTCCCGCTAAAATCACTAGGATTGTTCCCTCAGGCCCTATGGCTCAGATTGTACTTTTTTCCCTGGCCCCTGACTTGCTGGTCGGGCTTTCTGGCAAGTGGAACCCTGCTGCCGAGCAGTATCTGGATACCGAATACTATAATCTCCCGGTGCTGGGTCAGTTTTACGGAGGAAAGGGTGACTTGAACCTGGAGGAGATAGCCAATGTTAATCCTCAAGTCATTATTGACATTGGTGAACCGAAGTCCTCTATTGTTGAGGATATGGATGGCATTACCGAGCAGGTGGGTATACCTGCG
>JAAZPQ010000118.1 GCA_012797175.1 Bacillota bacterium
ATATTTTAACCTTTCTATAAATAGTAACGTTTAAAGATGGTTATCTGTTTCATAATTTTGCAACTTTTAATCTCAGCCTGGGCCTGCCAGGTGTCAAGGGGACGGTTCTTTTGACATTACATTTTATACCACAGCCTTTTGGCAGGAAGAGAAAACAGGGAGTGACCGGCATGGGCCGGCGCATCCGGGCATAATGAGTAGACATTCTTACTGCGCTGCCTGGCGGCACGCTGTAGAATGCTTGTTGGATCTACAAAAGTGCGCCAGGAACGGCGCCGCCAACAGCTTTAGAAGAACCTGTAAAGAGTAGGAGACCGAAACAAAGGCTTTAAAGGCAGCCAGGACGGCCAGGCCGATAAGCAAGTTAAGAAAGAGCAAGTAGATCAGCAGGGTAAACAGCTTGCCGGTGATAATCTGGGACCGGGATACCGGCCGGGCCAGTAAAAACTCGATGGTTTTCTCTTCTTCCTCCTTGGCCATGATCCCGGAGCCTAAAATGGCGGCGTAAATCCCACCGAAAAGGAGGACCAGAAAATAGATTTCGGTGCCATAATAGCCAAGCGGTTCAGAGAAGCTCAGCCGGTCGAGGCCAAAAGCTTTTTCTCAGCTCTCTGATCCGAACGGTGAAGTCACCGCGGTTAAAAGAAGCCGTATAGCGCAGCAGCCCTTCTACAGTAAGATCGTCGTAATAGCCCGTCTCGCCGCCCAGGTAACCGACCCCTTTCCGGATCTGGACACTGTCGCGCGCTACATCGAGACCGAAGATCCTGGCATGGCCGCTGCTGGGAAAAATCAAGTTTAGCAGTGTGCGGATAGTCGTACTCTTGCCGGCGCCGTTCGGGCCGACAAAGCCGAAGATCCCGCCCTCTTCCACCCGCAGATTGAGATCGACAATTCCCCGCGCCTTACCGTAATACTTGGTCAGACCAACGGTCTCAATCGCTTTTACGAAATAACCTCCCGAAAAGCGGTGTTCTACAGGATAGTGGCGCCGCCGTCAACGTTGATCACCTGCCCGGTGATAAAGCCGGCTCCGTTGGAACATAAGAAGAGCACCGGCTCGACGATATCGGCGGGCTCAGCCAGCCTACCTAAGGGGATCCCCTTGATAATCTCGTCATGCGTCTCCGGATTGGACCAGAAGGGCATGCTGAAGCCGGTCTTGACCATGCTCGGCGCCACCGCGTTGACCCGGATATCCGGCGCCAGCTCTACAGCCAGCACCCTGGTCAGCGACTCAATGCCCGCCTTGGCCACGCCGTAGATGCCCATCCCGGGAGCGGCTCGCCGCGCGGCGATAGACGAGATATTCACAATTTTGCCCCGCCCCTGGTTTTTCATGATCCGTGCCGCGGCGCGGGAACAGAGATAGGTGCCGTTCAGGTTGGTATCGATAATCTTCTGCCAGGTAGCCGGATTCGCGTCAGCGGTAGAGGGGGTCAGCAGGTTCATCCCGACGTTGTTGATCAGCGCATCCACGCGGCCAAACGTATCATAGGCCCGCTTGATAAGGTTATCCACATCCTCTTCACGGGCGATATGAGCCGCTATGGCCAGAAGGTTGTCGCCGGCATTAAGTTCGGCCACGGCCTGGTCAAGCCCCTCTTGCTTTCGGGCACAGAGCACCACCTTCGCCTGTTCATCCCTGACCAGGCGGCGCACTATTTCCAATCCAATCCCCCGGCTGCCGCCGGTAACTACAAAAACCTGGCCGCTAAGGCCGTAACAAAGATGACCCAATTAACGTTCCTCCTTAAGTTTTACTTTCCTCGCTCTCCAGGAGCATTCTTCGAGCGCTCTTGCGGCGCGAGGCCCTGCGAATTAAGAAGATAACCAAGGCGATTAGCGCCAGCAGAATTAAAATCGGCCAGATCAAGAAGGGGATTGACCAGGCCTGGTTGATCCGGCCAACTGGGGCAGCATAGTAAGGATCAATCTGGGGAACCCCCTGGTCGTTCAAAGGCTGTGCCGCGGCATACTCGATCACCGTCTGCCATACCTTTAACTCCTCCCCGTCAACTTTAACGATCAGCTTATCCAGCTCCTCTATGGGAACGGGGTTACCGGTGCTATCCTTCGGCTCGAGCTTCAGCATCGGCAACATCTCTCCAATCATGGGGAGAAAAGAGAGGATGTAAGAGTCGGTGACCAGGTTGTAGAGCTCCTTGTCACCCCGCACCAGCGGAACATAGCTCTCGCTACCCGTACCCTGGCGCCCCTCGCCGGTATAACGCTCCGCCCGGACCACGGCGCGGGTCGAAGGAACCGGCAGGTCTAGCCCCGGCACGGTAAAAAGAATGCCGTTGCGGGGATTGTAGTCGTAGCGTAAACCTGAAAACTGCAAGTAATAAGTATTGCCGAGCATCTGCTCCAACAGTACCGCTACTTCAAGAACACGGCACATCTCTTCGCCGGTCAGGTAGAGCGAGACAACGGGGTAACCGGCCTGGCCGTCCGGACCAACCCCCAGCCCAATCAGGTCGGCCAAATCGTAGAAAGAGACTTTACCATAGGAATGTTCCAAGCTGCCCGGAGAGAGGCTGCCGCGGATGGAGCCGTTGGCCTGAAGGGCAAAATCAACCCGCTGCCCGATCTTCTGCGAAGTAACCAGGCGCATCGCATCGGCGACAAAATTACCGAAAGGGGTCTCCTGGAGCGGCGGCGTATCCGGAATCTCGAAATCGCACCAGGCCACCGTATCCATAATATTTAGAAAACGTCCGCCGGTCCGCCGGGCAATTAACGCGTTGAGCTCTGCGGTATAGCCGGCCAGCGCTTCACTAACCTGCGGGTGCAGTTCAAGCTTATCATCAATGGGTAAAAGGTAAGGCTTCTCCGTGCCGTTACGAAGGCGCACCTTTTCACTTTCGGGGTCAAAAGCCAGCTCGAGAACGCCGAGGCACTCCAACATGGAGCCGGCCTGAACGATGATCGTCTCCCCTTCAAGCACCGGTTCTGTAAGCGCGGTATGACAATGCCCCCCGACAACAACGTTAATCTCGGGCACCGCGCGGGCTAGCTCGCGGTCTTCCTCGACACCGGAATGGGTAAGGGCCACGATTAGATCAGCCCCTTCTTCTTTTAACTCTTTCGCTATCACGGCAGCGGTCTCATGCTGATCGGTAAATTCCACCGGTTCGGGGCTATTGGCCACCGAGATAGCATCCTGGCCAATCAGTCCGAAGAGCCCCACGGTAAGGCCGTTTTCCAGCTCGATCAGGTGCTTCTGCCGGAAGATTTCTGCCAGCGGATGTTCCGGCGGCGGAACCGTATTGGAGGCCAGCAGAACTGTCTTAGCATTAGCTTCGGGATAGCCCGCCGCCTGCAGGTAGCGCGCCAGCACCGCGGTGCCGTAATCGTACTCATGGTTGCCGATGGTCGCAGCATCATATCCAATCAGATGCATGATCGCCAGTTGGGCAGGAATTCCTTCGGGGATAAGCCAGCTGAAAGGAGAGCCGCCGGTATAATCTCCACCCGAAAAAAGCAGGACGGGCTCACCTGCTTCTGCTTTTTTCTCCCGGATTTGCTGCACTGCAGTAGCCAGGCGGGCGTAACCCCCGATGGTCGGATCGGCCATCTCCGGATGAAAATCTACCGCCGGAGAATGCGGAATCATGGCCGAATGCTCATCATTGGTATGTAAAATCGTCAAGTAGAGCTCACCAGTTTCAGCAGTTTCCCCGCTGACCGGCAGAATTCCGGCCGGCCCCATTAAACAAAGTAATAATAAAACTGCTAGGAAACTAAACCGCCGTAAACACGTCGCAGACCGGGTCAACCTGATCATCGTAATCACCTCTTGTTTTAACGTGATTCATACTAATTTTATCACAGATGATTAACTTTTTAAAATAGTTTCTCTTTGACGAGCCCGCCTATCGCCGGTCATAACCAGCGCAAAAGTAGTGGCCTGTATGAAAGGGCCTGTAGTATTCCGGCAAGGAAGGTGACAAGAGAAACGTCCCCCTGTCACCTGCGGAGTAAAATAATTCGGTTTGTGTTGGTGCCTTTTTTAAGATTATCTACTCCCCAGCAATTTGATGTCTTCGTAAATGCCTGGCTATTAACGATAACCATTTCGGGAATCAACCCGGCTGTAAGCGCTGCAGGAACTACCAGTGTTTCAAGAAAGATCTTACCATTACGAACTTCGCCGACCTCAAAAGCTACGTAACCTCCGGGCACAAGAATCCTCTTTAACTCTTTAAACAGATCCGTCATCTTCTCTTGCCAGGCGCCCGGGTTGCTTAAATGCCAAATGTTTACACCACCGGTATCAATTCCATTAAACCAACAACGCAGCCAGTTGTCTTGATGATAGTCAACAACATCCAAAAAAGGCGGTGATGTAACCACGAGATTAACCGTGTTATCTTGAATTTCTGGGGTATGATCGGCAGATGAGGTGATTAACCTGGTTCTGGTAAATATACTTTGCAGTAGTGTTGCTTCACTTCTTTTTAATTTTCTTAACAGTGAGCGACTCTTCCGCAAAATAATGGCCTTAACGTCTCTCCAGGGAGGGGTTTGAGATCGTTTCTCATTAATTTTACGCTGTGAATCTACTGACACCGCCTGGTTGGGCGGTAAGGTATAAACAGAAAAAAAACCCCTCGAATGCCCGGTAAGCCGGTTTGTAGCCACCATTCGTATCCAGGCATCAACCCGATCTATCTCGCCGTATTTTTCCTTTTTCAATAAGTACTCTCTTAAGTTTGTAATTGAACGTAATGTTTCCGGGTGATAAAACACTAACAGGTCGTCCCAAATTTCTTGTGGCTTTTGTAAATCAATACTCTGAAGACGCTCTTGAATCTCCACAATTTCAGGCGGGTTGAGCCTTGGATTCGTTAAGATTTGACTAAGCGGATTAATATCACAGCCCACCGGAACCCGATTTAGCAATGCCGCTTCAATAACGGTAGTGCCCCGGCCCATGAATGGGTCATAAACAAGATCGTTTTCACCGGTTAAACGGGTAATGAAAAAACGAGGCAACTGGGGTTTAAAGCAAGCCCTGTAGGAGACCTCGTGTAAGGAATGTGCGGCTCTTTGTTTTGATGTCCAAAATTCGTTTATATATACGGGGATATCTACCGCCGGGTCAGGAAATTCAAGGCAACTAGTTGTTTTTTCAAATTCGTTAAACCGGACAACCTCAGAATGGAGCTGCCCCGGTGTTAAGATTTTTGCATGTTCTGTTTTCTCGGGAAACAGCACTGACTGCTCCTGCCTCATCTACTCACCCCCAAGCCGCTGGGGCGCCTTTTGATGCTAATTCTGTAAAGATGCCCAAATAGCTACTTCATGAACTGGCGAGCTTTTTTAGCTCTCCCCTCGATTCGCCAGACGATCTGCCAATTCCTTTCTTGGAAAGAGATATGCTTTTTTCGCGCCCGGCAGTTAGGTTCTTATCCGACAAATGCAGAGATCACGGAGGCGCGCACAATAATCCCCAGCAGCCGCTCGTTCTCATCAACAACCGCAATCGGGTAGCGGGTATCCTTTGCTAACGGTATAAGCTCGTTTACATATATCTCCGGTCCGGTGGTGAAATAATCATCTTTTAGAATATCATCGACGGTTTTATTATCTTTCAGGGCACTGACGGCATCATCGATAGTGATCAAACCCAGCAGCTTACGTCCGCTGCCGATGACAAAAACACTGGAGATACCATGGAGCTGCATTTCCCGGATTGCCATTTTTAATCCGGATTTCCGGGAGAGCAGGGCGTCGGGAGTAAACATTATATCTTTGGCCTGCAACACCCGGGAACGATCTACATCCTGTACAAAATCCCGGATATAGTCGCTGGCGGGATTGGCAAGTATCTCCTCCGGGGTGCCGGTTTGCTCAATGATCCCGTCTTTCATCACCGCCACCCGGTCCCCCATTTTAAAGGCCTCATTAATATCATGGGTAATAAAGACAATCGTCTTTTGTAAACGATCCTGTAACTCCAGCAATTCCATTTGCATATCCCGACGAATTAACGGGTCCAAAGAGCTAAAAGGTTCATCCATCAGTAATATATCCGGATCATTGGCCAAGGCCCGGGCCAGCCCCACCCGCTGCTGCATGCCGCCGCTAAGCTGGCCGGGCAGCATATCCTGCCACCCCCCCAGGCCTACCGCTTCTAGTGCCTGCTGAGCCTTTTTCTCCCGTTCTTCCCGGGGGATCCCCTTGACTGCCAGGCCGTATTCCACGTTATTTTGCACGCTCATATGCGTAAACAGCCCGAAATGTTGAAATACCATGGCCATTTTGTTTTGGCGGAGGCGGCGAAGCTCTTCCCGGGAGTATTCCAGAATATTTTCTCCATCCACAAAAACCTTACCCGCTGTCGGTTTGGTTAGCAGGTTCAGGCAGCGGATCAACGTCGATTTGCCGCTCCCGGACAAACCCATAATTACAAAAACCTCACCTTTATTTACTTTGAAGGAAACGTTATTTACCCCAACCGTACAGCCGGTTCTCTTGAGTATTTCATCCTTGGCCACACCTTCTTTTAACATGCGCCACACTTGTTTGGACGGACGGCCAAAGACCTTGGTCAAATTTTCAGTCTGCAGTTTCGTAGTCATCTTCATACCTTCTCCCTACTGCAATTTAACTCAGGTTTGCATTAAAACGATCGCCTAGGCCCTGGGTGAGCCGGTCGATAATAATTGCCAGAAACACAACCGCCAGCCCGCTTTCGGTTCCGCCAGCAATATCAATGCGATTAATCGATGTAACAACCACATGGCCGATACCGCCGGCACCAATCATCGCGGCAATCACTACCATGGCCAGGGCCATCATTGTTGTCTGGTTAACCCCCGTCATTATTGTCGGCAGCGCCTGAGGCAGTTTAATGCGAAACAACAGTTGCCAAGACGATGAACCAAATGACTGAGCCGCCTCCACCATCTCTTGAGACACCCGCCGCAGGCCCAGGTTGGTCAGCCGGATAATCGGCGGCAGGGCATAAATCATAGTCGCAAATACGCCGGGAACTTTACCCATGTTAAAAAGAATAACAGCCGGGATTAGATAGACAAAACTAGGCAAAGTTTGCATCGCATCCAGTATTGGTTTTAACACCAGGGCGACACTGTCGCGGCTACTCATGTAAATGCCCAGGGGAATCCCTATCAGCAGCGAAAAAAACACAGCGGTCAGGACTATCGCCAGGGTAGACATTGTTGGCTCCCAGAGCCCAAAGGCGCCGATAATAAAGAGCATTACTGCAAAAACAACCCCGGAAAGAAGCGATTTCAGTCGCCAGCCTAAAATAAACACCAGGGCAATTAAGAACCACCAGGGCATCAGCAACAACATCCATTCAATGTTTAACAGTAACCAACGTACACCATTACAGATAACATCAAAAACCATGCCATAATTGTTATTTAACCAGTAGATAAAATCGTTAACATATTTGCCTAATTCTAAAGTAATCTGTTCTGGAAACATTCTCTCATCCTCCGCTTTTCAAAAAAAGATGACGGTTAAAAGCCAGACTAGAAGTTGTGTCTGTAACCGTCATCGTTTATAGGCTAAGGCCCGGCCTACTGAGCAAGGGCCTCCCTGACTTTACCGGCAATCTCTTCCGGCACCCACTCGCTCCAGAGCTCTTCGTATTCCCTCAGGAACCAGAGCGCAGCCTCATCGGTGCCAGCATCGTGCTCATGCATATAGGAAAGGGCATAGTTGGTCAGCGCAGTACTAGTCTGGTAATTCTCCAGAAAAGCAACTACATCAGGCGCTTTCTCCGGTAGTTCCGCGTTAACAACAACCGTCACGGGCATGGCCGGCGTGATACAGGTATATCCATCGGCCCATTTCCCCTGATCAAACCCGTCCTCCTCCAGGAAGGTAAAATCATACATTCCCATCACCCAGGATGGCTCCCAGTGATAAGCCACAATGGGCTCCCCCTTCTCATAGGCGCCGACTAAAGCAGTGGCCAGGGCTGTGTCTGACCCGGGGCTGAAATAATTGTAATGCTCCTCCAACCCGTAGCCCTCTACTTTACCTTTCATAATTAGATCTACTTCCCAACCTGGCGGTGAACCGACAATGCGGCCACGGCCGGGATCTTCAGGATCCTCAAACAGTTCCCAGTAATCATGAAGCTGATCAACCCGGCGCAGATCCGGGGCCATCGGCTCAATCCCCCGCTCCGGATCGCCCTCAATAACAAAGGTGGGCACATAATACCCTTGCCGGGAATCATCGTAATTAACGGACAGCTCAAGGATATCGCCGCTTTCAATCCCTTCATCATAGCTGTCTTTAAGGTTCCCCTGCCAGGTTTCCATATAGATGTCGATGCTGCCTTCCCGCAGGGAGGTAAATGTCATGGCCGTGGAACCGGACAGGACCCTGGTTTCATAACCGTAGCCGTTCTCAATAATAAAAGAAGCGATACCGTTATGAATTTGTATGCTGTCCCACCCGGCATCGGCAAGCACCAGCTCATCTCCGCCCATCGGTGCACAGCTCACAGTCATTAGCATTGCTGCGACTATAAGCACAATCAGTATCTTTTTGTTAAACATCTTATAACCTCCAGGTTTGTGCAACTGCTTTTGATCCTATCATTACCACCGTTAATTAGCAAAATCAACGCAGGCATCTCCGGGTATTCCGCAAATGCTTCTAACCGATGGCTCCAAGAAGGACAGGCTTAACCCTTGAGGCCCGGGGAAGGAAGATTAAGTTTCAAAGAAACAGGATTGGCCGATAAATTCGCGCAGAAGGGAATTGGAGGGCACCCCGGATGGCTCCAGGGGTAGGAAAAAGGATAGAAAAGAGAGCAGTCGCCTGGCATCAATATATTCCGGCTGCGAGCGGTCAATCTGGTTAAGTAAAAATTCAGCCTGCTCCTTGATCACCGCCAGCTCATAAACCAGGGCGGAGTTAAACATAATATCGGCCTCCTCCTGGAGGCGGAAAATATCACGCTCCTCGCCGCGCCTGACCGAAGGCCAGCAGCGAATGGTTTCCAGAGCGCTGTTACCACGAAACTGGGCATCGCGCACGATGCGCCGCAGCAAGCGCGTATCGGTAGTGTGGATACGGGTATGGCGGTCAATGTTCAGCGCTGTCAGGGCAGAGATATAAATCTTGAATTTATTACGGCGGGGGATAGCACGGGTTAAAGTTTCGTTTAATCCATGAATACCTTCAATAATTAACGGTTGATTTTCATCCAACCGCATGATCTGACCACGGTATTCCCGCTTTCCCGTGGTAAAGTTATAAATGGGGATCTCCACCTCTTTCCCCTCGATCAGGCGCAAGAGATGCTCATTGAAGAGGGGCAGATCGATGGCTTCAATATGCTCAAAATCGGGGTTACTGGATTCATCCAGAGGGGTATGCTCGCGATCGACAAAATAATTGTCGATGGAGATAGGCAGAGGTCGCAGCCCGTTGACCAAAAGCTGAGTCCGCAAGCGCTGGGCAAAAGTAGTTTTACCCGAAGATGAAGGCCCGGCCACCAGGATGACCCGGATTTCGGAGCCGCTGGCGCTGATCAGATCGGCGATCTGGGCGATCTTTTTTTCATGCAGCGCTTCAGCTATGCGAATTACCTCCGAACCCTCTCCTTCCTCGATCAGCCTGTTCATCGCCCCCACGGTGTCAAAACCGAGGATGGCTCCCCACCGCTCTGCTTCGCGGAAAATTTCAAACAGCTTCTTCTGCTCTACAAAAGGAGCGACCCGGGAAGGATCCTCTTCGTCGGGAAATCTTAAAATCAGTCCTGGTGGATAGTGTTTCAGTTCAAATATATCGAGCAGCCCGGTGCGCGGGACATGGTAACCATACAAAGTATCTTCCATCCCGTCAATACGATAAAGGTTCAGGTAATCTTTAGGCCAGTTTTTCAGCAGAGCCAGTTTGTCTTCGAATCCCTGGCGACGGAAAATCTGCGCTGCTTCGGAAAGCGGAACCCGCCTTTTTTTTATGGGCAGGTCCATTTTCACCAGTTGCCGCATGCGCCGCTCAATGGCGGTAACATCGGCAGTGCTTAGCTCCGGGCTTTTTTTAATTTCACAGTAAAGCCCCTTTCCCAGGGAA
The DNA here is from genome assembly GCA_012797175.1 of Bacillota bacterium. Taxonomy (GTDB): domain Bacteria; phylum Bacillota; class Dethiobacteria; order DTU022; family DTU022; genus JAAZPQ01. The sequence goes on from JAAZPQ010000118.1 coordinate 10,078, forward strand.
TGTTCAACTGTAACTACTGCTTCTGGAAAAAGCTCGTAAGCTGCGGCAATGAGTAAAAAGGTAAGGCTGCGACGATAGATGCGCTGCCCTTCCTGGTCGGTTAAATCCAGGAACTGCACCGTTGCCGGGGTCTTCACTGTAGCGGTAAGCTCGTAAAGCTCGTTTTCCACTATCGCAGCGACAATGGGGGCAGCATAGTACAGCTGAACCTCTGCACCAACTTCCTGCAGGCTGCGGCCGCCGGCCACAGGCAAGGTTTCGCCTGTCGGCAGTAAAACATGAACCCTCTCTGGTAGCGGTTTGTTGATCATTCAATCCCTCTCGTAAGTTTAAATTGGGGAGCTCTACATATTGCCTGTTGGTATCTTATGCCCAATCATATCTAAAGAGCGCCAAATATTCAACCAGTAACAAGTAAAACCCAGCAACTAGATCACACCGTAGTCCGCTCACGGCAGAACAGTAGCAATAGGACCGGTTTAAGCAGGGAGAAATCTATTTTAATAAGAGGGTTCATCCCCGGAATCGAACTGCTCTACTCTCTCGACAAGGCCGATCCGGATTTCGCGGCGGGACCAGTCGCTGCGGCGGTACCAGGCCAGCAAGATGAGCAGCTCCGCCAGCACGGAAATGCTGATCGACCACCAGACGCCATCTGTCCCCAGGTTTAACGGCAGGGCAAGGAGATAGGCAAGAGGCATCTTGATCAACCAGTTAGCCACCAAGGCACTGACCATCGGAGGAACCGTGTATCCGGAGCCCTTGAAGACGGCATCAAGAATATGAAACGGCCCCATCAGAATCATGCATGTTGAAATTATCTTCAGGTAACTGACCCCCAGCTGAATGGCCACGGGATCGCGGGAAAAGAGCCCGACAATTAACGGCGCCGCAAAGAAACAGAGGACGGTCATAGCGGCCTGTACGGCTAAGCTAAGCACCATCGCTTTACGGATAATCTCCGATGTCAGAGAGTGTAGCTCAGCTCCGAGGCTCTGGCCAATCATGGTGGAGGTGCCCACCGTCAAGCCCGAGAGCAGGATAAAGGCAAACCCCAGTATCCTCTGCCCGATACCGAAGGCGGCAATCGCCTCCAGGCCAAAAAGGGCGACCAGCCACATCATAATCAGCCCGGTCAGGGGCCGGGTCAGCGTTTGCATGAAAGCAGGCAGGCCGATCTCAAATATTTTTTTGAAATAAGCGAGCTGAAACTGCAGTTTGAAAAGACCCGGTACTTTTAGCTTACTAGGAGAGATTTTCCCGCTGAGAACAATATAGAGCATCGCCAGGAAGCCGAAGACCCGGGCCAACAGAGTAGCCAGAGCCGCTCCCAGAATGCCCAATTCAGGCGCTCCGATCAATCCGAAGATTAAGATGGGATCAAGGATGATGTTGATGATATTGGTTATGACCAGGATAACCATGGGAGTGCGGGTATCGCCGACCCCTTGCAAAGTTGCTCCCAGGGCCATGCCGGTATAAGCAAAGAGCATGCTGACCCCAATGATCTTCAGATAGAGCACGGCCATATCGTGTACTTCCGTCTCGACCCCGTAAAGAGAAATAAAGGTATCACTAAAACCTACAATCAGTATGGTCACCGCCACCGAGATAAAGGTGGCCAGCCAAAAGCTGTGCCGGGCCACGACAGCAACATTTTCGGTATCCCCGGCACCGCGGTAGCGGGCGGTTAAAGCCAGGGTCGAAATGGTAATTATGTCCGAAAAGGTGAACAACATCCAGAAAAGGCTATTGGCCAGAGAAAGGGCCGCTACGGCGGCGGTACCCAGGTAACCTACCCAGTAGAGATCGACCAGCTCCAGGGTGGTCTGGAAGACCATGAAGATCATCACCGGCCACGAGAGGCGCCACAGGTCCTGGTAGATTTTCCCTCTCTCTAGGGAGACAAGTTTTTCCACGGGCATTAGATCCTTTCGTCAGGAAAATTATATCTTAAGGTGTAAAGGTTTTCAATTTCAGGGTTGCTGTTCACCGGTAATCACCTCCCCCGCCAGGGCCTGGCTGGCCGGTAATAGTAACAGGAGCTCTCTCCGACGGATCTAGATGCAGTAAACCTGAGCATTGGGAGCAGATGTTTCTAAAAATAAAAAGGTGTCAAAAGACCTTTGACACCCTTTGTCACCCGTGGTGGGCGAAGCAGGATTTGAACCTACGACCCCCTGCTTGTAAGGCAGGTGCTCTCCCACTGAGCTATTCGCCCTAAAAAAATGGTGACCCCTAGGGGATTTGAACCCCTGCTGCCAGCTTGAAAGGCTGGTGTCCTCACCGATTAGACGAAGGGGCCTTGATTGGTGGGCCCACCAGGGCTCGAACCTGGGACCAACCGGTTATGAGCCGGCCGCTCTTCCAGCTGAGCTATGGGCCCTCTTGCTCCAACTTTGTTTATAGACAAAAAAAGCAACCTGCGCTAACACGTTTTACCGTGTCCAAAAAGCAGTTTAGCATAACCGGTGACATCTTGTCAAGAAATTTCGGCAGCAAAAAAGAGAATCCTATGGTGGATGGATCCGCCTCTACCCCGGAAACGATCCGTGCTATCCGGCGGATAGAATTAATACGGCTGAAACCATCTTGGCGGGTAAATTTTGAGGGGACGGCCCGCCTTGTGGCCGCCCCCTCAAAAGCACTTCTGGTTTAACTGCTCTGCTCTTTCTTTTGTTTGGCTAGCTCTTCCTCAACCAGCGTCCGGCGCAAGATCTTGCCCACCATGGTCTTCGGAAGCTCGTCCCGGAATTCGACAATTTTAGGCACTTTATACTTGGTTAAATTTTCAGCACAGTAGTCGATAACCTCTTTTTCGGTCATGGTAACTCCGTCTTTAAGGACAATATAGGCCTTGATAGTTTCGCCACGATACTCATGAGGGACCCCGGCTACACAGGCCTCCTTGATCTTTTCATGGGCGTAGAGGACCTCTTCGATCTCCCGGGGGAATATATTATAGCCGCCGGCAATAACCATATCTTTTTGCCGGTCAACAATATAAAAGTAGCCGTCCTCATCCATTATGGCAATATCGCCGGTGAGGATAAATCCATTATGAAATATATTTTTATTATCTTCGTCCCGGTTGAGATACCCCTGCATTACCTGCGGCCCCTTGACCGCCAGCTGTCCCCTTTCGCCCACAGGCATCTCTTTAGACGGATCCTCCAGATCGACAATTTTTGCCACTACCCCGGGGAAAGGCAGCCCGATACTTCCGGTCCTGTTTTCTCCGAAGATCGGGTTACAATGTGTCACCGGTGATGCTTCGGTCAGTCCGTAACCTTCCCGCAAACGCCCGCCTTTAGTAATTTTTTCAAACTGCTTTTGCACCTCTACCGGCAGTGGCGCAGCTCCGCTGATGCAAACCTTGATGGAGCTGAGATCATATTTTTCTACATCCGGGGCATTGTTTACCGCCACGTACATCGTCGGAACACCGGGGAAAAGAGTGGGCCTCTCTTTGTGAATCAGCTCCAGGATCTCATTTATCTTAAACTGGGGCACCGTGATCAGGGTCGCTTTGGTAACCAGGGCCAGGTTTAAAGCGATGGACATACCGTAGCTATGAAAGAACGGCAGAGCCCCGAGAAGAATCTCTTTCCCTTCCTCGTAATCTGACAACCAGGCTCTTGCCTGTAGTGCATTGGCCAGGATATTGCCGTGGCTTAAAACTGCTCCCTTGGGCATCCCCGTGGTCCCGCCGGTATACATATAGCAAGCCGGCTTCTGCAGATCGTCTTCTACTTTATGAAGTGGATGAGAACGATAGCGTTTCATAAGGTCGAACATCCAAAGATCGCCGGATTGCAGCTTCACCCGGTCGCCCTCTTTTTTCTCTTTAAACAGGGTATAAAGAATTTTTAGTGATCCTGGTAGATAATCTTTAATATTGCTCACGATCACCGCTTTTAAATTCGTTTTATGTTTTACATCTCTAACTAAAGGATAAAACCGGCTCAGGGTAACGATCGCTTCTGCCCCGGAGTCGTTAAGCTGGTGTACCAGCTCTCTTTCGACGTAAAGCGGGTTACAAGGGGTGACAATACAGCCGGCCCTCAGGGCCCCGTAAAATGCGATGACATATTGGGGGCAGTTCGGCATATGTAAAGCCACCGTGCTACCCGGTTTTAATCCCAGGCCCGCTAGAACTCTGGCAAAAGAGTCAACCTCTTCGTTCAATTTTTTGAAGGTCAGCCGGCCGCTCATAAATTGTACCCCTATATTATTGGGATACTCTTCCGCTGCTTCCTCCAGAAAACGGGGGAGTGTTTTTGGCGGCAGCTCAATGTCGTGCGGCACGCCGGGATCATAGCTTTTGTACCAAGGTCTTTCCATAAGAATCCTCCTAACTATAAATTCATGGTTCTGTTTGCCCGAGTAGTTTCGGTAACTTTTCTATACCCGGATCATTCTTTCTTTACATTCGACTTTGGCCGGGTAATATCCTCTTATTTTTTAAAATAATAACTATATTTTTATTCGTCTGCATAATTGCAATAAAAATTTACTGTAAGAAACAGTTCAAGTAGTTTTGGGTAAAAAAACACGTTAACAAAGCTCTTTAAAAAAACAACTTTTAATAGTAACATTCCAGGCTAAATCTTCGAATTCCCGACAGTTACTTCTCTTTTACGGGCAGGAACAACTTCCTTGCCCTTTAAGAGCAATCTGTACCAAGGTAAGCTTATTATAAGATGGATTGTAGAACCGCAGCTGCCTGCTTTTAGGGAAGTATAAATACAGCAGTAAGCTTATTATGGTCGGGGCTGGTCTCTTATAATTATTTACGATGGTAAATTTTTGGGCATAAAAATTGGCTCCCCAGGCAGGACTCGAACCTGCAACCTACCGGTTAACAGCCGGTCGCTCTGCCATTGAGCTACTGAGGAACCTGGCAAAAACTATTATAACGGATGGTTCTATTTTCGTCAAGGGTTAACGCTTTTTTTTGGAGTACACCTTTTCTTTAAATGAGCCGCGGTCGAACAGGCGGACGAAGTTCGTCCCCAGAC
>JAAZPQ010000119.1 GCA_012797175.1 Bacillota bacterium
GCCTTTCGCTTCCAGGAGATCTTCAATCCTTCGGAGCTCTCCGGGATCGAGGCTGCCTGCCGCACGGCGGAGATCGGCTGTGTCCAGTGCAAGGAGCTCCTGACCCGCAAGCTGGTTGAAACGATGGCTCCGCTGCATGAAAAACGGCGTTCGCTGGAAGAGAGGCCTGCTTACCTGGAAGAGATCCTCGTAGAAGGTGAAAAACAGGCCCGGAAGAAGGCCCGCGCTACCCTGGAGGCGGTTCGCGGAGCGATGGGGCTCTGATGTCGCCGCCTGACGCCTATACGGTTAAGCTGCCCGTTTTTGAAGGGCCTTTTGATCTTCTCTTTCACCTGATCAAGAAGGAGGAGCTCGATATCTGGTCTGTCTCCATTGCGGCGATCACCGAGCAGTATCTTGTTTACCTGCAGTCGATGAAGGAGTTAAACTTAGATATTGCCAGCGAGTTTCTAGTCATGGCAGCGACGCTGCTGCGTTTAAAATCGAAACTGCTGCTGCCGCAGCCGTCTCAGCCTGGTGAGGAAGAAGATGACGAGGAACTCTTCCCGTTCAGCAGCCCCGAGGAGCTCTTTGAACGGTTGGAAGAATACCGCCGCTTTAAAGAGGCCGCTGGGTTTCTCAAGGAGCGGGCCGCGGAGCAGCAGAAAATCTTTCTCCGTTCTACCGGCGGGGAGAAAAAGTTCATGGTCATCTCTGGCCGGCAGCAGCAGAAGACCTATTACTCTTACTGGGAAGGGGCGCACCTGCTCAGTGAGATGATGAACCGGTTTGAAGCTGCTGCCGCCGCGCAGTCCCTGGCCCCGGCGATTGAGCTGTTCGATGATCTGCCGATCAGCGATCGTAGTGTCGCTATCTGCTCCTTGCTGGAGCAGGCCGGGGGGCCCCTCCCTTTTACTGCTTTTTTGCAGCAAAGAGGCCTCCGGGAGATCCTGGTTACCTTTATCTCCCTGCTGGAGCTGGCTCGCCGGCAAGAGGTACGATTGCTCCAGGATCGCCTCTTCGGGCCTATCTTGGTGCTGCCAGCCGGAAAAGGAGAATGGCCTTGTCCAGAGAAAATTTAAAAGCTGTTATTGAAGCAATTCTTTTCTTAACGGAAGGGCCGGTCCAGGCGGACAAAATCGCCTCCGGCCTCGGCATTTCCAGTAAAGAGGCACAGAATCTGCTCTGCGAACTTCAGCAGGAGCTTATCGAGCAGCAGCGTGGCCTGCGTATCTTCGAGGTCGCCGGGGGTTACCAGATGGGCACCGCCCCGGAGCTGGCCCCTTACCTCGAGCAGGCGGTCAGTGAAGAAGAATCCGGCCGTCTTTCTACCGCGGCCCTGGAGACCCTGGCTATCATTGCCTACAAGCAGCCGCTTACCCGCCTGGAGATCGAGTCGGTGCGCGGAGTTCGCTGCGAACATATCCTGGACAACCTGTTGAAACGCAAGCTTATCCGGGTTAGCGGGCGCAAAGAAGGGCCCGGCCGCCCCCTGGTCTATGCCACGACCCAGGATTTCTTAAGGTTTTTTGGATTGAAAGATTTAAGCGAGCTGCCTCCTCTCGACCGGTAATTTATTCTGAGCGGTATTTTACTCCGCTCTGCCCGCCTGTTTCGACGACAGCCCCCCGGCAAACCCCGCCGGGCCTTTTCTCCATAAAAGGGTAAAGTATTAACAATGAAGGAATTAATCTCTTAAAGGAGACCATCAATGGCCTGGTGGGCTTGGCTGCTCTCGATTACCCTTGTCATCCTCCTCCTGCTCGGACTGCTCCTGCTGCTGCCGCTGCGCATATTTGTCCGCTACCTAAGAGAAAATAAAACCGATCAAATTAGCCTGAGGTTGAAGTGGGGTTTCTTTGGGCTGTTGTATGAACAGTGGAGAAGCGCAGCCGGGGAAAAAGGGCTCTCCTGGTATCTTCTTGCCGGAGGGAGCAAGATACCGGCAGGGTTTTTGCAAAAAATGCCCGGGTTGAATAAAAAGCAGAAGCGATCTTGGTGGGAGAAGATCTTTGAGCGGGGAAATTTAGCCGGATTTATGAAGACAGTCCGGCAGGCCGGGCCCCTGTTGAAGAAGGTGACCTGGTCCCATTTTGACCTGGAGCTATCCTGGGGGTGGGACGATCCGGCCTGGACCGGCCTGGCCGCAGGCGGAGCCTGGGCCCTGGGAGGGATACTGGTCGGGTTGCTTTATGAGCACTTTTCAGTGGCGGCCCGGCCGCAATTCCAGGTTCTACCGGCCTGGAGTACGGCAGAGATGCGGGTGCAGTGGGAAGGAGAGGTGGTTCTCTCTCTCTACTGCGGTTTAAAGTTGTGGACGTGTTCAAAAAAAAAGGAGGTGTAACTGGTGGAGCATCATCCCATTGAAAGCCTGATGAAAACCGCCATGGAGAACTTAAAAGAGATGGTCGATGTTAACAAGATTGTTGGAGATGCTGTGGAGACACCGGATGGGAGCGTGATCATTCCCATTTCGAGGGTCTCGTTTGGCTTTGCCGCCGGAGGAACCGAATTTAAGCAGCAGACCGACGGCGCCAGTCGTAACAGTAACTCTGCCGGACTTCCCTTCGGAGGGGGCAGCGGCGGGGGCGTCCTGGTGCAACCGGTTGCTTTCCTGGTGGCGGGCCAAGGGCAGGTACGTCTGCTTCCGGTAGATCGCCACGCCATGCTCGATCGGCTGATCGACCTCGCCCCCCAGCTGATTGACCAGATCCAGGAGATTTTTAACCGGCGCGGCGGCTGTCACGGCACCAGGGCAGAGGAGGCCGATGGAGGCCTTTACCGGTAAATTTGGCTGCCAACGCTGCCAACAGAGATAAACATAAATTTAATCCCGCAGGAATATTTATGAACAATACCGATTGATCTATATTCCCCGGGAGCGAGAGTGATGCAAAATGTGTGGCGGGCCATCCTGATCGGAGTTTATCTGTTGACCGCTCTCTTTTCTCTCCCGGTGGAGGCGGCAGAGCCTGTAGTCAGTGCACGGGCGGCAATTCTAATGGATCGCAGCAGCAGAAGGATTCTCTGGAGAAAAGATGAGCACTGTCGTCTGCCTATTGCTTCGACGACCAAGATTATGACCGCGCTACTGGCCCTGGAGGATGGTAACGAGGAGGATCATGTTATTGTCAGCCGGGTGGCGGCGGAGACCGAAGGCTCTTCGATCTGGCTGGAAAAAGGCGAAAAGAAAACACTGGGTGAGCTGATCTGCGGGTTGATGCTCCGTTCGGGCAATGATGCCGCCGTGGCCATCGCTGAGCATATCGGGGGAACCGAACAAAATTTTGTCTCGCTGATGAATCAAAGGGCACAAGCCCTGGGGGCAAAAAATACCCTTTATGCCAATCCTCATGGCCTGCCGGGTAAAGTTCAGTACAGTACCGCCTATGATCTGGGGCTGATCACCTGCCAGGCGCTGGAAAACGAGCGTTTCCGCCGGATTGTCTCGACCCCTGTTTACACGATTTCGTGGCCCGGACATTCTTGGGACCGGATCATGAGCAATCAGAACCGGCTTCTGGAGCTTTATCCGGGAGGCGATGGGGTTAAAACAGGCTGGACGGTGGAGGCGGGCCGTTGTTTTGTCGGTTCGGCGACCCGAAACGGGTGGCAACTTGTTTGTGTAGTTTTAAACGCGCCGCAGATGTGGGAAGATGCCATCCTGTTGCTCGATTACGGTTTTCAACATTACCATTACCAAAAAATATTTTCCCGAAACCAGGTCCTCTGCACCGCAGAAGTAAGTAAGGGCAGCCGCCGGGTAGAGGTGACTACGGGCACAGATCTCTACCTGCCGCTGCTGCCGAACGAAAAAGAGGCTCTCCGTTTCCGGATTGTTCTCAATGATTCCATCAAGGCACCTTTGCCTGCAGGGGTGAAGCTGGGTGAAGTAGAGATCTACCTGCGGGATCAGCTTCTGCACCGGGCCGCTCTCTGTTCCGGTCATCCTGTTGGCAGAAGAGGACTTTCCGGCTATATTCGACTTCTTTTTGGCTTTTTGTTGCACGGGGGGGTGACAGGTTGATCGGCTATCTCTGGGCGGCTCTGATCTGTTTATCGATTTTAACCGCCGCGATACGCGGTGATATGGCCGTGATCACCCCGGCGATATTTACCGCCGCCGAGCGCGGGGTCAAGGTGGCTTTCGGGTTGATTGGAACGATGACTTTTTGGCTGGGAATCATGAAATTAATAGAATCGTCAGGAATTATAAAATTGCTTAACTGGGCGCTTCGTCCCTTGGCCCGGCTGATCTTCCCCAGGGTGCCGGAAGGAGGTCCGGCGATGAATGCCATTCTCATGAATTTAAGCGCCAACATTCTTGGCCTGGGCAATGCAGCGACCCCTTTCGGAATCAAGGCCATGGAGGAGATGCAGAAAATCAATCCGTACGGCACCACGGCCTCTGATGAGATGTGCACCTTCCTGGCCCTGAATACTTCGAGTATCACCCTGATCCCGACGACGGTAATGGCCCTGCGGGCAGCGGCCGGCGCGGCCAATCCCGCCGATATTTTAGGCAGCACGATTCTAGCGACTTTTTGCTCTACCGCAGTAGCGTTAACAGCGGATCGCCTTTTGCGAAAGAAGGTTAAAATATAATGTTATCCCGGGCCATTGATTTTCTGGCCATCTGGCTGATCCCAGTTTTGATCGTGGCGGCGATTATCGGCTCACTTTGGCGCCGGGTCAACCTATTTGATCGATTCATCGAAGGGGCCAAAGAGGGCTTTAATATCTCGGTACGCCTGATCCCCTACCTGGTGGCCATGCTGGTGGCGATCACCCTCTTCCAGGAGTCCGGGGCCATGGAGATCCTGGCCTATAGCCTGGCCCCCCTCCTGGAATGGTTAAAGGTGCCGGTGGAGGTACTACCCCTGGCCGTAATGCGCCCGCTTTCCGGAAGTGCCTCCCTGGCGCTGGCGGCCGATATTTTAGAGCGGCAGGGAGCCGACTCCCTGATCGGCCGGATCGCTTCGACCATGATCGGTAGCACCGAGACCACGCTTTATATTCTAACCGTTTACTTCGGAGCGGTCGGGGTCTACCGCAGCCGGCATGCTCTGCCCACGGGCTTGCTAGCCGACCTGGGCGGATTCATTGCGGCTGTAGTTGTCTGCCGGGTAGTATTTGGGTGACTTTGGGGGGGCGGTAGGATTTGCTAGAACAGCTTGTGGTGGTAGGCGGCGGCTGGGCTGGCTGCGCCGCGGCCCTGACCGCGGCCAAGAAGGGGCTGGCGGTAACCTTAGTCGAGCGGACCGACCGGCTCTTAGCCTCGGGGCTGGTGGGGGGGATCATGCGCAATAATGGCCGTTTTACTGCCGCCGAAGAGTTGAAGCTGATGGGAGCAGGCGAGCTGATCACCATTACCGATACGGCAGCGCGCCATACGAGCCTTGATTTTCCCGGTCACCGGCATGCTTCTCTCTACGACGTGGAGAAGGTGGAGCTGCCGGTAGAGCAGCTGCTGCTGAGACATGGGGTCAAGCTGCTGCGGCAGTGCCGGGCCGTCGATGTGGTCGCTAAAGAGGGGGAGATTGAAGCGGTGCGGATAATTCAAAGGAATGAA
>JAAZPQ010000120.1 GCA_012797175.1 Bacillota bacterium
CATTGAGGGGATGGAAGACAATGATATCGTCGACCCGGTTGAGAAATTCCGGGCGGAAAGTCTGCTTCAGGTCGGACAAAATCCGTTCTTTCATTTTTTCATAACTATCCTCTTCATCGTCTGCGCCGAAACCAAGCGTGGCCCGGTGCATAGAGGTCGCTCCCACGTTGGAGGTCATGATCACAACCACATTGCGGAAGTCAACCGTACGCCCTTTCCCGTCGGTAAGCCTGCCGTCTTCGAGAATCTGCAGCAGCACATTGAAGACATCGGGATGCGCTTTCTCAATCTCATCAAACAGAACCACCGAGTAAGGCTTGCGGCGGACCTGTTCCGTAAGCTGGCCTCCTTCTTCGTAGCCGACGTAGCCCGGGGGAGCTCCAATGAGGCGGGCGGCCGTGTGTTTCTCCATATATTCCGACATATCCAGCCTGATCATGGCCCGCTCATCTCCGAACAAGGCTTCGGCCAGGGCCCGGGCCAGCTCGGTCTTCCCGACCCCGGTCGGCCCAAGAAAAATAAACGAACCGATCGGCCGCTTAGGGTCCTTCAGGCCAGCCCGAGCACGCCGGATAGCCTTCGAGACCGATTTAACCGCTTCATCCTGCCCGACAACTCGCTGGTGAAGGATCTTCTCCAGGTTCAGCAGGCGGGCCGATTCCTCTTCGGCTAGTTTTTCCACCGGAACCCCGGTCCAGCTAGAGACAATATAGGCCACATCCTCGGCGGTAACCATGGAGAGATCAGCGGTACCGATCTGCTGCTCCCACTCTTTCTTCAGCTCCGCCAGCTCCTCTTTTATCTTCCGCTCCTGATCCCGCAGCTCTGCGGCCAGCTCGAACTCCTGGTTGCGAACCGCCGCTTCCTTTTCGGCACGCAGATTGGCCAGCTTCTCTTCGATCTGCTTTAAATCAGGCGGAGCGGTATAATTGCGAATTCGCACCCGCGAAGCAGCCTCGTCAATCAGGTCAATAGCCTTATCCGGAAGAAAACGGTCAGCAATATAGCGGTCAGCTAGCTTCACCGCCGCCTCGAGGGCCTCATCGGTAATCTTAACCTTGTGATGCGCTTCGTAACGATCGCGCAGCCCCTTCAAGATGGCCAGGCTCTCCTCTTTACTGGGCTCGCCGACAACGATCGGTTGAAAGCGCCGCTCCAGAGCGGGATCTTTTTCGATATGCTTGCGATACTCATCGAGCGTAGTCGCGCCGATACACTGCAACTCACCGCGAGCCAGTGCCGGCTTAAGAATGTTGGAAGCATCAATAGCCCCTTCGGCAGCACCCGCCCCGATAATCGTATGCAGCTCGTCGATAAAGACCATGACATTACCGGCCTGGCGCAGCTCTGATACCAGCTTGCGCAACCTCTCTTCAAACTCGCCGCGATATTTTGTCCCGGCAACCACCGCTGCCAGTTCGAGAGTAACCAGCCTCTTACCACGCAGAATATCGGGAACATTGCCCTCGACAATCCGCTGGGCCAGGCCTTCAGCGATGGCTGTTTTCCCCACACCAGGCTCACCGATCAGGCAAGGATTGTTTTTAGTACGACGGCTGAGTATCTGGATGACTCGCTCGATCTCTTTCTCTCTGCCAATGACCGGATCAAGCTTCCCTTCGCGGGCCAGCTTGGTTAGATCCCGTCCAAACGCATCTACTGTCGGAGTCTGGGGGCCGCTTTTTTCTTCGCCACCCGGGTGCGCAGCGCCCTCGGTGCCGCCCAGCAGCTGGATAACCTCTTTACGGGCACGTTCCAGATCAACTCCCAGGTTGGTTAAAACCTGGGCAGCGATACCCTCACCCTCGCGGAGCAGGCCCAGAAGGATATGCTCCGTGCCGACATAGTTATGCCCCAAGTTCTGGCTTTCTTCAATAGAAAGTTCTACCACCCGCTTTGCACGCGGGGTATACGTGATCCCCTGGAAGTAAAGTTTATCTCCCTTGGGTGCAATCCGCTCTACTTCGGAGCGCACCCGATTTAAATCAACATTCATATTCTGCAGAGCACGGGCGGCAATGCCGGAACCCTCCCTGACCAGGCCTAAAAGCAAATGCTCTGTTCCAATAAAATTATGGTTTAATCTTTTCGCCTCTTCCTGGGCCAACACTAACACCTGTTGGGCCCGTTCGGTAAACCGGCTAAACATGAACATCGTTTACTCACCTCACCTAAGAATATATTTTTACAACTATTTACACTGACCATCAAATTCTTCCAACAGCTTTTTTAGCCGTAGCGGCCTTTCCAGATCTCTTTCCGCAGGGCTGAGCTCCTTACCGGCCATAATTTGCAGACAGGCAGGACGGATCGTGACCAGCATTTCATTAAGCAGTTTCCGATCAACCCCTTTAAGCAGACCTAAATCGTAACCCAGGCGAACGTCGGAGAGCAGCTGCATCGCCTCTTGCGAGCTCATGATCTGGGCATATTTAAGTTGCCCCAAAGCCCGCCAGGAGCGATCGGCAATGAGGGCCCGTTTTTCATTGAGTAGCGCCTGGCGGGCAGCCTGTTCCTGCTCGATCACCTGGCGGGTGACCCCACCGAGGTTGCGGATAATCTCCTCTTCGGATTGGCCCAGCGTAATCTGGTTGGAGATCTGGACCAGGTTGCCGATGATCTCAGTCCCTTCACCGTAGAGACCGCGTACCGCTAGGCCGACCTGGGAGAGCGCCCCTAGAAGCCGGTTGGCCTGCCCGGTCATAATCAGCGCCGGCAGATGCAACATTACCGAGGCCCGCAGCCCTGTCCCAACATTGGTTGGACAGGCAGTCAGGTAACCGTAGCACTCGTCAAAAGCATAGTTGAGC
>JAAZPQ010000121.1 GCA_012797175.1 Bacillota bacterium
GAAGGGATTAAACCTCCCAGGATTAAATAAAGCGGCATCACGGACAAGGGTATCCACCTACCTCATCTTCATAAAATCCGGTGCGTTAATAGTGCCGTAATGCGAAAACAGCTTGACAATTAACGCCAGGGCGAATGCTGACGTAGAGAAGCCGACCACAATGCCGGTTAAGATCAACCCCGACGGTAAGGGGTTAATATAAAGCTCTGCCGGCGCTGCCGGGTCGAGAATCGGTGCAACGCCTCCCTCTATATTGCCCAGGGCAATATAGAATAAAAAGACTGCACTGGTCATAATATTTAATCCGATAACTTTTTTTAACAGGTTGGGCTGGGTCAGAACAATAACAATGCCAATACCAAAAATGATTACTGATACGAGGTAAGGATAATTAACGATTAAAGCTTCCCAGTTCATTCTTTCTGTTCCTCCGCCATTAAATAAAAAATGCTCAGGATTGTACTGGCTACGAGAAGACCGATCCCCAGGTTGACCACCGAGATAATCCCGACACTAAAAAGCTCTCCCGGTGATCCGGTAGGGCCGTGACTGACTGGCAGTAAATACTTAATGGCCTCCATGAGACTACCGAGGCCGATTAAAACCACGGCGATATCCAGCGGCAGGTAGCGAAATTGCTCCCTCCAGGGTAGGTCAAAAATCAACAGGTAGAGCAGCGCTCCCAGGCCCAGTATTACTCCGCCGGCAAAACCGCCTCCCGGAGAAAGATGACCATGCGCCACCACGTAGAAGCCGTACATCAATACCAACAGTAAAACATACCGGAAAACGACTCTAGTAATCTCATCCTTCAATCAGCAACCCCCCCCGGTGTTAAAATTATCCTTCTAAGACAATATCTAAAATACGCTCATCCAGACTAGTCTGATTAATTCTCGCTAAACACTTTTATTTCCTGCTCAGGCTATCAAGTTGGAATTGACCTAATTTTCTGAATACATAGACGAACAAGGGCCTACCGTTTCGGGATTTTATTGGAAAGCCTCGTCTTTTCCTGTTGCTGCCGGTAGATGATCTGCAGGCCTTCAAGAGTTAAAAGGGGGTTTACCCGGGCGATGGTCTCAGATTCCTGGGCAATCAACGAAGCAAAACCACCTGTAGCTACGACCAGGGGCGGCGCGGAGAATTCCTTCGCCATCCGTCGGACAATACCATCAACCTGTCCAACAAAACCGTAAACAATTCCTGACTGTAAGCTGGCAATAGTGCTCTTACCGATAACCGCAGGCGGCCGGATCAGCTCTACCCGGGGCAGCTTGGCCGCCTTCTCGAAGAGAGCTTCTACCGAGATGCCGAGACCGGGGGCAATAGCCCCGCCCATATAATGGCCCTCCTTAGAGATGGCGCAAAAAGTTGTTGCTGTTCCGAAATCAACAATAATCAAAGGTCCGCCGTAAAGAGTATACCCGGCCAGGGCGTTGACCATGCGGTCAGCCCCGAGTTCGCGGGGATTATCCAGCAGGATCTTCATCCCCGTCTGCGTATCCGGCCTGATTACAAGCGGTTTCACGGAAAAGTATTTTTCGGCCATTCTTTCCAGAGAATACATCAGGGGCGGCACTACAGAAGAGATGGCCACCGCGGTAATATCCCTAGACGAGAGTCTGCTGTGGTGTAGAAGGCTTTTAACAGTTATGCCGAGCTCATCCTCGGTGCTGTTCCAGTCAGTGGCCAAACGCCAGCAAGTTACAACCTTCTGATCATTAAACACACCGATCATAATATTTGTATTGCCTACGTCAACGGCTAGAAGCATCTTTTTTCTCCGCAATTAGGTTATCTTCAATATAACAGATGTCCCCACCTTTGAAAAGGGTGAACGTGTAAATAAAGGCTCATTAACTAAATGCCTGGAGTAACCTCTGCTAAAAGTTAACCCGTCCTTCGGAGCTTACTTTCTTGCAGGAAAAGCTCTGTTATCGTCGAATAATACTTGAGATGTCGCTGAATTTCGGGGGATGATTAGTAGTGCCCTTTAGAAGAAACAGCGGTCATAATTATCTTGTCTCGCTAGTTATCCTTCTAATAATTGTTGTTGTGCTGGCGGCAATCGCTTTCTTGCTGGCTTTTTATCTACCAGGGACATTGGCTAGGGCTCCGTTTAGCTATGAAATTAAAGAGCTCTACAACTTTGAACCGTGGACCTTCAAGTGGCTTGATCTCGAGCTATCTTGCCCGGAAGGAGGGGTGATTTTGCCCCTTTACCGACAGGAGAAGCAGGAGGCGGCAATTATCTTTGCTGACGGTGAATACAAAATTTCCGGCGAGCCATTTCTGGAACCGAAGCCGGCCGGTATTTTCATCGTCACCAGCGAGAAATCCTTCGAAAAGATTCGCGACCATGTTATCCTTGTCCCATCCGAGGATCCGGAAACCAGGCTCAAAATGAAGCAAATCTATGAGCAGCAGATGGGGCTGCCGGTCATCTGGCAGAACGTAATCCCGCTTACTTTTGTCCCCGCCATTGATGCCACTTACTACTATTTTTTATCGGACGAGGGGAAGGCGATCTCGCCGCCGGTTTTAAATGAGCCGCCGGGTAAACTTTACGGCTCTCTGGCGCTTTATAGCATCTTCATTCTCATTGTGTTGCTCATGATGACCGTATTTTCCCTGGACCACCACCCTTCCCGTTACTGGAAGACCCTCTACCAAACCCGCCCTGGGAATACAGCCCTGGGATTAACCGCAGTAATAACACTGCTGACGCTGGGTGGTGAGCTGCTACCTTTTTTCAGCGGGTGGCCGGAATATAGCCTTGTTTGCGGCTACCTTGCCGCCATTGTGTTGCTTATTATCCTGGCTTATTACAAAATTATTCACCTTTGGGACTTCGGCATCAGCGGCGAATCGCTCCGGCAAGGTTATTTTCTAGCCATCGCTACGGCACTGATGTTTATGTTTATTACCCGCGGTATCCCGCAGCAGCTCTCCTTCAAGGGGATACCATCTGTTGCCGGGCTGATCGTCTCCATCTTAATTATTGGCCTGGCCCGAGAGCTGGTTTGGCGCGGCTATATTCAGACCGTCCTCGGCCGGCAATGGGGTACTACTACCGGTTTGCTGCTTACCGCTGTCCTGGCCGGCCTGGTTCACTTTGGCACGGTGGCCCTGAGCTCGCCAGAGTTGCTCTCTTACCCCTACATCCTGGTAGAGCTATTAATCCTGACCCCAGGCAGCGCCATTGTGTTAGGTTATCTTTATCTGCGTACAGAAAATATTCTTAGCTGTGCGCTACTGCACGGACTTCTTTTATCACTATCATCGCTAACCATTTGAAAGCGAGGTTATCTATTGTGATCGACCAGGAGAAAATAGCCCGCGCTGTAGAGATGATTTTGGAGGCTATCGGAGAAGATCCCAACCGTGAAGGATTGCGCGCAACTCCGCAACGAGTGGCCAAAATGTATACAGAGGTATTTGCCGGCATGGAGCTGAACCCCCGGGAGCACCTGCAAACCTTTTTCAGCGCCGATAAACACGACGAGATGATCCTGGTGAAAGATATCCCCTTTTACTCAATGTGCGAACACCACCTGCTCCCTTTTTATGGCAAGGCTCATGTCGCCTATATCCCTAGAGAAGGCCGGGTTGTTGGATTAAGTAAGCTTATCCGGGTAACGGATATCGTTGCCCGGCGCCCCCAGTTGCAAGAGCGTTTAACCAGCAACGTCGCTGACATTATTATGGACGAGTTGAAACCGAAAGGTGTCGTAGTGGTCGTTGAAGCGGAACATTTATGTATGAGCATTCGGGGCATTAAAAAACCGGGGGCAATTACGGTGACCTCGGCGGTACGGGGGCTTTTCCGGACCAACCCTAGCTCCCGGGGCGAGGTTTTTACCCTGATCGAAAAGGGGAAAAACTAAATTCGGAGCGAGATATGGAGAAGGTAAACCGGATTATTTTTGATGATCAGTATCGCCTCTGCCTGTTGAAAAACAAGGTGCTCGAAGAAGACCGCTCTTTTTGCCATCACAACTTTGAGCATCTCCTAACGGTAGCCCGGCTGACCTACCTGCTCCTGTTGGAAAAAGAATGCCGTTTTATCTCCAAAGAGATGGCCTACAGTGCCGGTCTTCTTCATGATATCGGTCGCTGGAAGGAGTACCAGGGCGAAGGGGATCACGCCGGTCACAGCGCCGCATTGGCCGAGTCCATTTTGGAGCGGGCCGGGTTTAAACCTTCTGAACAGAAACTGATTTTAAAAGCCATCGCCCAGCACCGGCACCATAATCCAGATGAACACCGTTCCCCTTTAAGCGAAGCCCTGGCCAAGGCCGACGACCTGGCCCGTCTCTGTTTTTCCTGTACCGCCCAAAAAGAATGCCGCAATGCCGACCGGCGCTCTCACCGGTCCGGGCTGCTCTACTAATTACTTTAAAAGGAGAACTTTTGATGAAAGCCTCTTTTTACCACGTATTTGACCCGGAAGCAGAGCTGGCTCGCTGGGACTGGATTCATTCCCCGGCAGAGCTGCGCTGTTATAGTATTAGATTGAGCTCTGTCCCCCACGCAGTAGCTTCAATTGTTCGGGAAGAAGGCGCCGCCCTGGGGCTGACCTCCGGCCGGCTTCGATCTGCTAACGGAACGGTAAATGCCAAATCGGAGATGCTGGTGCAGGGAACAGAGAAGTCGCTCAAGGAGCTCTCGGAGAAGCTAAAGCGCTCCGGTGGAGAAGCCGCCGCCTGCGGCGAATCTATCCTCGGCCTGCTACGGCGGGCCCGGCGCAGATTGCCCGGCCTGCTACAATTAGGACGCCACCGCCTGCCCCTGGGAAAGAGAACGCTGATTATGGGCATACTTAACCTTACCCCCGATTCTTTTTCAGACGGCGGTAAATATAACAACCTTTCGGCAGCAGTGGCTCGGGCCCAACAAATGGTAGAAGAAGGTGCTGATATCATCGATATCGGCGGCGAATCAACCCGCCCGGGGTACCGCGGCATCAGCGAGGCCGAGGAGATCTCGCGGGTATTGCCGGTAATCGAAGCCCTGAAAAGTAACCCCGATTTCTCTGCGCCACTCTCCATTGATACTTACAAGGCAGGCGTGGCCCGGGCGGCACTGGAAGCCGGCGTGGAGATGGTCAATGATATCTGGGGGCTGAAGGCAGACCCGCAACTTGCCGAAGTGACCGCCTCGTATGGCGTCCCCATCTGCCTGATGCATAACCGCAACTCAACAGTATACCGCGACCTCATCCCCGAAGTAATCTGGGAGCTGCAAGAATCGATCAACCTGGCCAGGGCTGCCGGGATCGCCGATGATCGGATCATCATCGATCCCGGAATCGGCTTCGGTAAAAACCTAGGCCAGAATCTTATCGTGATGCAGCATCTGGGAGATTTCCGCGGGCTCGGTTACCCTCTTTTGCTGGGAACTTCACGAAAATCAATGATCGGAAAGACTCTTCATCTGCCGCCGGAAGAGAGGTTAGAGGGAACTGCAGCTACTGTCGCACAGGGAATTGCTGCTGGAGCTGAGATTATTCGCGTCCATGACGTTAAAGAGATGTACCGGGTCGCCCGGATGACCGATGCTATTATCCGAAGCCAGAAGGAGGAGACAAATGGTAATGTCTGCCCGTATCCGGATTGACGGGATTAGCTGCTACGGCTATCACGGTCTCCTCCCCGCAGAGCAGACTTTAGGCCAGGAATTTCAGGTCAACCTAGAGCTTCTGCTCGAAGGGCTATCTTTTGAAAAAGACTCTCTGGATGAGACCGTTGATTACCGGAAAGCGGTGGAGATCGTTCACCAGCTCCTGGAGGGGCCGCCGCAGCGCTTGTTAGAGACGCTGGCTGAAAAGATCGCCAGCGAGTTAATTAAGCTGCGCGGCGTGAGCGAAGTTAAGGTTTCTGTCTGTAAGCCGCACCCGCCCATACCCGGGATTAAAGGCGGCGTTGCCGTAGAGATCATCAAGCAGAAAGGCACCTGAGATGAACACAGCCTATATCAGCCTCGGCTCCAACCTGGGAGACCGGGCCGCTTATTTACGAGAAGCCATGGGCCGGCTGGAGCAGGATCCCGCCATTTATCTGGGAGCAGTATCTCCTCTCTACGAAACTGCGCCGGTAGGCGGCCCATCCCAGGGTCCATTTTTGAATGCCTGCGCCGCCATCGAAACATCACAGCCGCCGACTACCCTGTTGCGCCGGTTGCTCTCCATCGAGGAGGCCCTGGGCCGGGTGCGCCTGGAGCGCTGGGGCCCCCGGAACATTGACCTGGATCTGCTTCTTTACGGAAACGTGATTATGCGCACCCCTGCGCTGCAGTTGCCGCACCCGCGTTTTCATGAACGGGATTTCATCCTCGTCCCGCTGGCCCGGATCGCCCCTACGCTGCGTATTCCGGGAAGAACCGAAACAGTCGAGTGCTTGCTTAAAAAGAGGCCCGCCCCGACCGGCGTTTCCCTCTACCTAGAAAATTGGCGCTAGCTGCCGGGACGGATCTACTTTCATACAGTTGTGGTTAAGTGATCTCTAAAGAATTACCCATATTTATTACAAAAAAGTGACGGGCGCGGCCGGTGATAACACCGTCCTGGCCCGTCCTTCTATTATCAAGTGGTATCATGTTGCCATGCAAGCCCACCACTGCTGATGCAAAATCTTTAGAACAGCTTAGAACAGCCCCTTAACCTTGCCGGTTTCTACGTCGACATCAACATTCATAAACGCTGGGTTGGCCGCAGTACCGGGCATGAGCGAAATAGCCCCGGCTACAGGCACTACGAAACCAGCCCCGCCGTAGGTAAGAATATCCCTGATGTAGAGTTTCCACCCTTTCGGGACACCCTTGATCAGCGGATCGTCAGAGAGGCTGAGGTGGGTTTTCACCATGCATGTCCCCAGCTTCTGCAACTCGGGATCTTTCTCCATCCGCTTAGCCTTCTCCAGCGCTGCCGGCGCGTATTCTACCCCGTCAGCACCGTAAACCTCCCTGGCGATCAGGTCGATCCGTTCACGCAGCGGAGTCTCCAGCTCATAAAGGAAGCGGAATTTATTCGGCTCGTTGCAGGCATCGATAACCGCATCGGCCAACTCGAGCGCTCCCTCGCCGCCATATTGCCAGTGTTTCGAGAGGGCTACCCGGGCCCCGGCCTCTTCGGCAAGACGGCGGACCAGTTTAATCTCGTTATCAGTGTCGGTATGGAAAGCGTTAATACAGACCACCGGGTTGACCCCAGCTTTTTTCAGCGTATTGATATGGTGGATCAGGTTTTCACAGCCCTTCTCCACCCATTCGAGGTGCTCTTCGTTGTAAGCAGGATCGAGCGGCTGGCCGGGCAGCGGCAGCGGCGCTCCGCCGTGACACTTCAAGGCACGAATTGTAGCTACGAGTACCGCACAGTGTGGGGTCAGTCCCGATTCACGACACTTAATATTCCAGAATTTCTCAAATCCGATATCCGCAGCAAATCCTGATTCGGTGAGCACATAGTCAGAAAGCTTTAGCGCAACCCGGTCGGCAATAATCGAGGACTGGCCCACAGCAATATTGGCAAAAGGACCGGCATGAACAAAAACAGGCTGCCCTTCGAGCGTCTGCATCAGGTTCGGGTTGATCGCCTCCACCATCCAGGCAGTCATGGCCCCGGCAACCTGGAGGTCTTCAGTAGTAATAGGATTGCCGCGCTTATCGTAAGCCACCACAATACGGCCCATCCGCTTGCGCATATCCTCCAGATCTTTGGCCATGGCCAGAATAGCCATTACTTCAGAAGAGACGGCGATGGCGAAACCGGACTCCATCATAAAGCCGTCTCTCTTGGTCCCCTGGCCGATGGTAATGTTGCGCAACGCCTGGGCACAGAAGTCGATGATCCATTTCATCTCCACATTACGGGGATCAATATTTAAGCGCTCCAACCCTCTGCGCTTGAGAAAAGCATCCGTAGAATTAAACTCATGCTGTAATCTCGAGGTTACCGCAACCATGGCCAGGTTATGAGCGTTCATGATGGCATTGATATCACCGGTCAGGCCAAGGGAGAACGGGGTCAGCGGGATACACTGCGATAACCCGCCACCGGCGGCGGAACCTTTTACGTTCATCGTCGGTCCACCGGAGGGCTGGCGAATCGTGGCAAAGACATTTTTACCCCGTCTGCCCATGCCCTGGGCCAATCCCATGGTAGTGGTTGACTTTCCTTCACCCAGCGGGGTCGGGGTGATCGCGGTAACGTTGATATACTTACCGTCAGGTCGATCCTTCAGCCGATCCAAAACCCTCTTGTAGTCCACCTTGGCTACATAATGCCCGTGAGGTAGAAGCTCTTCTTTCTCCAGGCCGAGTTCTTCCGCCAACTGGTAAACTGTCTTCATAGTAGCCTCAGCCGCTTCGGCAATCTCCCAGTCAGCATATTTGGTCGGATCCAATGACATAAAAAAACCTCCTCCAATAAATTTAATTAATTTTTACCCTAACCTCCGCTTTATCTGCATTATGAATAATCTATATAAATTATCTATTCCACAAATACAGATTAATTCCTGCATCAAGTTATTTGATTCACGTATTATTTTTTAAATCTTTTACTGAAGGGATACCACATAATGGTGTTGCAGCCATAATAGCCCTCTCTACGGCCGCAGCGACCGCTTCCGCAGCCATGGTTCCGGCCAGGCTGATATCGGCCTCCTCTTCTCCCAACGAGAGGCTGAAAATAATATCACCGTCCCACATCGTGTGGACCGGCCAAATTGAGCGTGCCAGCCCGTTATGGGCCATCTGGGCAATCTTGCCCAGCGCTTCACGGTTGAAGCAGCCGTTTGTCGCCACCACTCCGAGGGTGGTATTCCCGGGAAATCCAGGGCCGCTGCGGCCCAGCATCAGATCGGCGGTACACTCCATCAGGCCTGTTTCCGGGTGACGCGGTCCGGCAATCAACTTTCCCCGGCGGTCATAGATATCACCAAAAGCGTTCACTACGACCAACGCGGCTACCACCAGGTTCCCGTAGCAGCAAGAAGCACTGCCCTGGCCTGACTTGACCGCCTGGAAAGGGCCGTAGAACTTCCCTACCGTGGCCCCGGTTCCAGCCCCCACCGAGCCTTCCGGCACCGGCCCCGCTGAAGCGTTTAGACAGGCCTGGTAGCCCATGCCGGCATCAGGACGAACATCGGGGTTGCCGATCAACAGGTCAAACAAGATCGCCGCCGGGACAATAGGAACACGCAGCGGCCCGGTAGAATAGCCCCGCCCCTGCTCTTCCAGGTAACGCATCACCCCGCCGGCAGCATCCAGGCCGAAAGCACTGCCTCCGGCCAGCACAATGGCCTGGACCTCTTCGACGAGCCGCGAGGGCTGCAATAGGTCGGTCTCCCTGGTCCCTGGTGCAGCTCCGCGCACCTCTACAGCCGCGCGGGCTCCTTCTTCGGTTAGAACAACGGTTACCCCGGTTGCAGCATCAAGATCGGTATAATGCCCTACTTTAACACCTTCAATCTCCGTAACTCCACCCATCGCCTTATTTACTTTAAATCACCGTCCCTTCTGTATTCTTATTCCATTAAAAAAGGGCTGCCCCGGGGCAGCCCTTTTTATCATGCGGTCGGTTCTTCGGACGGATTTTCAACAAGATCATTCTGCTGAAAAGAGGTACATGGCCGGACCTTGGCCTTTCCCGCGGCAACCTTATCTTCACGCCGTTCCGGCTGAACAGCATCCTCGGCGTTGGCCGTGGCCGCCTTCTTTTTTTCTCGGCGGGCAGCGGCAACCTCTTCCAGGCTCCTCCCCTCAACAAGTGCAGTAATCTCTTCTGCATCGAGAGTCTCTTTCTCTAGAAGTGCCTCTGCAATCAGGTTCAACTTGTCCCGGTTTTCCTCCAGCACCTCTTGCGCACGCTGGTAGCATTGATCGATCGTCCGACGAATCTCCTGGTCAATGGCCTTGGCGATCTCTTCACTGTAGTCGCGGTCCCGAGCAATATCCCGACCTAAAAAGACCTGGTCATGCTTGTGCCCCAGCGTAATCGGGCCCAGCGAATCGCTCATCCCGTATTCCATAATCATCTGGCGGACAATGGAGGTAACCCGTTCCAGATCATTCTGTGCTCCCGTGCTGATTTCATCCAAAACCAACTTCTCCGCTACCCGTCCGGCCAGCAAAGTAGTAACCCGATCCAGAAGCTCGGAACGGGTCATAAAGTAGCGATCCTCTTCCGGAAACATGAGCGTATAGCCTCCGGCCCGCCCACGCGGAATAATCGAAACCTTATGCACCGGATCGGTATGCGGTAACAGGTAACCGACCAGGGCATGGCCTGCTTCGTGAAAAGAGACAATCTTCTTTTCAAATTCACTGATGACCCGGCTTCGCTTCTGGGTTCCGGCAATAATCCGCTCGACCGCCTCTTCGATCTCCTTTTTGCTGATCTTTTTACCGCCGGTGCGCGCCGTCAGCAGTGCCGCTTCGTTGACCACATTTTCCAGGTCGGCCCCGGTAAAGCCAGGTGTAGCCCGGGCAATCTCTTTCAGGCTAACTTCTTCGGCCAGCGGCTTGTTCCGGGTATGCACTTTTAGAATCTCTTCACGCCCTTTTACATCAGGCACTCCAACAGCAACTTCACGGTCAAAACGCCCGGGACGCAACAGGGCGGGGTCGAGGATATCCGGGCGGTTGGTCGCCGCCAGGATAATAATCCCTTCATTGACATCGAACCCATCCATCTCCACCAAAAGTTGGTTTAGGGTCTGTTCACGCTCATCATGGCCTCCCCCGAGACCGGCGCCGCGCTGCCGCCCTACCGCATCAATCTCGTCAATAAAGACAATGCAGGGTGAGCTCTTTTTGGCATCTGCAAAAAGATCACGTACCCGTGACGCTCCTACCCCGACAAACATCTCCACAAAGTCGGAGCCGCTAATGCTGAAAAAAGGCACCCCGGCCTCCCCGGCTACCGCCCGTGCTAACAGCGTTTTCCCTGTTCCCGGCGGCCCAACCAGGAGTATACCCTTGGGGATGCGCGCACCCAACTCGATATATTTACGGGGGTCTTTCAAAAAATCGACCACTTCTGCTAATTCAGCCTTCTCCTCTTCCGCACCGGCCACATCGTTAAACGTAACCCTCTTCCGGTCTCCTTCATGAAGACGGGCCCGGCTTTTACCAAAATTCATCACCTTGTTCCCTCCGCCCTGCGTCTGTTGCATAAAGAAAAAAAATAGCCCGAAGAGCAGCAGGAAGGGGATCACATAAGTGAGGGCGGTTTGCCACCAGCTAGGCCCTCGCGGTGGATTGGTTTCATAAGGGATATCTTTTTCCAAGAGGAGGTCTGTTAAGCTATGGTCATCCGGGCGGATGGTGGTCACAGTCCGGTCATCCTTTAACTCTGCTTCGATCTCATTGCCGTAAATGGTAACTTTTTCTACCCGGCTGCTTTGGACCTGCTGCACAAATTCATTGTAAGGAATCTTCTCGGGCATCAGGCCAGGATTAAAAAGCAGCTTCATCATTACGACAAAGAGCAGGGCAATAACCAGGTAGAACGTCACCTGACGTTTGAAGAATTGCATTTCAGTTACCTCCTCTCCTGATAAATAACCGAAATTGACTATTTCATTCTAACATACCATATCCCCATAGGCAACACGCCTAGATCTGCCACGAGCGGATTATTTTATGGTAAACCGTCTTTAGAACTCTAGATTAAGGATATGGATCCCGGGCAGCTGGCGATAGTCTTCATTAAAGTCAAGACCGTACCCTACCACGAAGTGATCGGGTATTTCAAATCCGCAGTAATCTGGGGTAAATTCAACCTGCCGCCGGGCCGGTTTGTCGAGCAGTGTAACCACCTTCAATGATTTTGGCTTCCGGCTAAGTAGATTTTTACGCAAGTAATCGAGGGTCAGCCCGGTATCAACGATATCTTCTACAATCAGAATCTCTTTCCCCTGGATGCTGCTATCCAGGTCTTTTAATATCCGGACAACGCCTGAAGAAGCGGTGTCTGAACCGTAACTAGAGACGGCAATAAAGTCAATCTCCACCGGTATTTTCAGGCGGCGCATCAGATCGCTGGCAAAGACCACGGCACCTTTCAGCACACAGACCAGCAGCACTTTTCTCCCTTCGTATTCAGCCGAGATCTCAGCCGCCAGCTCCGCCACCCGGCAAGCGATCTCCTCCTCGCCAAGTAAAAGTTTCCGATTTGATTTCTTCAATGGATTTCCTCCTCTACTTTAACCGCTGTATCTTTAAGACCAAGACGCGTGACGTGTTTTCGGTGACCCGATAAGGATGGGCAATTCGTTTCCCGACCACCCAAACCACTTCGCTGCCAGCAACAAGCAGTGGCAGGCGATCCCTGCGGTGGCGGGGCACCTTTTCATCGATTAAGAAATCTTTTAACTTTTTACTGCCCGGCGCCCCCTGCGGGTGAAAACGCGCCCCCGGCCAGCGAGTCCGAAGCAGCAGCGGACCGGGCAGAGTATCGTAATCCAGATAGGCCTGCTGTGAAGACGGCGGCCAGACCAGTTCACTGGGAGAGCAAAAAGAGGCCTCGATGGTTAGGCTCCCGTCAAGAAAGACGGTACGACCGGGGACTTGTAGCTGCCGGGTAGAAAAAGACTCCTCTTTGGTAGGCTGCTCCGAAGAGAGAATTAAATGCTCATAAGAGCGGTATGCTCGCACTCCACCCGGCAAGAAAAGCTGCCGGGACGGCCCTTCCCGGTCTGAAAGGTGTAGCAGCTGTTGAACCTGACGCCGGCCAATCCTTTTACCCGGCACAAATTCTGAAAGGGCCCGGTAAGCAACTCGCCCGCGCAGCGCCTTTGGCAACGCGGCAAAGCCGGCCCGGTCGAGAACCAGTTTCCCTTTTTCCCACCGGGCGGTCCGCTCGAATTCTTGTTGCGCCGCCGCCGTAAGATAAGCCCGGTCTGCCGCCGCTAATGCAGCCAGCTGTGCCAGGGCATATTTCAAGCGGGGATTATAAACCTCTTCAAGATAAGGAATCAACTCCAGGCGAATTCGATTACGGGTATAAGCGGTCTTCAGGTTGCTGGAGTCGAGAGCCGGTTCGAGCCCGTGCTCCTGGCAGTAGCCCTCGATCTCTCTCCTGGTAACTCCCAGCAACGGGCGAATCAACTCTACCGTCCCCAGCGGACGCCGCGGGAGAATCCCGGCCAATCCGTCCGGTCCGGTTCCTCTTAACAGGTTAAAAAGAACTGTCTCCGCCTGGTCATCAAGCTGTTGCCCCAGGGCGATCTTACCGGCTCCGTGCTTTTTCGCCGCCTCCAGCAGAAAACGATAGCGGACAATTCGGGAGGCCTCCGCGACGGATAGTTTCCGGCTGGCCCGGTAAGCGGGCACATCGACGGCTGCCCCTTCAAAAGGCAGCGACCAGGCGGCGGCAAGCCGGCGCACCAACTCCGCCTCCTGCCGCGCCTCGGGCCTGATCCGGTGGTCAAGATGAGCGACAATTAGGCTTAGGTGGTAGCGCGGCGCCAGGGAACGAAGAATGTGGAGCAGGCAAAGTGAGTCGGGCCCCCCGGAGACGGCGACCAGCACCCGGTCGCCTTCCAGCAGAAGCCGGTGTTGTTTGACATAACGCTCTACTTTCTGTGCAAGCATAGTTTCAGGCCAGGCGATTTCTCAATCCGCCCCCCCCCGTTCCAACCGAGGCGAGGCAGGTCCCCGCCCCTGCAAAATTCCAATTACGAACCCCAGGCCACACCTTCCAGCCTCTTATTCTCAACCTCTAATCTCTAATAAGTCACCTTCTCTATATCTATTTTAACATACTCCAGACCCTAAATTTAAATTAAATAAGAAATGCAACCCCTGAACTCTTGTTCAAAGGCTGCATTTCATCATCGCCGTACTATCCTGATTACTCACCGTTTCAAACTGATCAATCTACAGGCCGCCACCGTCAGATCATCCCCCAACCGGCCGCCGGAACGGCGCGCCGCTTCATCCACTATCCGGTCGGCCACAATTTGCGGTGGGCTGTTTTCCATCTGACGGAGAAATGTAACCAGCCATGAGAGCCGGCCTTCGGCATCATTGGCTCCATCAGTGACCATGACCAGCAGGTCATTTGGCTGGAGCATTTCCAAATAGCTCTCTACCTCTACCTGAGAGAGAATTCCCAGGGGAAGGGAGGGGCCCCCGATACTGAATACCTCCTTTCCTCGCTTAACTATGCTGGGGGCAGCTCCAATCTTTATAAGCTCTACCTCTCCTTCCACCAGGTCTATCAGGGCCATATCCACGGTGGCAAATATCTCGTCACCCGTGCGCAGCTGCAGCAGAGAGTTGACGCTGCGCAACACGACCTCTTTCTTGAAGCCCGCTTCGAGCAGGCGTTCCAGGAGAACAATAGTCGCTTTACTCTCCGCTGCGGCGCGGGGTCCGCTGCCCATTCCGTCGCTAAGGATAATCACCTGTTCCCTTAGACCCAGTTCCAAGAGGCTGTAATAATCACCGCAGACCTGCTGATTCCATCCTGCTTTTTGAGCCAGTCCAAGCTCAAGGTTAAAGAGGGGAGCCTGCTCACCCACGACGGGAGCGAACCGGTTTTCTTCGACCTCGCGAGCCAGATCATGCATCACCTCTGCTAAGCCCTGCAATTGGCCTGAAACCAGCTCCTTCCCCTCCCTAACCTTTTGCTCCCAGAACCGGTTTACCGCCATCACCTCACGCAAGTTGTTGGTGGCCCTGACCAGCTCCTCCGGCTGGTGGCACCTTTCCCGGAAGGCAGCGGGCAGATGAGCGAGCACCGCCTCCCCTTCTTCTTCAGCGCGCTCCAACAGGTCGAGGATCAAGCGGTGATGGCTATGCAGATCCTTCTCCCAGCAGCGCCGCCTGAATAAACAGGAACGGCAAACCCGGTTCATTAGTTCCTCCAGCAAAGAAGATTTTTCATCTTCTTCACGATCCGGCTTGGTCGCAGAGGCCTGGGCAAACCCCAGGGAAAGTTCACTGAACAGCCTGGCCAGGTGCCGGATTCGATCGGTGATCACCAGGCGCATCTTCTCCGGTGTCTCCCCGCTATCCCTCCGTTCCAACTCTTGAAGCTGAAGCGACAGCCTTTGGAGCCTTCGTGCCGGGATAGCCAGGAATATTACCAGGGAGAGCAGGCCTTCCCTCCAGTAAACTCCGGGCATCTCCCCAGGAGCCAGCAGAAAGAGCACCGGCATGGAAAATAAGAACCCTGCTGCAGAGCCCCACCGGCCGAAGGGCTTGAGCAGCCCGGTCCAAAAGCCGCTAAAGGAGAGGGACCCAATATAAAGATAGAAGTGAGGGTTCCCCAACCCCAGTATTGTCCCTGTAATTATTCCCATCGCGGCACCCCAGCCTGTCCCTAACAAGTAGGCCGGGAGTAGAATGCTCAGGTAACAGGCGGCGGCTTCTACAGATATGCCGGCCGCGGTAACATTTTTCAGGCCGAACATGGCCAGAACATAGAGGAGAAAAAGAGCCGGAATCTCTTCAGCCCCTATTGCCGGTCTGTCACGGCTTCGGGGAAGATAATCAATCAGACGCATCCCCGGCAGCATAACCACTGCTGTCAGGAAACCGATGATTAACTCTAGCGTAAGAAAGACCGCATCCAGAAGTTGAGGAGCGTTAAGGAGGACTGTCACCCGGCTCAGGGTTACCAGCACCGCGGTTGCCAGCAACAGGGGGCTCCTCCGTTTGAACACCCGGAGCCATAACCCTTCCAGGAACCAGGTTGCCGCCATCGCTCCCAGGAGTATGAGTGCTGCCGGCACGCCACCGCTGGCTGTCGCCCGGCCTGCGAGGACGGCCGCCGCCACCAGGAAACTTTGCTTCGGTTTTTCCCGCAACGCGATGAGCCAGAAAATTGCTCCGAAAGGCGCGATCTCACTTAAGATTTCGGCCCTGCCCAAAAGAAAACCTGCCAGCGCCAGCAGGGTATTGGGCGCGCTGAAGAGGGCCTCACCCTTCCGGTAAAACGATCTCAAGGCGTCGAGGTGTTCCTGACTACCTCCGGCGGTAGAAGATGTGGCTTCATGGGCTAAGGTTGTCCCTTCCGTCCGCACAGACACCCACCTCCGTGGTCCTGATAACCTTAGTATAAGCGAACTATTCTGAAATGTATGTCATAAATGGGAGACGATGGTATTTTTTTTTGCGACAAATAGAGCCACTTCTCAGCGATTAACCATGGTTCCCGTCATTTTATTAACTAAGATCATGCTGGCAACCCTTTTATTAATCGCTAGACGGGTATAACCGAATCGAATTAAGTAGTCAGGACGGGATCGTTCCAGGACAAAAATCTCTCCGGGAAGAAATCCAAGGACCATGAGGCGGCGTATCGCCGAATCTCCGGGCTCTGAAAAAGAGACCACCACTCCTTTCTGGCCCGGTTTCATCCGGTGAAGAAGGATTAGCTCCCGGACAGGCTTACGGATCATTTTTAGGCTCACCTCACTGACGCCCTAACCAAGCAGATTCATAATTAGGGGAATACCGGTTAAGTAGTAAATTAACAGCCCCGCAGTCCACGATAGAAAAGCGGTGCAGAGAAGCACTAGCAGAACGAACCGGCCCCCGTATTCGCGTCCCAGCATCGCCACCTGGGCCACGCAGGGCACAAACAGGGTCAGCACCACCGCCGCCGTTAAAACCTGGCCTCCGTCTAGCAGACCGGTCCGGACCAGGTCAAACAGCCCCGCGGCACCGTAATCACGACGCAAAAAACCGTAGAAAAAGATCAGGGCCGTCTCCGGTGGCAGGCCGATAGCGGCAAGCGGTGGCTGTAACGCCGCAATCAATCGCGGCCATAGGCCGCTGTAACGAAGGACCCAGATCAGGACGCTGATCCCGATAAAAAGGGGGAGCACCTCGCGCAGGTACCATTTCAGGCGGGCCGCGGTCTTAGTTAAGATGGCTCCGGGGCGGGGCAGCCTCAGGGGAGGAATCTCGAGACAAAACGGGGGCGACTCCCGGCCAAATAAAAGGGCACCCCCGCTGGCAGCAGCACAAAAAGCTAGCATGATCATGATCAGCCACAAGAGCAGAGCGACCATCCGGGGCAATAAGGCCAGGATCAGCCCCAATTGGGCCGAGCAGGGTATGGCCAGGGAGAGCAACAACGCCGCCTGTAATCTCTCCTGCCGGCTCTCCAGGGTCCGGGTAGCAAGTACAGCAAGCGTCCCGCAGCCCAGTCCGAGGGTCAGCGGGATGATCGCTTTTCCATTCAATCCAATCTTCTCCATTAAGTTATTAATCAGATAGGCGGCGCGGGGCAGGTAGCCGCTATCTTCAATCAGGCTGAAAAAAAGAAAAAATGTAGCCATTATCGGTAAAATTATGGTCACCGTGTAACGTAATCCTAATGTTAGGATCCCGTAATCAAGCACGAGCAGCTCGCGCAACCAGGTCCAGGGAAGGTAAAGTTCGGCCCAGCGGTTCAGAAGAGGGGCGATTAATTGTAAAAAGAGCCGCTCTTCCAGAAGCTTCACCAGGGTCCCCGCCCCGAATCCGCCAACGAAGCGGTAAAAACCGAAATAGAGAACCGCCGCTAAAACCATTCCCCCGCTCCACGGGTTCACCAGGAAGCGGCTGAGCCTTTCCGCCATAGAGTAGGGCTCCGCCGAAGGCACGGCCAGCACCCCTTTTAACAAGATTTGGCTTTGCCGGCGACGTGCTGCAGCCAGTTGAAGCAAGGGGTCTGGTACGCTGTGCAGTGCTTGGCGCAGTAAGCGCAGCTGTTGCGATGAGCCTTCCCGGGTGCTAATCTCCCTTTCCAACACCGGATCGCTGTGCAGCAATGAGATCACGACAGCCCGGCGGGAAATCCCGTACGATCCCTTCAGGCACGATTCGCCCAAGGCCAGCTGCCTCTCCAGTACTGCAGGGTAACAAAGGGGAGTTCTAGGAACTTGTGCCCGGGAGGAACCCCGCAGAACTGCTGCCGCCTCTCGACAGAGCTGCTTCAACCCACGACGGGCTACCAGGGCGGTGGGTACTACGGAGACACCAAGACGCCGGGCCAGCAAATTACTATCGATTTTTAGCCCCGCCGCCTCGGCTTCATCCATCATGTTCAGAGCCACAAGTAGCGGCAGACCGGCCTCCAGGAGCTCCAAGGTCAAACTGAGCATACGGCCCAGGTTACAGGCGTCAATAACCTGGATTACCAGATCCGGCCGTTCGCGTAGCAGAAGAAGGCGCGTCACCTGCTCCTCAGGAGAAAGAGCGCTTAGCGAGTAGAAACCCGGCGAATCAATTACCTCTACAAAAGAGTCTTCAATTTTCCCTTTGCCCCGAGCCAGCTCCACGGTAGTCCCCGGATAGTTAGAAACCACTGCCTGGCTCCCGGTCAGTAAGTTAAAAAGCTGGCTTTTCCCGACATTCGGATGCCCTACCAAGACCACCAGCGGTGTTTTTTTGGACACAGCATGCTCCTTAACCAGAAAAAGAGTTCGTCCAATCAATCATATGCTGGTAAAGCTTAAAATAAGCATAAAAAAACACCTCTGCAGGTGTTTAGAAAAGGTCTCTTTGGGTAGGACCCTGAAAGTAAGCTTTTTAATTTTAATTTTTAAGGCATTACTACAATAAAAAATTGACCCGCTTCGTCTCAGGAGCCCTTAATAAGCTTCCCGATAAGATCCCCGGCCGCCTCTTTTGGACTCTGTATTCCTTTTCAAATCTTGCAACCGCTCATCGCTCTCTTTCATAAAGCGAGCCAGCTTGTCTTCAAAAGAGGCTCGTTCTTCTTTATGAAAACTGCGTGATCCAGAGTTGGGGAGAGCCCGCCGAATCGAAAGACCAATTTTCCCACTGCCATCCACCGAGAGCACCTTCACCTTAACCCGGTCGGACTTCTTTAAATGATTGTGGATATCCTTGACATAAGAATTAGCCACTTCCGAAATATGGACCAACCCGGTTTCCCCGTTGGGAAGCGTCACGAAAGCACCAAAGTTAGTGATCCCGGTAACCACCCCTTCCACGATACTGCCTACCTTTACAGGCATTCCGCTAAAAAATCCTCCTTGCATGATCTTACTTAAACCTATAGATATTATAACTTTTTCGAAAGATTTGTCAATCCTTAAACTGAAAAACGATCTCTCCGGGACGGACCAACCCCAGGAGTTTACGGGCCAGCATCTCAATGTAGCCGGTCTCATTCAGCCGGGTAATCTCTTCGGCAATTGCTTTGTTGCGCGATTCTTGTTCCATAACCTGGAGTTCTACGGCAGCGAGCTCTTTACGCAGCCGGTTGTGCTGAAACATCTGGACAATAACCACCGTTAAAAGAAAGCAAAATATAAACATCCCGGCCACGGTAATCAATTTGGAGACCCCGAAGCTTTTTTGCTTACGTCGGGGAAAGGGGGCCACCTTTCCCTCGTGATGATGACCGGTTCTTCGGAGCATGATCGGATCCCGCCTTAAATCCTGGAAAAGTTTTGCCAGGTTTTCACTGTACATATTCGCCGTATGAACTGAAAGTTCCTGCATTGCTTGAAAGAATTGTTTCTCAGGCACTTTATTTTTTCTCCCGGCTACTTCTGGCGAAGAGTTGGCTGAGCTGAACAAAGACTTTTTGCCAGAAGGGGAGCAAATACCTGCTGAAGTTATGGAGATAGATTATAAATCCACCGGCCAGCCCGACGTAGATGTAAACATAGATCTCGCCCCAGCGGCGGTAAACCAAAAATAATATCGCCGCTGCGGCAGCGGCGATCCAGAAGAAGCAGTCAGCAGCCACTGAAAGAACGGGCGGGAGACGCCTAAACTGCATCCGTACGACCCGGTAAAGATCGTAAAAAGCAGCAAACAGGGCTCCCAGGGCCACCGCCTCCAGGAAAGCAACCATCTGCTGAACGGCCGTTGAAGAAGCGGATAGCCCGGTCACTACTTGAAAAGCCTCTCCAGCAGGCTTTTCCCGCGATCCTGGGGATGTTTTTCCTCCGCATAGGCTAGCTCCAGTAGATAACCGTCGATGAAGATCTCGCCCTGATCCAGGTTGAGGTGCTTGATATGCAAGTTTTCACCGCGCACCGCCAGCAATCCCAACTCGGTTTCCATGATCACTTCTTCATCGTCAAAGCTGTCTACATGAAGGACACCGGTAATCTCAGTGTGCTCCCTGTTTTCAATAACGAGGCGATGCTGCCCGCTGTGAAAATTATACTTTTCTTCCATCCTTTTTTCTCCTTCCTGTAAATACGGCAGTTGCAATATTTTCAATTTATTTATATGAGTTTGTACCAGGTTTATGTCTTAATTCAGAGAAACTATCCTGAGCACCGGTCGGCAGCAATGCGGCCCGGTTACAATCTGCCAAAAAGGGCAAACTGCGGGAAGGATTGTCCGCCACGGTGACGAAGAAAAACGAGAATACGATCGTTACGCTTAGACAAAGGAGTGGCAACTTGAAAAGACTCTACCGTGGAAAGACAAAGGATCTCTTTCTTTTTGCAGAAGACCGGCTCTTGCTTTATTTTAAAGACAGCGTTACCGGAACCGGGGACTGTCTCGATCCCGGAGGCAATGAAGTTGTCGGCAAGGTGACCGGCAAAGGCAATGCCTCTCTGCGCCTCTCGGTTTTTTTCTTTGAATTGCTGGAGCAGGCTGGTATACCAACCCATTACCTCGGTCCCGGACCCGTAGAGAACAGTCTGCTGGTAAAACGAGCCCGCTCTTTCGGTCTAGAGGTAATCTGCCGTGAGAAAGCTTGGGGCAGCTTTCTGCATCGCTACGGCCGTTATGTAACTGCAGGGGAGCCGCTGCCTTCCCTGGTGGAGTTTACCTTGAAAGACGACGATCGCGGTGACCCGCCGATCACCGGTGAGACCCTGGCGGCATTAAAAATCGCCTCTCCAGAAGCCATTAGCTACATGGAGCAGACCGCCCGCAGGGCCACCACCTTGATTAAAGAGCAGATCGCCCCAAAGGGCCTTGAGTTGATTGATATCAAGTATGAGTTCGGGGAATGTGATGGGCGGATCTTGCTGATCGACGAGATTTCCGGTGATAGCATGCGGGTGCTCCGGGATGACCGGGTCCTTTTACCGGACGAGCCGGCTGCAGTTATCCTCGATCAACCGTAATCTTGGGGGGACGGAGAGACAGGTGCCCTGTCCCTCCGTAGAGGTGATCCCTCTCATCCCCATCGCCTACCAGGCTTTGACCAAGGCGATATCGCGGTAAAAGTAAT
Source organism: Bacillota bacterium (assembly GCA_012797175.1). Taxonomy (GTDB): domain Bacteria; phylum Bacillota; class Dethiobacteria; order DTU022; family DTU022; genus JAAZPQ01. Next base: position 21,182 of record JAAZPQ010000121.1, read on the forward strand.
TTACAATCTCCTCGGGGGAGCGCCCCTCTTCGGCCAGCGCCCGGGCGCCCCACTGGCACATGCCCACGCCGTGCCCGTAACCGGTACCAGCCAGGTAGAGCCCGCCTTCACCGACCCCGATCTGTTCAATAAAGGTGGAGCGCATCTCGGTACTACCCAGGGCCAGCCTCAGTGAAGGGGCCGGTACCTCCACCTCGTTTATTCTGATCAACGTCGCTCTTCCGGAGGGACCTTTTGCGCTAATCTCCGCGCTCTCAACCGGCCCGGGATCGCCGCACCCGGCTTCCTGTACCGCCACCTGGACCTGACCCAGGGGAAACGAGGCGCTCCAGTTTTTCTCCTCTTCGGGGATAATTTTCTCCGCGGGGCTGGTGACAATCTGGATATACGGGGGGTTCCCGTCCTTATACTCTAACCCTTCGTCCGGCAAGGCTGTCCGGGGACCAGCATAGGCATGAAACCAGGCCTTAATATAATCACCCTGGTAAACGGCAATCTTTCCCCGGGTCTTCTCCACGGCTTTGCGGACACGCTCATTGATCCTTCCGGCATTATAGGCCTGGAACTCCTTGAAGTCGGTGGAAGCATGCGCATTGCGCTCGGGCAGGCCGCCGTTCTCTTTAATTTTTTGCAGGGTAAAGCTGCGGGCGACAATTGCCTGGGCTGCCAGTGCATTCTCCGGCCATTCCGGATCCATCTCCGCGGCCACCACCCCGGCGATATAGTCCTCAAAACTCATCACGGTGATATCCCCGGTTTCGTGCTGGTACACTTTCAGCTGCGGTTCCCGACCCTGGTACTCTTTAAGTGCCTCCGGGAGTGCCGGGACGGCTTCCTTCTGAGGCTGACGGCGGCAACCGACAGAGAGAAGCAAAACGGCGCCAAGAAAAAGCAGAAGCACTTGCCTTGAACAGGGCATCTTCATCACCGTCTTTTCTAGAGATTTGCCTGCCTGCATATTCTTTCCCGGGTGAAAGAATATACTCTTAAGATCAACTAAGATCAACAGGGGCCGCTCCTCTTAAAGAACGGCCCCTGTTAATATTAGCTAGAAGTGATACCTTATGTAATGCCATTATTTAACCCTATCTTTGAAAGCCTTCCCTGCCTTAAAAACAGGTACATTTAGCGCCGGGATGGTAATCTCCTCGTTCGTGGCCGGGTTACGCCCTTTACGTTCCGCCCGGTACCTTCTTTCAAAAGTACCAAAACCTACCAACTGCACTCTTTCATCATTGGCAACAGTATCGATAATGCTTTCAATTACTGCATTGACCACTTTTTCAACGTCTTTCTTCGGCATCTCTACCTTTTCTGAGACCAGCCCGATTAAGTCGGATTTATTCAACACCTGTTCCCTCCTTGGAAGTTAAAAGTCAAATCTTTCCTTGATATTGCTAGTTCGCTTTATTTGCAATGATTCCTGCTTTTTAATTGTTTTTTTCTTTATTCTTCGCCTCTTCCCACCAGCGGTCCAGCTGTTCCAGGGAATGGCAATTGAACGGCCGGTTGCTTTCGGCCACCTGTGCGGAGACATGGGCAAAACGATCCTGAAACTTCTGCAGGGCTTTCCCCAAGGCCAGTTCCGGATTTATACCAAGAAAACGGGCTACATTAACCGCGGCAAATAAAAAATCACCGTATTCTTCTTCTATTTTACCCGGAACCCCCTCATGGTATGCATCCTGAAGCTCCGTGGCCTCCTCCTGCAGCTTCTCCACCGCCCCCCCCAGGGAAGGCCAGTCGAAGCCGAGCGCCGCTGCCCTCTTTTGCATTTTATAAGCCCGAAGCAGTGCCGGCAAGGCCGGATCGACCTGCAGACGACCGGCTATTCCAGAGTCCTTTTCCAGCTCTTTGATCCGTTCCCACCGGTCGACGGCTTGATCGGCCGAGGTAACCCGGCCGGTCCCAAAAACATGAGGATGGCGGCGGATCAGCTTGGCGTTAATACCGCTGATCACCTTGTCCAGATCAAAGTGACCCTTTTCACGAGCGATCTCACTGTGGAAAACAACCTGTAACAGGAGATCACCAAGCTCTTCTTTCAGGGCGGCGGGATCATCCCTTTCAATAGCGGCGACGACTTCATAAGCCTCTTCGACAAGGCAACCCCGCAAGCTCCAGTGGGTCTGCCGGCGATCCCAGGGGCAACCCCGAGGAGAGCGCAACACGGTCATGATCTTTTCCAGGTTTTGCAGGGCGGCACTCCCTCCCGGTGGCAAAAGGCTGACCCCGGGGATAACTTTGATCTGATGACCGTGGAGCGGCGCCCGGCGCCTCAAATATTTAACCGTCAGGTCGCCGTCGAAAGGATCTCCAGGAACCGCATAGCGGACCAGGGGCTGCCGCGAGGCGGCAGAGAAAAGAATCCGGCAGGCGGCCCGCGCGGCCTGACCAGGAGTAGCTGGAGACGCTTGCAGGTGCTCCAGAGAATGGATCCGTACACCTCGGTCCAGACAGAAACGGGCTGCGGGATGACGGGCTATTTTAAAATAAAGCTTTCCCCGGCGGCGGCTAAGCGTCACCCGGGCTGCTGCTGTAAGGTGGCGGGGGTCTCCCGGCCCCAAGCCGATAATCACAATTCTACTCACAGTATGATTTCCCCTTCCCTGTTATTTCAACAGTCTCCACCGCTCCGCCAGCTCCACCAACCGTGGCCCGATACGAGGAATCAGGTTTATCTCATCGCGAGTCAGACTGCCACTAAACAGCAGGGCGATGCCATAAATGATAATCCCGATAAATATTGCCCCGAGGGTGGCGATGCCGTTGGCCATCTCCGGAGTTAAAGAGCCCGCAAGACTTATCAAGAAACGATAACTTAGAGATACGGCTGCGGCCATCGCCACCACGGAGAGACCCGGCAGCAACACCAGCTCTCCGATCCGGAAACGCCACCCGGTATAACGGGCCACTGCGTAAAGGTTCAACACCGCCGCCAGCCCGGTACCGATAACCGAACCGAGCGCCGCACCGCCAATATGTAGTGAGGGGATAGCCGTCAGGTACCAGGCCAGGATCGCTTTGACCACACCACCCAGGGCCATGTTTACAACCGGCGTTAATGTTTTCCCCAGTCCCTGCAAAATCCCGGTTGTGGAGACATAGAGCCCCAGGGGGATCACCGACCAGGACATATAGGCCAGGGCATAGCCCGCCTCGATATTGTTAAGGCCGAACAGAAGGACGATCACCGGCGTGGCCAACTGGTAAAGGCCCACCGCGGCCGGTATGGAAAAAAGCGCGGTTAACTTGATCGAAACAGCGGTGCGGTTTCTGACCAGCGCTTTATTCCGTAAAACTAGCGCTTCTGAAATTGCCGGCACCAGGCTCATGCTCAGGGCAAGGGTGACCACGTTTGGAAAATAGACAATTGAGCCGGCCATCCCGGTAAGCTGCCCGTACAGCGCGGTGGCTCGCTGCTGTGTAAGGCCGATTGCCTTCAGCCGGCCGGGAACGATCAGCTGGTCGATTAAGCTTAACAGCGGCATGATCAAGGAACCGAAGGTAATGGGGATGGCCAGGCTGAAGATGCGGTAAATAATCTGGCCGACCGCCTGGGGGTTGGTTCTTCGTTGAGCCTGGGCCTGTTTCATAAACGCAGGACGGCGCCGGTAATAGATCGGCAGTAGCAGAAGCAGGCCGAGAAATCCTCCGGCTACTGTGCCGAAAGCAGCGCCGGCAGCGGCATATTCCAGCCCCCGGGGGAGCAGCGCCACCGCCAAGAGAAGAGAGACCACGGCTCGTCCCACCTGCTCGATCATCTGTGAAGCAGCGGTCGGAAGCATATACTGCTGTCCCTGGAAAAAACCGCGCAGCGCCGACATTACCGTGACGAAAAAAATAGCCGGGGCAATGGCCATAATCGCATAAACGGATCGGGGATCGATTTTCGCGATCCGGACAATCGTATCCGCGGTGAAAAACAGCAGCAAGGAGATAACTAGGCCGGTCAGGGTTAAGATCAACAGAGCAATGCGAAATACCCGCATTGCCCCCCGGTAATCGGATACGGTGATATTTTCAGCTACCAGCTTCGATATGGCTACCGGGATCCCCGCCGTAGAGATGGCCAGCAGGGTGGAGTAAATCGGATAGGCCATCTGGTAAAGACCAATACCCCCGTCGCCAATGATCCTGACGAGCCATATCTTCATTATTGCCCCGATAAAACGAACCGCAACCCCGGCCACAGCCAGTATGACCGCACCCCTGATAAACCTGCTGTGGCTGGACAAAGCTCTTCCTTCCTTCCTCTTCCGATTCCGATCCTCTATAATTTATAATGTCTGTATTATACCAACTTCTGCAATCCGTATCTACTTTTCTATTTACTGCTCCATCTGCTTGGCCAAAAACGAGGCCGCGGTTTCTACCAGTTTAAGCTCCAGATCGCTCATCTTGACCGAGGGATCCCGGCTGCCCATGACTACCGCGCCGATAGGATCACCTTCCGAGATAATCGGGGCGATAACCTCGTTGGCAAAACGTGGACCGATTATCTCATCCGCCTCTTCGTAATATTGATGCTCGGCGGTATTGTTGATCAGCACACTTTTCCGACTTTCCATAACCCGCTCTACGGCACTGCTTAAAGGACGGTTGACAAACTCTTTTTTAGGTGCGCCGGCCACAGCAATAATCGTATCCCGGTCGGCGATGCATGAAATATGACCCATCGATTCATAAAGAGAGTCGGCGTACTCCTGGGCAAAATCGCCCAGTTCACCGATAGGAGAATATTTCTTTAAGATTACCTCTCCGCCCCTGTCCACATAAATTTCCAGGGGGTCCCCCTCCCGGATCTTCAGGGTGCGGCGGATTTCCTTGGGGATGACCACGCGGCCGAGATCGTCGATGCGCCTGACAATACCGGTTGCTTTCAACATTGTTTCCTCCTTTGTGAAGTTCCAGGCAATAACTCTCTGTTCTAAAATTAGTATTCATCCTCAACAGTTGTTTTATGCATTCGGAATGGTTTAACAGAAGGTAAATCTTAATTCTA
>JAAZPQ010000122.1 GCA_012797175.1 Bacillota bacterium
AGGCGCTGAATTCAAGGGAGGGGAGAAGTGAGATGAAAAAGCAATAAAGCAGCGCGCAAACCGTAGCAATGAACCAGGTGGTGCACCTTCCCGTGAGTTTAGAGCTTTGATTCCGAAAATAACCTGGCTAGGGTGATGAATTCTAGGTGACAAGAGAACCGTCCCCCCGTCACCTCTTGAAGTAGAGGGCACCGGAAGGGCAGGCTTCGACGCAAAGGCCGCATTCGGTGCAGGGGGACTCGGCGAGGCTGAGATCCTGGAATGTGCTTACCCTCCGGCTGATCCCGCGGTGGGTAAAGCCGAGGGCGCCTACCTTGGCCACTTCCCGGCATATCCAGACGCAGCGGCCACAGAGAACGCAGAGGCTGCGGTCAAAAGCAAAGGTTTTGAGGCTCTCATCAACAGCCACCTCTTGCTCCAGCGGCTCCAGGCGGGAAAGCTTCATTTTCAAACCCCTCTCCCTGGCGATCTGCAGCAGCGCACAGCCTTTTCTCTTGGGGCAGTTGCGACAGTCAAGCCGGTGATTGCTTAAAAGCAGTTCAAAGGCGCTTTTTACCAGGCGATCGACCTGCGGGCTGCGCGTCTGCACGGCCAGCCCCTCCTTGACGGGCAGGGTGCATGAAGTTACCGGCTTAGAGCGGCCCTCCACCTGGACATAACAGAGCCGGCAGCTGCCTGAAGGATGCTTCTTCTCTTTAATCGCACAGAGATTGGGAATAAAGATGCCGTTTTCCAGGGCGACCCAGAGCAACTTCTCTCCCTCGGGGGCATTAATTTTGTGACCATCTATAATAACGGTTACCTGTTTGCTCATGAACCCTTCCCCTCTTTCTCCGCCAGCAGTTCAGGCGGCGACAGCTTGATGACAGCATTGTAATCAGGAGGACAGGTTCTTAAGCAATTATCACACTTGACGCATTTCTCCTGGTCAATTGCCTTGAGGCCGTCATCCCGGGTATAGACCGCCTCGGTAGGACAGCTGCCCACGCAAACACTGCAGAGCTTGCTGCATTTTTGCGGCTCGATATAGTAAACGATCAGCTCTTTGCACATCAGCGCCGGGCAGCGCTTTTCATTGATGTGAGTCTCATATTCTTCGCGGAAATAACGAAGGGTGGTTAGAACCGGGTTGGGTGCAGTCGCCCCCAGGTTGCATAGAGAGCCCGCTTGGATATCTTCGGCCAGCTCCTCCAGAATTTTGAGGTGGTCGGGCTCACCGCGGCCCTCGGTAATCGCCGTTAAAATATCGAGCATATGCTTCGTCCCCAGGCGGCAGAAGGTGCATTTACCGCACGACTCTTGCTGCGTAAATTCAAGAAAATAGCGGGCGATGGCCACCATGCAGTCGTCCTCGTCAAGAACAACCAGCCCCCCGGAACCCATGATCGCCCCCGCCTCCTGCAGCGAATCAAAATCGATGGGGATATCGAGCGCCGCCTCGGGAAGGCAGCCCCCGGAAGGTCCGCCGATCTGCGCCGCCTTGAATGCTTTTTCGTTAGCGACCCCTTCTCCAACATCGCAAATCAGCTCGCGCAGGGTTGTCCCCATCGGCACCTCCACCAGGCCGGTATGACCTACCTTGCCCACGAGCGAAAAGACAGCGGTGCCAGGGTTTTCGTCTGTACCGATACTTTTAAACCAATCCACACCACGGTTGATAATCGGCGGAACATAGGCAAAAGTCTTGACATTATTCAACACTGTCGGCTGACCGCGGTAGCCGGATTGGGCCAGGCGGGGCGGCCGTGTCGCCGGAAGACCCATCTTTCCCTCCATGGAGCGCACCAGGGCCGTAGCTTCGCCGCAAACGAAAGCCCCTGAACCCTGAAATATTTCCAGCTCGCAGTTGAAAGAGCTACCGAGGATGGCCTTGCCGAGCAGTCCTTTTTCCCGCGCCTGCTCCAGGGCCCGGCGCACCCGCTCCACTGCAAGCGGGTATTCGGCCCGGATATAAAGATAGCCTTTCTCTGCACCGATGGCGTAAGCACAGAGAAGCATCCCCTCGATCACCTGGTGGGGACAGGATTCGAGGATACTGCGATCCATGAAAGCCCCCGGATCACCTTCGTCGGCATTGCAGATAACATATTTTTCATGGCCGCCGGTTTTTAAGGCGGCTTCCCATTTTAACCCGGCCGGGAAACCGGCCCCCCCGCGCCCGCGCAAGTGCGATTCTTTCACCATCTCCAGCACCTTGGCAGGCTCTTCGGCAAGCATCTCGGCCAGGGCACCATAACCGCCCCGGGCGATATAGTGATCGATATCTTCGGGATCTATGAAACCGCAGTGCTCAAGGACAATCTTCTTCTCGTAGACACCGCGCGGAAAATCGCTAAAAGTAGGGAAAACATCGTTCGTTTCAAGCGCTACCAGGGCAAATTCATAACAGGGGTCATCGTGCATTAAAAAGTCTTCCACCAGCCGCGCGGCAAGTTCATCGTCCAGGTAACCGTAGCAGAGCGCCGGAAAACCAGGCTTAGAGATAATCGCCAGCGGCTCGGCATAGCAATGTCCCATGCAACCCACATCAATAACCCGGGCCTCAATTTCCTTCTCCTGTATAACCCTAGTGAAGGCCTCTTTGAGCGGCAGGGCACCGGCGGCAATACCGCAGGTGGCCGTACCCACCCGGATCACCGGCTGATGGTAAAGGGCCTCTACCCTGGCAGCGGCACTATCTTTCAGTTTACGGTAGCGCTCGTGGATGGAGGGATCCTCAGTCATGAAAGGTCCTCCTCCTTCTGCTCCGCCGCGGCAGTCTCCGTCTGGTCCTCCGTCTCATAAGAAAGTAAAATTCCGTCTACCCTTGTCGGGGTAACCCGCCCTTCAACCTGCTCATCAACGACCACTACCGGGGCCATGGTACAGCAGCCGACACAGGCGACCCGCTCAAGGCTAAATTTACGATCAGGTGTAGTCTCTCCTTCGCTGATTTCGAGGCGTCTCTCAAAACACTCCAGGGCAATCCGGCCGCCGACCATGTAACAGGCGGTCCCCATGCAGACCTTCACCTGGTGCTTCCCTGGCGGGTGCAGGCGAAACTGATTATAGAATGTCGCCAAACCGTAAATATCGACCGCCGGAACCTGGAGGGCAGCAGCAATCTGCTCCATTGCCAGGGCGGGAAGATAGCCCAGTTCTTCCTGAACCTGCAGCAATATGGGAATTAGATTTTCACGCGCCGCTTCATGATCGTGCAAAACCCCGGCTACACTTGTACGGATATGCTCCTCTTCACCTTCAATTAATGACAAAACAACACCTCATTTCAACAATGATCAGCTTCCCCCGATCACAGAACATCCTTATTGTAACATTTATCGCTGGAAATGTGGAGACTTATCTCTATTTTGTTAAATGTTTTGAGTAAATAAACGATATTAGCCCTGTTCACGGGCAATAACTTCGGCCAGGTTACGGGCTTCATCCCAGAGCTCTTCTTCAGGAAGAGGGGCCTCGAGCATAATCCGGATTAGCGGCTCAGTTCCGGAGGGGCGGACCAGGATCCGTCCGTGCCGTCCCAACTTGTCGCGAAGAGCCTTAATTGCCGTCATAACGGCTGGATTCTCTTCCCAGCCTTTTTTTGAAGCAACCGGCTGGTTGTAAAGAACCTGGGGTAGACGTTTTAGCCGCCCCGCCAGTTCAGAAAGTGGAATCCCGGTTTTGGCGATAATCGTCAAGAGCTGCAGTGCAGTTAGCAGACCGTCCCCGGTAGTAGTGAAGTCGGAGAAGATGATATGCCCCGATTGTTCGCCGCCAAGATTGTATCCGCCGGCAAGCATCTCTTCAAGGACATAACGATCACCTACCGCGGTACGAACCAGCTTAAAACCATATTCCTCACCCAAAAGATCAAGGCCACCATTACTCATCACCGTGGCCACCAGGGTATTTTTCTTCAGTGTCCCCTGCTGAACCATGTCGATGGCACAGATGGACATGATCGCATCGCCGTCAACTACAGAGCCCTGCTCATCGACCGCAATGAGACGGTCGGCATCTCCGTCGAAGGCCAGCCCGGCGTCAGCACCGCAGCGAACTACCTCTTGCTGCAGGTCCGTGGTATCAGTAGCGCCGCAGTTAACATTAATGCGCCCGCCGTCGGCCTCGCCGTGCAGGAGAACTACCTCGGCCTCCAACTGCTGCAAAAGCTCCCGGGCAAAATGGCAGGCGGCACCGTGACCGCAATCTACTACCAAACGCATTCCCGCAAGCGAAGAGGAGGTGCTTTTCAGATGCTGCAGATACCTCCGG
>JAAZPQ010000013.1 GCA_012797175.1 Bacillota bacterium
CGCGCCCAGGCGACAAAGGCTTCGATTTCACGCCTCCGCGGCTGCCTCAGTTTAGCTAAAAGATTTTTCAATTCTTACTCCCTCCCGGTAATGGCAGTGTTCGGCACGGTCAGTTTCAGATCCATCCCGGCAACCTTTTTTCTGACCGCCGATATCCCGGCTGAAGCTCAATTACGGCTCCAGCACGATTGCATCTTCCCATATATCGGAGACGCTGCGGTTGGAGTAGTGGTAGAGCATCGTGGTAAAGCCGTAGATGCCAAAAGTGATACCGCTTTTTTCTATTTCGACACGTTCATTGTCAAGCAGGATTGCCCCGGCCTCGTGGAGCCGCTTCGTGAAGCGGTCATATCTATCTGTCCCGGTTGTCCCCCTGACGATCTGTTCATGGTTTCCCAGTGAGCAATAGACCGGATAGAGCCCCTTTAGCTCGTCAAGTAGATTGATAAAGGCGCTGCCGTCATCGTTATGTGAATCGATCATATCACCGGAAACAAAGATAAGATCTGGTTCCAGCTGTGTGATCGCCCGGGCCAGAGCAATAAATATTTTCATGATCCATTTGCCCATTTCTATTAACCTCATGATCCCGGTTGATGATCTAATTTTACTAGCCGGTCTGTAAAAAAGCCACCCTATTATTTAAATGTCTGCCCGGTGTTGATAACGGTAATTGATTAAACGGCTGTATGAGTAAAATGTTAGCGGGAGGAAGAGGATCAAAATAACCTGCTTTAAGCAGGAAAAGAGAGACCTCGTTTCAGGAGGTAATGTTTGGACAAACCAAAGGAGGAGGTCTCTCAAGAATGAACGATCAGATTAAGTTTAACATGGCAGAGCTGGAGCAGCTCCTATGGAAAGCTCTATTAGAAACATTTCAACAGGCGTTGATTTTCCGCCGGGAAGACCAAGAAAGGCTGGCTTCGTCCATGGCCGGCATGGATGAAGATAAGGCGGAAACACGCAGCCCGCTGCAAAAAATCTATTTTTTGTCACCATGATTTTAATTCTCATTTTCGCTACCTTGGGAAAACCGGCTGAACCGGTCGGCTTTTACAATGCGATTTACCAGATCAAGTGGCCCTTGGTAGTGGGCTTGCTGGTACTGTTAGGCTTTATTGTAATCTGCTGGTTCGACCGGGAAGAGCGAAGCGCCTGGGTAGAGACCACCTGGGATTTTACCAAGCAGATTCTGCCGCTACTCTTCGCCGGGGTCCTGGTGGCAGGGCTACTGATGGGGCGGCCCGGGAGCGAGGCGGGGCTTATCCCGGTGAGCTACATTGAAACTCTGGTGGGCGGCAACAGCCTCCGGGCCAACCTGGTGGCTTCAGTGGTGGGAGCGTTTATGTATTTTGCCACTCTGACCGAGATCCCCATCCTGCAGGGACTCCTGGGCGCCGGGATGGGCCAGGGCCCCGCCCTGGCGCTGCTGTTGGCGGGTCCGGCGTTGAGCTTGCCCAGTATGCTGGTCATCCGTAGCGTGATCGGGACAAAGAAGACGGCGACGTATGTTTTGCTGGGTAACGGTTAACGCCTTACGGTGATCGACCCAAGCCCTCTAACAATAGCTTTATGGCAGGCCTAATTATCTAATATTGGGTTATTTAGGAGTTAATGGAACTACTTTTTGCTCTTACAGGAGTGGCTATCGGTCACAGCAATATGCGGCAAAGCCTTATATATCAGTGCTTTATACTGCTTTTCCATGTCCCGCCTGCCGTAAATAATGCGGATTACAGCTACGGTTTCTTAAACCATTACCTTTCACAATCGCCATGCTCCACATTATTTTTAATGTCTGCTTTAATTTCTTCCAACGAATTAACAACGAATACCCCTTTCTTTTGGGTGATGTATCCTCCAAGACTTACACCAAGGTAAACACCGGCGGAGTTTAGCAGAAGATCCGATAGATCAAATACACCCGAACAGGTGATATACTGAATTGTTTCTATTATTAAAATACCAATAAGTGTAAGAGGAATAAGCCTTTTGGGGGGGAACCGATGAACCAAAACCCCAATAGGAACAAATAGTAGGATGTTCATAAAATTTTCAAGACTGCCTTGAGGTTGATTCAAATAAGAAATAAACGCCAGCGGGTTAAGCTCTATGGCCCGAAAAGCATAGTTCCTACCAAAAAGAATAGCACCTAAAAGCAGTATATACACGAAGTAAAAGGAGTAAAGAAACGACTTCAGAAACCTTCGTCTAGAAAACTGCAAATATAATAACAGTGTAACTATACTAGCAGTAAGGATAAAAAATATTGCTGCAGAGGGATGCTGGATGAGATAGCCATATCTGCCTAAATAAAAAAAAATATAATCAAACAATATCCTTGGATAAAACCAAAAATAAAAAATACAACTGGCCACGAAAACCGCTAAGGGCTTTATTATCCTCATTAGGCATCAACCTGTCTTTGTGGATTTGAAGTTAGTGGATGCATCTACAGCCTAGTTATTTGCTAAATGAACCCTTAATATATAAGGATTGTCCATCCACAGTGTTCTCAGTAAGGCTAAAATATAGCCTGTAATTTCCACTGCTGTTTAACCAAGGGTACCAGTTTTGATTGTAAACATCACCCGCCCAGACTCTACTCGTTACATCTTGCCACCCCCACCAGACTTTCCTTTGAATAGTAACCCTAAGTTCGCCGGAATATCTCCAAAGATCCCTAGACTGTGTATGAATTATTCGAACGTACTGCTGATCATTAATTTGTGCAGAACCTATTGAAGCCTTACTTCTAATTCCTCAACCCTCGTAAGTAAATGCTACAGCGTATGCCTCAGCAACTGCACATAACAGCGACAAACTTAGAAGCAACACTATGCTGGTAACGGCTGCCTTCCTAAGGAACCCCTTCATCCAAACCATCCCCTTTACATTTCCAACCACTAACTTCTATATATTACTTCCCAGCAAGCTCCAAAAAACCTTCCGAATCACCACAATTGATAACTTTCTATGGGTTTACCCCCCCCGAACGATGGGCTATCAAATTAATTCGTCAGGGTTGCGGTTCGTCTATAATCGTCTCCTCGACATAAAGGTCTACCTGTATAATCGAGCATCCTCTTGATCGTGGCGATTATATTTCTGTTCAGCTTCGGGGTTTCCGGGATCTCCATCTCCCTGGGGGCGGTGATCCGCTCTCATGAAACGCTTATGGCCATAGTCAACTTTCTGACCATGCCCCTGATGTTCGCCAGCAACGCCATGTTCCCGGTAGAAGCGATGCCGGCCTGGCTGCAGACCATCGCCCGCTGGAACCCGCTCTCTTACGCGGTGGCCCCGCTGCGCGAGCTCGTCGGAACAGGGCTGTGGTCGGCTTCCATCGGCAACGGTCTCCTGGCCATGTTCATCTTTGCCGTCCTGATGTCGCTGGTAGCCTTGCGGCAGTTCCGGCGCTCCATCGCCTGGTCCTGCAGTGTCCGGCAAACCGGGGGAGGGCTATACCCTTCGCACATCCGCACAAAAAAGCGGGACTTCTATGTCCGAAATTAGGATTTAATTTCACAGCATCGGTAGTTTGGGTAGTATGGCTTCCCTGGCCTAGTCCGGCCGGGTGCCGATCCCAAATCAGTGCCGTATAGTTTAAATCAAGGTAACTAATGGGTAGTTATGCGGTTGACATCCTTAACCAAACATCGTTATACTTGCTCCGGGTAAAGGAATAGGGGAAGCTATGAATAATAATGAATAATAAAATCAGGAAAAACAAAAAAAGTAAGCTTACCAACGGATTAATTGTCTTAATACTGGCCGGTATGTTTGCGCTAACTTTCATTTTAATTATAAATGCCCATGTTAAATCATCGGTTAAAGGCAGAATTGTTACACCGGATGAAGCGGCTTCGATGGATGCCGATTGCATCCTTGTCCTGGGGGCAGGCGTCAGGGACAACGGAAGACCAAGCCCCATGCTTGTGGACAGGCTTTTGCAGGGTATCGAACTGTATAACAACGGGTTCTCCGATAGATTGCTGATGAGCGGTGACCATGGCCGCAAAGAATACGACGAGGTAAATGTCATGAAGCAGTTTGCCATAGACAGGGGGATTGCTTCGGAACATGTTTTTATGGATCATGCGGGTTTTTCCACATACGAAAGTTTGTACCGCGCAAGAGATATTTTTGAAACCGAGAGGATCATAATTGTGACACAAAAATACCACATTTACCGTGCGCTTTACATTGCTGATAAGCTTGGACTTGAGGCGTACGGAGTCGCATCCGATCCGAGGCGGTATGCCGGTCAGAACATAAGGGATTTGAGAGAAATAGCAGCGAGGGTAAAAGACTACTTTACTGTAATTATCAAGCCAACACCCACTTATCTTGGCGAAACCATACCGATAAACGGTAATGGAGATTTGACAAACGATTAAAGTGCTGACCCTCATAGTATCAGTGCCAAGCGCCGAAGTTCACTAAATGTGTCGCCAGGGGTTGCCGCCAGCAGCTTATGCCATATTTATAGCAGGAAAATGTTGCATCCGAGAATTCTCACACCTTTTCAGTTCTTTATCCTGATGATGTTCCAATATTGTGTGGTTCTATTGATAACCATGAGATAACCAGCATCAAAGTGTTTCATGAAAATCTTGAACTACTGGCAACATTGTTACCCTGGAAAATGCCTTGAGATTTGGGCTCAAATTTAAAGTTGTGGTTACTCGTGGGCGAATCAGAGATATATGAGTTGGGTGGAATGAGATCGCCAAATATTATTGGTTATTCCATAGATGGCGATATCATTTATCGTTATCCATAAGCAGAGGGGATTCCGCGCTTGGCGGCCCCGACGGCGGATCGTACCCGGTATAACATTTGAAGATTTGCCCGATGATTCGAAGTGCCCGATCTGCTTTGTCGGTTGAACTGCAATTGTAATTTCACAAGGTTAATCAGGCTAACTACGGATAGGAGCTTTCACCATGAGGAAAATCCTGTTGGTAGAGGACGAAGAGAATATCGTTTTTGCAGTTAAACGCTTTTTAGAAAACACAGGCTATACAGTCTGCGCAGTTTGTACGTTGTCAGAGGCGAAAGCCTGTTTTCAGAATGGTTTTGACTTGATTCTTCTTGATCTGAACTTACCGGATGGAGATGGTTTTACTTTTCTTGATTTTGTTCGGGAGAAAAGTTCAATTCCAGTTATTTGCTTAACGGTTAGAGACAGCGACAGAGATGTTATCGGCGGATTAGAATCCGGAGCAGATGACTACATCACGAAGCCCTTCAAATTGACGGTGCTGAAGGCGAGAATTGAGACAGTTCTGCGTCGGGTGAAGAAGAATCTCAAAATCCAGAGCATTTTACAAAGCGATGGAGTAACCCTTGATAAAAATCTAAAGAAGGTCTTTGTTGATGAGCGAGAAGAAGAACTGAGCCGAAAGGAGTTTGAACTCATGTGCCTTTTCATGGAGAATCCGGGCCGAACACTAACCAGAGAGCTTATCATCGACATCGTTTGGGGCCGTGATTCAGACTTTGTATATGACAATACTCTATCTGTCAATATCCGGCGGCTTAGGCAAAAACTCGGGCCTTACAGAAATAGGATCCAGACAGTTCGTGGCTTTGGCTATCGCTGGGATGAAGGAGAGATGCCTAAATGAGACGGGCTGTTGTCAAGGGCGCCGTTGCCTTTATCGTCTCATTTTTGCTCTTATCTTTGGCTACAGCATTTGCTTTTGAAGAAGCAGAGCATATTCTCAGCCTTTTTGCCGGAGCGGCCTTGAGCAGCTATTCAGCCAAAGATGCGCCGGGTGCGACCGAGACAGATTTGGCAGTCATTCTAAAAGAAAGACCAGACGAACTGATGGCCAATGGGGCAAGATTCTTACGTTACTATGGCTATTTGCCCGGCGCCAGTTATACAAACCGGCATAAACCTTTATGGATGAATCTGGCCCTAGCTCTTTTCGCAGGGCTTTTAGCATCTTTTCAGAGCGCCAGGGGTGAGAAAAAACTTAAAAGGGAGTTGCTCAAGCTCTCCGATTATCTTAAGGCTTTGCACCGTGGCGAAGATAAATTGGTCTTGCGCGATGATCTCTTCGGGCAGCTGCGGGATGACATTTACAAAACGGTTCTGATCCTGCGCGAATCCCGCGAAAAGGCCTTGGCAGATCGTGCGCTTCTCAAAAGAAACATTGAGGATATTACCCATCAGATCAAGACACCCCTCACTACAATTCGGCTTATGCTGGACTTAATCACGCAGGACGAAGCCAATCAGACGGAGCACATCGCCCGTCTTGACGAGGAGATTGATCGGTTGAACAGGCTGACCTCTGCCTTGTTAAAGCTATCTTCGCTCGACGCCGGTGCTATTGCCTTTCGCAGCGAGAGGTTCAACGCTGAGAGCATGATCTATGAAGCGATTCAACCGATTGAAGGCCTGATACAGCAAAAGCAGGTCGAGCTGAGACTGGCCGGTCAGGATTATGAAATCAAAGGGGACCGTTCTTGGCTGATGGAAGCATTTTTAAACCTGGTGAAAAATGCTGTCGAGGCCGTAGATGACAGGGGCATTGTCGAGATCCGGCTTTCAGAGAATGACATCTACAAGAGCATGGCGGTTCGGGATAATGGCCCCGGTATTGCAGCAGATGATATGCGGCATATCTTTGATCGCTTCTTCAAAACCCAAAACGCTCAAAAGGAGAGTTTCGGTATTGGCTTGTCCATGGCCAAATCGATAGTTGAAGGGCATGGCGGCAGCCTTGAAGTAGAAAGCACAAGCACCGGCAGCTGTTTTGAGATCAGGTTCTATCCTCAACTTGCAGTTGCCGGAGCCGATGCCTCCATATGATTGAGCTTCCGTTCTGTTAATCGGTGTTTACTCTTTTCGTAGTGATTCCATGATATCCCGTTTCAACACACGGCCTGTGCCACCTTGGATGGCGGCGAAGATGCCAATTGCGTTGATACCGAGGAAAGCGATTAGCAGGGGAAAATTGAGATTAGCGAAAATCTCCCAGGGATCAAAGAGCATTTTCTTTCGATAGGCGAATAAGGCTACCAAAGCCATAAGCAGAAATAAGAAGATGATCAGCACTCTACGCAGTAAAAAGGCTCCCTCGTACAACAGCATCTTTTTAAGCTGTTTTTCCTCCATTCCAACACTGCGTAGAAGCGCAAAATCCCGCCTTCTGGCTTGCAGATTGGAGTTGAAGCTGTTGTATGCATTGGAAAGCCCGACAAAGAGCAGAAAGCTCTGAATGAAAATGAAGAGAATTTTGATATTGGCCGATTCTTCCTGGA
>JAAZPQ010000123.1 GCA_012797175.1 Bacillota bacterium
GAAAGTAACAGATGTCCGGATTAGAAGGTTTAACAGTGAGGGAAAGATGAGGGCGATCGTATCGGTTACTTTAAATGATCAGTTTGTGGTCCATGATGTCCGGGTTATCGAAGGGAATAACGGCTTTTTTGTGGCCATGCCTAGCAAGCGGACCCCCAGCGGTGAGTTTAAGGATATCGCTCACCCGATTAATACCGCTGCCAGGCAGGAGATCCAGGAGGCTATACTGGATGTTTATTTTTCAGAATTGGAAGAGCTGGAACGAGAAATAGTGACGGCTGACCAGTAAAACAGTTTATTTTGTCTCTCCCCCGCTGTCTGTAGTATAATAGAATAATGAAATTTAAATTTTGAGGAGGAGCCCCTATGGAAGAATTACGGGCAGTAATATTGGCAGCGGGGGAGGGGAAAAGAATGTGCTCGTCCGTACCGAAGGTGCTGCATCCTCTTTGCGGGCGGCCGATGCTTAATTATATTCTCGACAGCGCCGCCGCCGTCGCCGACGATCCGATTATTGTCATCGGCCACGGAGCATCTTTAGTCCGGGAGAGCATCGGTCCTCAATGGAGCTACGCCGTACAGGAAGAGCAATTAGGAACCGGACATGCCCTGATGCAGGCATTACCGCAGCTACCGGAAGAAGGACGTCTCTTAGTCCTCTGCGGGGATACCCCGTTGCTGGAAAAAAGGCATCTGGAGCAACTGATTCGGGAACACAATGATAATGCCGCCACGGTGATGACTACGGAGCTGGCCGATCCATCCGGTTACGGCAGGGGGATCCGGGATTCCGACGGCTCCGTGCTCCGGATTGTTGAAGAGAGCGACGCTTCTACCGCCGAAAAAGAGGTCCGCGAAATTAACAGCGGAACCTATTGTTTTGATCTTAAACTTCTCCGGTGTTTTTTACCTCGCCTTTCCTCCGAGAATGCTCAGCAAGAATATTATCTCCCCGAGATCCTTACCCTGATGAGGGAACAGGGTCATCGTATCGGTGCCTACCGTATCGATGCCTGGCCTGTGGCCCTGGGGATCAATGATCGCTGTCAACTGGCTGAAGCAGCAGCGATCATGCGAGAGCGAATCAACCGCTCTTTAATGCGGCAGGGTGTCACCATGATCGACCCCTCTTCCACCTATATCGACTATGATGTCCGGATCGGAGCTGATACGGTGATCTGGCCGCAGACGCTCATTGAAGGCCGTACGGTCATCGGCTCTGGCTGCCGCATCGGCCCGGCTGTGCAGATTATCAATGCGGAGATCCACGATGAAGTCATGATCCGTCAATCTACTGTTGAAGAGAGTGTCCTTGAGACTGCGGTTCGGGTAGGCCCTTTTGCCAATATCCGTCCTGGCTGCCGCATTGGGCGAAAGGTCAAGATCGGTGATTTCGTCGAGGTGAAAAATTCGGTAATCGGTGCCGGGAGTAAGTTGCCCCATCTCAGCTATGCCGGCGATGCCGATATCGAGAGTGGCGTTAACCTGGGGGCCGGGGTAATCATCGTTAACTTTGACGGACGCAAGAAGCATCGCTCCTCAATTGGAGCGGGGTCTTTTATCGGTTGCAACAGCAGTTTAATTTCCCCCCTGGAAATTGGTGCGGGAGCTTTTGTTGCCGCCGGCACAACGGTGACCAGGGATATCCCTGCGGGAGCCCTGGCGATAAACCGGACCGGTCAAAAAAATTGTGCCGGGGTAGGGGAAAGGCTGTTGTCGAAGAACTCGCAGCAGGAAAAGGAAGCTACCAAAGAGAAGAAATAGAAATAATAAAGAAATAAAGAAATAAAGAAATAAAGAAATAATGTCGCGCCGGTCTAACCATATCTTCGGGAGGGTAACGAAGTGGACAAAACCAGGATAAAAATTTTTAGCGGTAGTGCCAACCACAGCTTGGCCGAAGAGATTGCCGATTATATTGGGATACCCCTGGGCGAAGCGGAGGTGGGCCGTTTTAGCGACGGGGAGATCCAGATCGGTATTCAAGAGAGCGTCCGTGGGGAAAACGTATTTCTGATCCAACCACTTTGTGACCCGATTAATGAGCACATTATGGAGCTGCTCATATTAATCGATGCACTTAAAAGAGCTTCGGCTCGTTCGGTAAATGCAGTTATTCCCTACTATGCCTATGCCCGCCAGGATCGCAAAACAAGAGCGCGGGATCCGATTACAGCCAAGTTGCTGGCCGATCTGATTACCGCCGCCGGAGCAAGTCGGGTGGTGGCGATGGATTTACATGCCGGGCAGATCCAGGGTTTCTTTAATATTCCCTTTGATCATCTCACTGCGGTGCCGATTATCGCCAACTATCTTAAACAGAAAAAGATCAGAGGCGAGGGAGTAGTTGTCTCTCCCGACCTCGGCGGGGTGACCAGGGCTCGTGAGCTGGCCAACCGCTTGGGGTGGCCTATTGCGGTCATCGATAAGAAAAGACCCGCGCCCAACCAAGCTGAAGTGATGAATGTCATTGGCGAGGTAAAAAACCGGGTTACGATCCTGATCGATGATATCATTGATACTGCCGGGACCATAGTGCTGGGCGGCGAGGCTTTAAAGGAAGAAGGCGCGCTGGAGGTGTACGCCTGCTGTAGCCACCCTGTTTTCTCAGGACCAGCGATTAAAAGGCTTAAGGATGCTGCTATTGAAGAGGTCATCTATACTAATTCCATCCCTGTAAATGAGGAGCTGCCAGTTGAAAAATTTCATGTGCTTTCCGTGGCGCCGCTGATTGGAGAGGCGATTATGCGGATTAACGAGGAGCGCTCGGTAAGTGCTCTGTTTGATTGAATTGACACCATCTTCCATCACGGGTATACTTGACATCGAGGAGGTTATCGGAAATGGACCGAATGGTACTTGAAGCAAAAATACGCCCGCCTTTAACCAGAGGCGAGCTTAACCAGCTGCGCCGGGAAGGAAAGGTTCCGGCGGTAATTTATGGTCGGGGGAAAGATACTCAATCGCTGCTGGTGGATGGCCGCTTGCTCGGAAAGGTTTTGTCCATGGGGGGGACCAACGTCCTCATCGATTTACAGATTGAGAACGGTGCCGGATCAAATCAAGAAACGGTGATGTTAAAAGAGATTCAGAGACATCTCTGGCAACCGGATTATCTCTTACATGTTGATTTTATCCGTATCTCCATGGAAGATGAGATCGAGGTAGAGGTTCCGTTGAACTTTGTCGGAGAAGCGGCTGGCACTGCGGAAGGCGGGATTACCCAGATTCTCTTACGTGAAGTGAGCGTTAAATGTCTCCCGGTGAATATTCCAGAGATCTTTGAAGTCGATCTTTCGTCACTGGAGATTGGGGACAGTATCAGCGCTGGCAGCCTAACGCTTCCGGAGGGGGTCACATTGCTGACCGGTCCGGAGGAGACCCTGGTGCAGGTCCTTGTCCCAGAGGAAGAAGAAGAAGAGGAAGAAGAAGAAGAGCTTCTTGAGGTCGAAGGAGAAGGTGAGGAGGCTGCTCCGGAAGGCGAAGAGAAAGAAGTGCAACCGGATGAGGAGGAGGCCAGGAAGTAAATTTTTTTTCCGGGACGGGTTCAAGAAAAATTCCTCTACGCCGTTATCGGCCTGGGTAATCCCGGGGAGCAGTATCATGGCACGAGGCATAACTTGGGATATCGCGTGGTGGAGTCTTTTTCTCGCTCTATTAAAGCCGGAAGGTCCTTCCATCTGCGCAACTCTCTCTGTGCCACGGCCGATTATGGTTCACAACGGGTTCTTCTGGCCCAGCCGCTTACTTTTATGAACCGGAGTGGCCGGGCGGTAGCGGAGCTGTTACAGCGCTATCATCTTGATCCCGGCCAGCTGGTGATAATCTATGATGACCTGGACCTGCCCCCGGGACGGATTCGGTTGCGCTACGGTGGTGGCAGCGGAGGGCACCGCGGAGTCCAATCTATTATCGACACTATCGAGACCGCCGATTTTTTACGCCTACGGATCGGCATCGGTAAGCCGCTTTCCGGTGAGGCCAGTGCCTACGTGCTGGAAATACCGCCATTTAAGGAGCAGAAACTGCTTGACCGGGCCGTGGAGCGGGCAGTAGAGGCCCTTAATCTGCTTTTGGAGCGGGGGCCGGAGGCGGCAATGAACCGGTTTAACCCGCCCACCTAACTTTGCCGCGGCGGTATCCGCAAAACAAACTTAATTAATTCCGTTCTTCCAAGGACGGAATTTTACTTTATCCGGTTTTTGGGATAAGAGTTCGAGTCGCCAGTGAAGTTATAGTCGCTGCAGACCTGCCGGATAGATCTGTTTGGCCCGGGGAAGCATAATCATAGATCTTGCTTGAATATGATGGTGAGAGAGTGAATGAAGGTTACCTATATCTGTGATCGTTGCGGGGCACTTATCGGCGCGCTTAGCTTGACCGAAGATGAGCTGCAGCAGATCGGTGTGGACATATTGACGGTGGATTTACACGAAGATATAATTAAATCTGCTGAAACAGGTGCTCTTTTTATTTACTCCCTTTGTGATCATTGCGTGGAGGCCATTCCCCTTCATGAAGAGGAGTGGTTCTTTCGGAGAAAACCCAACGTTCACTAGCCGGGCATCATGGGAGCACCGCACTTTTCACAAAATTCATACTCCCCTATAAAGTGAGGACAGAGGCGTGTTTTTGCATGAGTTACTTAAAGAGTGGCCTCGAGATCGCTCTTTTAACAGCTTGATGGAGATCCTTTCCGGTTCTGGCTTCCGCATAGCGGTAACCGGGCTCGATGATAGCGCCAGGGTATTCTTGCAGGCCGGGCTGGCGGCGGAAGGTCGCCGTCCGGTGCTGGTGGTTACTTCCGATACGGCGCGGGCTGAAAAAATATACGAAGATCTGCTTGTTTTTTTACCTGCTGACCAGGTGAACTTTTTACCGGCGCGAGAGCTTTTTATCGCTGCCGATTTTCTTACCCAGAGCATGGAGCAGCGCTGGCAGCGCCTCTCTTTTCTGGAATGGATCTGCCAAAAAAGAGAGGGTATTTACGTGGCCCCTTTTACCGCCCTGATTTCCCGGGTTCTTCCTCCCGACCAATGGCGCCGGTTGTTGATTTTACTACAGCAAGGCGAGCGGGTTGAGCGTGAGCAGCTTCTGGAAAAGCTGATCGAGAGAGGCTATGTTAGAGTCCCCTTGATTGAAGGAAGGGGCCAGTGCAGCGCCCGTGGTGAAATTATCGATATCTTTCCCCCGGGCTGGGAGCTGCCCCTGCGGGTGGAGCTTTTTGACGAGACGATTGAATCGATTCGTCTTTTTAATCCGGATACGCAGCGTTCTACTGAACGCCTTGAGCAGGCGGTCATCCTGCCGGCATATGAACTGGTTCTTCCTAATGCGCTCTATGAGCAAGGGAGGCAGCGGATTTACCACGAGTTGGAGCTGGCTCTCTCCAGGCTGCATCGTAAAGGAGAAGAATCAACGGCCGCAAAGTTGAAAGCAAGTACCGGACAGCATCTAAACCGTCTTTCTGAACCCGGCGGGCTGGATCTTCTCTCCAGCCATTTCTCCTTTTTTTATGATGAAGGGGCCTCTTTGTTTGATTACCTGCCGCCTGAATCTTTAATCCTGGTCGAGGAGCCGGCGGCCATCTTTGAAAAAGCCGCCGACTTACACCGGGAACTTCTCAGACACTACGGTAATATTTTTGCCCGGGGTGAAATGCTTCCAGGACGATTTTATCCTTACTGGCAGATCGAAGAGCTCCTTGCCTCCGTTTCCAATCTTGTTGCTCTGAGCCTTTTCCCATCCTCCGCCGGTTCTCTAAAGATATCGCGCGAGCTTTCCCTGGAAGGAAAAAGTATGGCCCATTATCACGGGCAGTGGGATCTACTGAAAGCGGATTTTCAGGAGTGGACGGCAGCGGCTTACCGGGTTGCTTTTACGGCGGCGACCCCGGAGCGGGCTGGGGGATTGCAGCAAATTTTAAGAGAGCAAGGCCTTACTGTAGGCGGTGAGTCCGGTCAGCCGTGGGTTCCGGGAGAGGCCCGCATGCTGACGGTCAACCTGGAGGAAGGGTTTCTTATTCCTTCGCTGAAGTTGGCCGTGGTTACGGAGCATAACCTGATCCCCCGCCGCCGCAAAAAGAGGCGTCTGGCCCGGCCGGAGGGTCTCAGGCTGCGTGATTATCGGGAACTGGCCGTCGGTGACTATGTTGTTCACGAACAACACGGTATCGGCAAATACTTGGGGCTAAGCACCCTTGAGATTGGCGGTGTCCAGCGAGATTATCTGCTGATCAAGTATCGGGGAAGCGACAAGCTCTATCTTCCCGTTGATCAGATCGATCTGATCCAGAAATATATCGGGGCGGAGGGCCGGGCTCCGCGGCTCTATCGCCTCGGCAGCGGAGAGTGGCAGCGGGCTAAGAGCCGGGCTAAGGCCTCTGTAGAGCAGATGGCCCAGGAGCTACTGGCACTTTATGCCGCTCGCGAGTTAACTGCTGGCCATAGCTTTGGCCCGGATCATCCTTGGCAGCTTGAATTTGAATCTCTCTTCCCTTACGAGGAGACAGGCGATCAGCTGCAGGCGATCGCCGAGGTGAAGGCGGATTTGGAGAAGGAGTACCCCATGGACCGCCTCATTTGCGGCGATGTCGGTTACGGAAAGACCGAGGTGGCCTTGCGGGCAGCCTTTAAAGTGGTCATGGAGGGTAAACAGGTAGCCATGCTTGTTCCAACCACGGTTCTGGCCCAGCAACATTTCCGGACATTTACGGAGCGGTTTGCCGAATTTCCATTCCGGGTGGCTCAGTTAAGCCGGTTTGTCTCTTCCTTGAAGCAAAAAGAGATTCTGGCAGACCTGGCCCGGGGTAAGATCGATATTGTTATCGGCACCCACCGGCTTCTTTCAGAAGATATCCAGTTTCACGATCTCGGGCTGTTGATTATTGACGAAGAGCAACGCTTCGGGGTACGCCACAAAGAGAAATTGAAGCAGATGCGACTCTCTGTCGATGTTCTGGCTATGACCGCCACCCCCATACCGCGGACGATGCATCTTTCCCTGGTCGGGGTGAGAGATTTAAGCGTGATAGAAACACCTCCGGAAAACCGCTATCCGGTCCAAACTTTTGTTGCAGAATACTCTGATGCCCTGGCTGAAGAAGTGATCCAGCGGGAGCTGCACCGGGGGGGACAGGTCTATTTTGTCTTTAACCGGATTGCCGGGATTAATGCCATGGCTAAAAAGATCCAGGCGATGTTTCCCGAAGCAGCGGTGGCCGTAGGGCATGGCCGCATGCCGGAGAGCTCTCTCGAGCGGATCATGGATGATTTTATCAATGGAAGATATCAGATCTTGGTGAGCACGACCATTATTGAAGCCGGACTGGATATACCCAACGTCAATACGCTGCTGGTTTACGATGCCGACCAGTTCGGACTGGCCCAGCTTTACCAGCTTCGCGGGCGGGTAGGCCGCTCCAACCGGCTTGCATACGCTTACCTGACTTACCGGCGGGAGAAGATTATTACAGAAGACGCGAAAAAAAGGCTGCAGGCGATCAAAGAGTTCACCGAGCTTGGCTCGGGATTCAAAGTAGCTTTGCGCGATCTGGAGATTCGCGGTGCCGGCAACATCCTAGGCGCAGAGCAGCATGGCTTCATGGTGGAGATCGGGTTTGATCTTTATTCCCGCCTTCTGGAGGAGGCCGTATCGAAAATCAAGAAGCTTCCGCCCAAGCAGGAGCCGCTGCCGCCGCCGCACCTCGATCTGAAATTAAACGCCTACCTACCTTCATCCTATATTATCAACCAGGATCAGAAGATCGATTTTTACCAGCGCATCTACACTCTGGGCACCGAAGATGAGCTGCGCGAGGTCGAAGATGAGCTGCGCGATCGCTACGGGTCACCGCCGCCCCCGGTAAAAAACCTCCTGGCGGCGGCTTCTTTAAGAATCATGGCTCGGCAACTGGGGATTGCTTCGCTGCAGCAGCATGATAGCGCTGTAGAGATCAGGTTTTACCCGGGTCAGAAGCTTGACCGGTCCAGGCTTTATCCGGCGGCCGGCAGGGTCCGAGCCCGGGTTACCTGGGCCGACCGGGAAACACTCCGGATAAGATTTAAAGAGGCTACCGAGGAGAGGATACTCCCGGATCTGCTTTGCTTTTTAAAAGAGCTTGGCGGAGAAGTTTCGGAACGGAATCGGGCTTAACTATGATTAGAGGCGAAGCTATTAAAAAATGGCCCGGCTTAAGAAGCGCTTTCCTTGCTGAGATTTTTTTGACGCTTTCCAAAGTGAAGTTAGAATTAAGATTTACCTTCTGTTAAACCATTCCGAATGCATAAAACAACTGTTGAGGATGAATACTAATTTTAGAACAGAGAGTTATTGCCTGGAACTTCACAAAGGAGGAAACAATGTTGAAAGCAACCGGTATTGTCA
>JAAZPQ010000124.1 GCA_012797175.1 Bacillota bacterium
GCACCGATAAACATCAGTGCCAGCAGAATAATTAGTGTCGGCATCCGGTGAAAACCCGGATTAAAAACGCTAAAGCCGGCCGTCCGGGGAGTGGCGGCGGTAAAAAAGGCCGTAAAAAGTTTTTCTCCAAAGGATAAAGGCGCCATCGTCTGCGGGTTGTCATACTCCAGGGCCAGGATAAGTAAAGTAGCCACAGCCAGTAAAAGAGCGGTAATGATTAAAACCAACTTGGCATGTAAAGAGAAGCGGCTACGGCGGGAAAACCTTTGCCAAACTTCAAGGACCACGGTAAAGCCCAGCCCGCCGCAAATAAAAAGCACAGCGATAGTACCGTTAACCAGGTAATCAGTAGGAAATCGGGTCAAGCTCTCAAAATTACCGAAAAGGTCTAGGCCAGCATTGCCGAAAGCCGAGACGGCATGGAAAAGAGCCGTAAACAGCCCGCGGACCGGACCCATTTGCGGAATAAACCGCAGCCCCATGAGGACAGTTCCACATAAGATAAACAGCAGCGCCATCCGGACCACCGCGCGCACCAATGGACCGAGGTCAGCCATCGAGCGTAAGTTCAAAGCCTCACGCATAATCAGGCGGTCACGCAACGTAATCCGCCGCCCTAAATATACGTATAACAGTGTAGCTATGGTCATAAAACCGAGGGAGCCGATAAAAATAAGGAGCATCACCACGGTCTGCCCAAAAAGCGTGTAGAAGCTCCCCGTATCGACGACTGCCAGGCCGGTAACGCAGACGGCAGAGGTAGCGGTAAAGAGAGCGTCAACATAGGCGTGCCCCCGGCCCGAGTAGGCAAAGGGGAGACTTAACAGGAGTGAACCGGCCAGAATTACCGCGATAAAACCCCCGGCCAAAAAACGCTCCGGGTTGGCAGGTCTGGAGCGATGCCACATGATTAGCTGCTCACCTCCATCAGAGAAGCCGGAGCAGAAATGAGGCTGCCAGAGAGCCAGGCACCGCTAGCTGTGCTTTTTCGCTACCTGAACCAGCCGGTTAAAACCGTCCTGGTCGTGAACGGCCATCTCGGCAAGCATTTTCCGATTAATTTCAACATCGGCTTTTTTAAGACCATTAATAAAACGGCTGTAAGAGATCCCGTTGGAGCGGGCGGCAGCATTAATCCGGGTGATCCAGAGTTTACGGAAGTCCCTTTTCCGCTGCCGGCGATCCCGGTAGGCATATGAAAGCGATTTCATGACCTGCTGATTTGCCGTCCGGTATAACCTGCTCTTACCACCATAATAGCCCTTGGCCAGTTTTATTACTTTCTTGCGCCTTTGGCGCGCAACCGGTCCACGTTTTACGCGAGGCATGATCAAAACCTCCTTTCTCGATTAAGGCAATAGCTCGTCGATACGCTTATAGTCAGAAGCGCTGACCAAGGTAGAGCGGCGCAGCCTTCTTTTACGACGGGCGCTTTTTTTCGTCAGGAGATGGCTCCCGAAAGCACGTTGGCGTTTAAACTTACCGCGACCGGTTTTTTTAAAACGCTTTGCCGCCCCCCGGTGAGTTTTCATTTTAGGCATTATTCATTCTTGCCTCCTTCAACTATGATTTAGGGGACAATATCATGGTCATATTGCGTCCTTCAAGCTTGGCTTTACGCTCAACAACAGCACAGTCATCGAGTTCCTCAGCCAGTTGCTGGCAGAGCCGATAGGCAATCTCGGGATGAGCAAGCTCTCTACCCCTAAACATCACAGTCACTTTAACCTTGTCCCCGCTCTCCAGAAAGCGGCGGCAGTTTCTTGCTTTTACCGCAAAATCGTGCTGCTCTATCTTCGGGCGCAGCTTAACCTCTTTGACCGTGATCACTTTCTGTTTCTTACGGGCTTCGCGTTCTTTTTTGTTCTGCTCATATTTATACTTACCGAAGTCCATCAGCCGGCAGACCGGTGGACGCGCATGAGGCGCCACATTCACCAGGTCCAACTTTCTTTGCCGGGCCACATTGAGAGCATCTTTAAGCGTCATTACGCCAAGCCGATTGCCATCAGCATCGATCACGAGCACTTCCCGGGCTTTAATTTGCTCATTAACGAACAAATTTTTGGTAATCTTTTTCACCTCCCGCCATAGCATTCCCCCAACATTGACCTTGACAAATAAATAAGAGCAGGCTTAGAACCACCTGCTCACCAATCCCCAATTTATTCTGGATAACCCTGGCAGCAGCATCACTGTTTTAGCGCCCCAGGGTGAGAAGCAGTGGCTTCTACTTATAATATAATGCTAGTTATCTTCTGACTGGAGCATACCAAAGATTTTCAACCGGGTCAAACTATTTTTTTTCTACGATATCCTGCTGAAGATGGGCTATAAATTTATCCAGTGGCCAGGGTCCGAGATCTCCTTTTTCCCGATGGCGAACCGCTACCTGGTTACTTTCGGCCTCGCGGGCGCCTACAATCAACATATAAGGTATCTTTTTCAACTGCGCCTCCCGGATCTTATAGCCGACCTTTTCGTTGCGCTCATCACGGTAGGCCCTGAAAGAAACCGCGCTCAGTGCGGTGCAGACGTCGGCGGCATAGGCATGCTGCCGCTCAGTAATCGGAATAACTACAACCTGCTGCGGGGCCAGCCAGGCCGGAAAGGCGCCGGCATATTGCTCGATCAGCAGGGCCAAAAAGCGCTCGATGGCCCCGTAGATGACGCGATGAATCACCACCGGACGATGTTTTTGGCCGTCGGCACCGATATAGGTAAGATCAAATTTTTCCGGCATCTGAAAGTCGAGCTGAATGGTGCTGCATTGCCAACTACGGCCAAGGCAATCTTCGAGATGAAAATCAATTTTAGGGCCGTAAAAAGCACCGTCACCTTCGTTAATCCGGTAAGAGATCTCTTTTTCTTGCAGGACTCGCTCGAGAATCGCTTCGGCCCTGTTCCACATCTCCAGGCTGCCCATTGCTTTGGCCGGCCTGGTGCTCAGCTCAACACGATAGTTAAAACCAAAAACGCGGTAAAAGTAATCGACCATCTCAATCACGCCAGCAACCTCTGATTCGATCTGATCAGGAGCCATGAAGAGGTGCGCGTCGTCCTGAGTAAAGCTGCGCACGCGCAGCAGGCCATGCAAAGTCCCTGAAAGTTCATGGCGATGGACCAGGCCCAGCTCGGCAATGCGCCGCGGCAGGTCCCGGTAACTGTGCAT
This sequence comes from Bacillota bacterium, assembly GCA_012797175.1. Classification (GTDB taxonomy): domain Bacteria; phylum Bacillota; class Dethiobacteria; order DTU022; family DTU022; genus JAAZPQ01. The sequence continues at coordinate 3,173 of JAAZPQ010000124.1, forward strand.
CCGCGAACGATAGACCAGCATCGCCCCGGGACAGTTCATCGGCTTAACCGCATAGTCCTGCTCGTCAATTTGGGTAAAGTACATGTTTTCACGAAAATGCTCCCAGTGTCCGGATTGCTCCCACAGGACCCGGCTTAAAAGTAGCGGGGTGCGAATCTCCTCGTAACCGGCCCGGCGATGCTGCTCCCGCCAGAAAGAGAGCAACTCTTCGATAATTATCATCCCGTTATGATGAAAGAAGGGGAAGCCGGGCCCCTCTTCATGCAGGCTGAAGAGATCAAGCTCACGGCCCAGCTTGCGGTGATCTCTTTTCTGCGCTTCGGCAAGCAGATCCAGATGCTGCGCCAGCTGCTCTGAAGTAAGAAAGCTGGTGCCGTAAATTCGCTGCAGCATCGGGTTGCGCTCATCGCCCCGCCAGTATGCCCCGGCCAGGCCGGTTAATTTAAACGCCCCGATCTTGCCGGTATCGAGCAGATGTGGGCCCGCACAGAGATCCACAAATTCGCCCTGCTCATAAACTGTAATCAACTCGTCCTCCGGCAATTCGTCGATAAGTTCGCACTTATATGGTTCGCCTCTCTGCTGAAAGAGAGCCCGCGCCTCTTCCCGACTGATCTCACGGCGCTTGAAAGGCAGCTTTTCGGTAATGACCTGCTCCATCTCTTTTTCGATCTTTTCAAGATCGGCAGCCGAAATAGGCTCCGCAAACTCAAAATCATAATAAAAGCCGTTCTCTATGGCCGGGCCGATCCCCAACCTGGCTTCAGGATAAAGCCTCTTCACGGCCTGGGCCAGAACGTGGCTGGTGCTGTGACGATAGATCCTGGCTCCCTGCTCCGTGGAAAAATCCAAAAAATTAATCTCGCTGTCGGCGAGAAGAACAGTCCGGAGATCGCATTCCTTTCCGTTAATCTCTACCGCGAGGATGGTGCCCCCGTAGGAGTGCTCCTGTTCACGACAGATTTCCAGACAGCTGATTCCCGCAGGATAAGAGAGCTCTTCTCCGTGCCTAAGCTTAACCGTGATCTGTGACAATAACTGCGCCTCCTTCCCTGCTGCAATTCGATAGTCTTATGATATGACTTGTCCCCATCCCTGTCAAGAGAAGGAAACTATCCCGCCTAGCACCGATATTTATGAAGTGCCCGGTCGTGGACGGCTGTCACCGGTCACCAGGTGAATCTTCTCCCGGCGGCAGTAGGCGCAGTTTTCACAGAAGATAAGCCTGCTTTCAAAAACAGAGCGCAGGCTCTTAACGGCCCGGGGGTAGCGGGAGGAGACGTTCTGGTGCAGCATAATTCGGCGGGGAGCCACCGAAACAAGCATGCTGACAAGAATATCTTCATAATCGCTCTCCTCGTCGAAATCTGCAACCGCCAACTCCTCCCAATCATGGGGATCAACCCGCTTAAAGCAGCGATCCATAACCTGGAAGCGCCCCTTGGCATCAACAGAAAGGTGGAGCAGCTCTATCCTGGGCTGCTGCAAGTTTAAAAAATACTTTAACAGGCGGACAAATTCGTGGTACTCCCTCTCAGCAAGGTAGCTATCCACGGCATTATCGAGTACCCGCCGCAGCTCGCGGCGAAATTCGTGC
>JAAZPQ010000125.1 GCA_012797175.1 Bacillota bacterium
TCTTCCCCGTTAATTTTTACATAGCTGTCCCGCGGAATATTAACAATAGCGACAGAAGCTTTACGAAAATTAATCGAAGCGATCATGATCGTGTCCGGGCGGTAAATACGGTAGTGCTTATCCCGGGCCGCATTGCGATCAAACCCCAGCAAGACCAGGTTAACCGTATCTTTGTCAAAGCAAAGATGCCAGTCTTCATCAGGAAAAGCATGCGCGGGATCCAGAAGATACTTATAGAGCGCTATCCCGCCCAGGCTCAGGGCAACAACAATGATGCCGAGCAATATAAACCTGGAGAATGCCCTGCGGTCGGTTGTTAAAGAAACAATTTTTTGCCACATGTTTCTATTATACACCTAAACTTAACTAAATTTACACTATTTTAGGTATTAATTAAATAATGGAGCCCGCGTTACCGACACGAGCTTGGCTCGAACAATAAGGCGATGGGTGCCCCGGACATTCTTCGGATGGCAGGTCTGCAGGGTTAAAGCAGGATAATCGGTAGAATCGATAACGCTCCAGTCGTCCGGCTCGACAATTTTTTTCCATTCCATCTCGTAGATAAAACGGTAACCGGCTACATCCAGAAAAAGCTGATCGCCGGCGCGAAGCCGATCCAGATCGGTAAAGAAGCCCCAGCGGGAACCGCGGTGCGCCGCGATGGCCACATTGCCTGGCTCAGTGCTGGGCAGGTCGCTCATCTGAAAGTGAACCGGCCCTTTATCAAGCAGAGCCATATCAAAAACATCACCAACCTGGACAATGAGGTCGACATTGATCTTCGGAATAACAAGCCGCATCGGCTGCCGCTCGGTCATAACGATATCGTCAAATTTATCTGAACCATCCGGGAGGTCATAAAAAGTATCTTCGTAGGCCTTCCGCAGCCGGTACTGATAATAGTCTATCTGCACTTTTTGATAGGCAAAGTAACCCAGCAACCCCAGGCCGCAAACAACCAGCAGGATACCGAGCCACTGCCAAATCCTTCTTCTCTCACTCTTTTCCCGGGGCAAGTAAAACGGCTCCTTCTCTTATGGTTAGCTTACCAGGTTACCATATTTTAACCTGAACATATTTTACGGCGCCGTCACTGCAGAAGTCAAGCTAATTTTTATCTTTTGATAACTGCATGGCTGTCAGAATATTATTAAACTCCTGAAAGAGGGTTTCGAAGTCAAGTTCATCCGGAAGGACGTAAACGGTTTTTCCGGGAGAGGTGATCTGGGCAACGGTCATGGCAATACCGGGGCTGGTGGCAATAATCGATTGAGCCCGGCTAAATGCCTTAAGCGCCGTTCTCTGCTCCGGGGGGGTAAAAATTCTTTTCCACAGGCTATCCCGGTAATCAAGAGGCACTGCCTCTATTTTCCGAATCTCCATGATCAGCGGCACTTCATAAAAACAGCTCAGCGAGTATGCCGGTCCGGCTGTGGCCAGCGGTGGTGACGAGGCCAGCACCAGGTCGGGGCGCGGCAGCCTGCACCCCTGCCGGGCGGCCCGGCGGGCAAACGTCGCGTTAATGCCCTTCCTCTCCCCTTCTTTCACCTGAGGGTAACCGAGGTTGAAGACAACGATAGCCATTCCGTCTTTCTGCAGCAAGCCAATCTTTTTCCGGCCCAGCGGCAGCCCCAGCTCAGAGTTACCGGTAATTACGGTAACCTGGTGCCCCTGTTGAATAAGGCGACGGCCGATCTCAAAAAAGCGTCTTCCCGGCA
>JAAZPQ010000014.1 GCA_012797175.1 Bacillota bacterium
GCGGCAGCCGATACAGACCTGGTTTTCGGGATGCTCTGCGAAGAATGGGGCCTGATCGTTGCCTTTACGGCGGTTTTAGCCCTACTCTTTTTAGCAATTCGCGCCGTGATTCTCACGAAAAACTGCCGCTCCTCTTTCTATGCCATCGCCGCCTGCGGAGCGGCGGCCATATTTTTACTTCAAACAGCATTAAATGTTTTAGGGTCAGTAGATCTCCTGCCCTTTACGGGAGTGACCATACCTTTTATCTCCAACGGGGGCTCTTCGATGATTGCTTCATGGGGCCTTTTAGCGCTGATTAAGTCAGCTGAATAAGCGGCTCAAGCCTAAATATTAATGAAGAGCAGGTGAAGAAGATGAAATTAATATCGGCACGCACCGCTGTCCTGGTAGCCCTGACCGTGCTCCTTGTTTTAGGCCTCACCGTTTTTCTGGTGCAGTATGTCAACCATGCCGCTGCCTGGGCGCAACATCCCTCTAACAGGCATTTTTATACAAATGCAAGGTTAAACACCTCGGGAACGATCTATGACCGTCACGGCAATATTCTAATCCAGATGGTTGACGGAGAGATTAGGTTCAATGAAGATGCCACCGTGCGCACCGCGGTCATGCATGCCACCGGAGACCGGGGTGACAACGTCGAAACGGGCGCCCTGCTAGTGTTCAGGGACCGCCTGACGGGCTGGAATTTTTTTAATGGAGCGTATCGCTTTAACAACAAGATCAGCCCTGCTCACGACCTTACCCTGACCCTGGATGCCAACCTCTGCGCCAGGGCCTACCAGGAGCTGAATGGCCGCAAAGGCACGGTCGGCATCTATAACTATAAGACGGGCGAGATTCTCTGCATGGTCAGTTCGCCCTCTTTTGACCCGGCGAACCCGCCCGATCTACAGAGCTACCCGGAGAGCTACGAAGGCGTTTACCTTAACCGTTTGCTTTCAGCTACTTATACACCCGGTTCAGTATTTAAGCTGGTCACAACCGCCGCCGCCCTGGACCATCTCCCTTACATTATGCGTAAACCATACCAGTGCCAGGGGAGAACGCAAATTGAAGGGAATATGGTCACCTGCCTGACGGCACATGGCCAGGTAACACTGAAAGAGGCCCTGGCTCATTCCTGCAATGTTACTTTTGCCCAAATAGCCTTAGAACTAGGGGCGGATAGATTGCAGGAATATGCCGAGCTGGCGGGATTCAATTCAAGCCTGGAGATCGACGGCATTAAAACCGCCGTCGGCAAGGTGGACCTTGCCCGCGCCACCAAGGCGGAGCTGGCCTGGGCGGGCATCGGTCAATTTACCAATACGGCAAACCCGCTGAATTTTATGGCCTTCGTGGGGGCAATTGCCAATGACGGGATCCGCGTAACGCCAAAGATATTGGCAGATAAGAATGTTTTTTCTTCTCTTAATGATACAGAGAATAAGAAAGAGCTACTTTCGAAAGAAACAACGGCCACGTTAAAAAACATGATGCGAAACAATACGCTCACTGTTTATGGTGAGCATAATTTCAGAGGGCTCGAGCTCTGTGCCAAATCGGGCACGGCAGAGGTAGGCGCAGAGAGAAAGCCCCATGCCTGGTTTACCGGGTTTTTAGCCAGAGACGACTTTCCGCTTGCTTTTGTTGTGGTTATCGAAGGCGGCGGTGCGGGCAGCAGGGCCGCCGCTTCTGTAGCGGCAAAAATACTGCCGGTTGCAATAGGTGTAAATTAAGAGAGAAGCGGTTAAAGTAAACCACAAAATGGACTTGACCAAGCTAAAAATACACTTTAAGATCGTGGAGTAACATAATAGTAAAATCTGCATATCTAAACTATTACCGAAGGGTGAAGAAAGATGACATTTATTGTTATGCTGCTCATAGGATTCATCGCCGGCGTAATGACCGGGCTAATCGGGGCCAGCGGAGTAATGGTGCTGGTCCCCGGTATTATCATGCTGGGCTACTCGACCTTTGATGCCATTGGCGTCAGCCTTTTCGCCGATACCATCGCTTCACTGGTAGTGAGCTGGACCTACTACAAAGCCGGCAACCTCAACCTAGCGCAAGGCTGGTGGATCGTCCTGGGCTCAGTCGTAGGCGCCCAGATCGGCAGCTTTATCTCGCCGCATGTCCCTGAAGTAGGCCTCGGTAATTCGTTCGGCATCTTTTTAGTTATCAGCGCGATAATATTTTGGAGACGGGGCAAAAATAACCCGCTCTCGTTAAATGAAGAAGCAGCAGTAAAAGAAGGCTCGGGAAACAGTATCCTTCAGCTCTTAAGAAAAAATGTTATCGCTTCCGGTATTCTGCTCGGCCTGCTTGTCGGTATCATAAGCGGCTTGCTCGGTGCGGGCGGAGGCGTAATGATACTGTTGATACTGGTCTTTGTAATGGGTTATAAGATGCATGAAGGCGTCGGCACCTCGACACTGATCATGGCCTTTACAGCCGCCTCCGGCGCCTTAGGCCATGCCCTGACCGGAAACCTACCGGCAAAGGCTGCCCTGTGCAGTGCTGCAGGCACGGTCGCTGGCGGCAGAATTGCCGCCAGGTATGCCAACAAGGTAAATGAAGCCAAGCTCAGCAAGATCGTGGGAGCGATCTTCTGCATGCTGGGCCTGATGATGCTGATTAATATGTAAGCCTCAAGATAGGCTGAAAAGATAAAAAGACTTCAAGCCAAGTTTTACTGTTACAGGGGGATGTTCCCATGTTTCTTCTGAAGCCGACGGGTCGACTTTTTATGGATCAGAAGGGCAAGCGACTGGAACAGTATCTTCCGGGTATCATCCGGGTCAATCACCTCATCGATATAGCCACACTCTGCAGCGATGTTCGGGTTTAAGAACATCTCGTTATAGCTCTTGATCTTTTCTTCTTTAAATTTCTCCGGGTCCGCGGCCGCTTTAATCTCCCTGTGATAGAGGATATCGATAGCCCCCTCTGCACCCATCACCGCGATCTCGGCCGTCGGCCAGGCGTAAACGAAATCAGCGCCGAGATGCTTGCTGCACATGGCGATATAGGCCCCGCCGTATGCTTTTCTAATAATAACATTAACCTTCGGCACCGTGGACTCCGAATAGGCATAGAGAACCTTGGACCCATGCCTGATAATCCCCCTGGTCTCCTGCTGAAGCCCGGGCATAAAACCGGGCACATCGGTTAAGGTAACCAGCGGTATCTCGAAGGCATCGCAGTACCTGACAAAGCGGGCAATCTTATCACTGGCATCGATATCGATCACCCCGGCCATATGGTAAGGCTGGTTGGCCACGATACCGACGTTAATCCCCGAAAGCGTGCCCAGGCCCACGATAGCGTTTTTAGCAAACTGCTCCTGAATTTCTAGAAAGCTACCTTTATCTAAGAGCGCATTAATGATATTCTTCATATCGTAAGTGCGGTTGCTCTTTTCAGGCAGCAGGTCGAGCATCTTCTGTTCGTTTTCTAAAGCCCGGTAGTCATATTTTTTTGCCTGGTTATCACCGTAATAGTGAGGGACCAGGCTCAATAACTTTCTAACGTGGTTGTAAGTCTCTTTTTCGTCGCGGCACCTGAAGTGTGCCACCCCGCTGTCGGTTGAATGGACCGCGGCCCCCCCCAGCTGCTCTGTAGTAACCACTTCATTGGTTACCCCTTTAACCACCTTGGGCCCGGTCACAAACATGTTGCTAATCCCGTCGATGACGTAGACAAAATCGGTTAACCCGGGCGAGTAGACCGCGCCTCCCGCGCAGGGCCCGGCAATAATCGAGATCTGGGGAATATATCCTGAAGCCAGGGTGTTATAGTAAAAGATGTCGCCATAGCCGGCCAGGGAATGAACCCCTTCTTGAATTCTCGCCCCCCCGGAATCATTTATCCCGATAACCGGGCATCTCGCTTCGATGCACAGGCGGATAATACCGGCTATCTTGGCGCCGTGTTGTTTCCCCAGCGATCCCCCCAGGATGGTAAAGTCTTGAGAGTAGATACCTACTTTTCTGCCGTTAACTTCACCAAACCCGGTGATAACCCCGTCATAAGGGGTCACCGCCTGCTCGATGCCAAAACCCTCGCGAGCATGGCTGGCTAGAGAGCCTATCTCTACGAACGTCCCCTCATCGAGCAAGGCCTGGATCCGTTCCATGGCATGCAGTTTACCTTTACGATGTTGTTTTTCATAGTTGTATCTCATCATGCCACCCCTCGATAATAGTTGACCAATTTTTAACCCTCGTCCTACTAAGGCAGCTACTTACTGGCGCTTATCCCCGGCCGGCGCAACCCGCTCAGCAGCCCGGTTTCCGCTCTCCTTTTCTACCACTTTCAGCAAGTAGCTGAGAAACTCTTCGCGCAGCTCTTCTCTTCTCAAGGCATATTCGACAGTGGCCTCTAAGAATCCCTGCTTGTCGCCAACATCATACCTGCGGCCCTCAAAAATATAGGCATAGATGGCCTCTTTCCGGGCCAGCTCCTGCAGGGCATCGGTCAGCTGGATCTCGCCGCCTTTGCCGGGCCGGGTATGGGCCAGGATCTCAAATATAGCCGGGCTGATGATATAGCGGCCTAAGATAGCGATCGCAGACGGCGCCTGCTCCGGAGCAGGTTTTTCAATAAGCCCCCTAACCCGGTAGACCCTCTCCTCCAGCTGCTCCCCGTCCACGATGCCGTACTTGGAAACATCTTCTCGCGCCACCTCCTGGACCCCTAAAATAGAGGCCCGGTAGCGGTCATAGACGGCGATCATCTGCTGCAGGCAAGGCTTTTTAGCATAGACTATATCATCCCCCAAAAGAACGGCAAAGGGCTCTTCGCCGATAAAGCTCTTCGCGCAATAAATAGCATGGCCCAACCCCTTCGGCTCCTTCTGCCTGATATAGTGGATATTGGCCATCTCGGAGATGGCCCGTACTTCGGCCAGCAGCTCTGCTTGGCCTTTTCGCTCCAGCTCAAGCTCCAGCTCAACTGACCTGTCAAAATGGTTCTCAATCGCGGTTTTATTTCTACCCGTGATGATTAGAATCTCTTCGATCCCCGACTGGACCGCCTCTTCGATAATATACTGCAGGGTAGGCTTGTCCACCACCGGCAGCATCTCTTTCGGCTGGGCCTTTGTCGCCGGCAAGAACCTGGTGCCCAGCCCCGCCGCCGGGATCACCGCCTTCCGTATCTTCATCTTCTTCACGCTCCTAAAGTGTTATCTTAAAAGCCGCCTAGCCCCGCCCCCGCTCAAAGCGCCAGGCATCGCGGCACATATCGATTATATTTCGCCTCGCCGCCCAGCCCAGCTCTCTTTGGGCCTTGGTCACGTCGGCATAGCTCTCGGCGATATCGCCGGGCCGGCGAGCGACAATCTCGTAGGGCAGCTTGATTCCGTTCGCCTCTTCGAAAGCCTTGACCAGCTGCAGCACGCTGGTCCCCCGGCCGGTACCCAGGTTATAGCTGTGTACCCCCGGGCTAAGCCTGTCTAAGGCCCGCAGGTGCCCCTCGGCCAGGTCGCAAACATGAATATAGTCGCGCACGCCGGTCCCGTCAACGGTAGGATAATCGTCCCCGAAGATGCGCAGCTTGTCCAGTTTTCCCCTGGCCACCTGGGTGATATAGGGCATCAGGTTGTTGGGGGTGCCCACCGGCGCCTCGCCAATCAAGCCGCTCTCATGGGCCCCCACCGGGTTAAAATAGCGCAGCAGCGCCACCGCCCAGCCCGGCTCGGCCCGGGCCACGTCGCCAAGAATCTGCTCGCTGATCGCCTTTGTCCGGCCGTAGGGGTTGGCCGGCGGCCGCAGCGCCATCGTCTCCATAAAGGGGACC
>JAAZPQ010000126.1 GCA_012797175.1 Bacillota bacterium
GTCCGCCCAGGACGGATTAAGCTGCTCCGGCCGCTCGCTGCCGAAGGCACGGGTGAATTCGGCTTCCGCCCCGGCACAGGTTTCAGATAAGGCCATCAAGGGCAGCAAATAGAGTATAAAGCAGGTTACCCCCAGGATGCCGGCAAGCAGGGTCGCGGCGCTGCCTGGCCGGTTCTGAAGCTTTAAAAATAGAACAGAGACACTGGGCAGGATAAAGGCATGGAAAAGTGCAAATCCGGAAAACAAAACCTCTGCGACCTGGGGCGCGCTTTCTACAAAGATGGAACGCTCCCCGGCTAAAAAGAAGTAGAGACCAGCCGAACCGGATATCAAGGCGATGTAGCACAGAACCATCAATATTTTCTTACCGGTCTGCCGGCTCTTCCGCCAGCTAATCCGGTAGCGGCGACGAAATGGAAACCCCCCTTTAATCGCAGCCAAGTTTTGCCAGCCCAGGATCGCTCCCAGGATGAGCATGCCAAAGTAGATGAAACGAATCCCCCCGTAGATCAGGCGGTTGAAACGGCTGGAATAGATCAGGGTAACAAGCATATTAAGACCGGCCAGCGCCAGCAGGCCGGCAATTACAAACCCAAGGCAAAGATACCCCAAGAGATGTAAACGGCGCCCCAGGTAATCTTTTCGCTCGATATTGCGATCGTCCAGGTAAACCAGGAGATTGACCGCCCCCAGGGTCAACAAGAAAAACAATCCCGCAATATTATCTGCCAGCGGGCCTACCGGCACGGTCAGGTGAAGCACGCCCCCGGCAATTGCCAGCAGAGCTACCCCCAGGGTAAAGACGCTCACAAGGCGAATCAGTTTAACCCGTTTTGTTCCCATTTTCTTCACCTTCCCCGGTCTCCCACAGGGCTAGATGCTCTAAACCGGCATAGTACACTGGCGGGGCAAAGGGATTCCACCAGCCGTCAATGCATTGCTCCCGGGCGACCAGTTCAAAATGAGACATGGCAATACCGATATCGAGATGCTGCAGCCTGATCTTACCCAGGCCCCGGTTAAAGGCTCGGTTCTCCTCTAAATAAAGACGGTAACAGCCGTCCCGGTCTTTAATTATCCGCCAGGGCTGAAGGTTCGAAGCAGACGGGCCCAGGCGAACCGCTTCCAGGGCGTTCCGGTAACCCCCGGCCTCGTCTTCGGTTAAAGGGGTCTTGCCGTCACCGGTGAAAAAAAGAGCCGACCACGGTTTGCGCCGACTGGAGCGGGCGCCGGTGCGCACAAGCGCCTCCGACACGCTCTTCTTTTCAGCAGGATGGCCTACGGGAGTAATCGCCGGCAGCAGCTCGTCTTCGGCCAGCTGCATCCAGCGGGCAAAGTGGCTTCTCCTGAAGGTGCCACCCAGCCAGCAGGTGCCCAGCCCCATGGCGGTAGCTTCTAAAATTATCTTCTCGAGGCAGTAGCCCAGGTCTACCTGGGAGCCTTGCCAATCCTTGACCGCTCCGACAATAAAGAGGTGGGCCCCCCGGATCATCCCGTAGGTGCCCAGCCTCTTGAATTCCAGGGGGCTGACCGAGTCGAGGTCTAAAAGCCTGAAACGCACCGGGGTCCCAAAGGGCCCGGTAGTATGCTCCTGAAGGAGCTGTTGCAGCCTGTTTCTAATCCCCTCGCTAACCGGTCGCCGGTCATAGGTACGCACGGAGTGTCTTTTCTGAATTGTTTCCAGTGCAGTCATTAAAACTACTCCCTTTTCCAAAACGTACCCTCTACTATCCCGACCAGGCCGCAGTTCTATCCAGAAGATTAAAGCCGCTAAGCGTAAAGCGCTTCAATCTCATCGAGATACTTATTCAGCACCACCCGTCGTTTAACCTTCATCGTCTGCGTGAGCATGCGGTTTTCGATTGTAAAATCTTCTTCCAAAAACATGAACTTCTTAGGTATCTCATAATTGCCAAAGGTTCCTTTTAAAATACTGGTGATCTCTCTTTCTATCATCTCCGTGAACTCTTTATTGGCCAGGAGATCTTCGGGACGGTTAGAGACACCTTTTTCCGCAGCCCAGCGGGCGGTCATCTCAAAATCGGGGACCACCAGGCAGACGTTGTATGGTTTCCCGTCACCGTAAACCATGGCATTGGCCACGTACGGGATCAGCTTGATCTCTTCTTCAATGGCCGCAGGGAAAACATATTTTCCATTAAGCAGTTTATACTGCTCTTTGATCCGGCCGGTAATCCAGAGATAACCGTCTTTATCCAGATAACCGCGGTCTCCGGTCCGGAGAGCGCCGTCAGGGGCCAAGACCTCCGCTGTTTCTTTTGGCTTGTTATGGTAGCCCTTCATGATATTCGGACCGTAAACAACAATCTCGCCGTCTATCGCACCATCTTCGACCACCGAACTGTCGATCACCAATTTTTGCCCGTCAAGAACCCGGCCCACACTGCCGATCCGCCAGTTCTTTTTGCAATTCATGGTCACGGCCGGAGCGGCTTCGGTGAGGCCGTAACAATCGTAAATAGGAACGCCGACATCGTCGAAAAATTCAGCAATCTCTTTGTTCATCGCCGCGCTAGCCGTAAGTGATCCGATCACCCGGCCGCCCAAAGCGGCTCTAACCTGGGAAAAAACCAGCTTATCGTAGACGGCGCATTTAATATTGGTCACCGGATCAGACTTTCCCTGCACGGCCAGCTCTCTTTTCTTCCTGGCAGCCGCACAAGCAGCGTCAAAGAGCTTTTTCTTGATTCCACCGGCATCTTCCATCTGTATCTGGATGGTGTCATAGATCTTGTTAAAAAGCCGGGGAACACAGATCAGATAGTGAGGTTTAACCAGCTGGAGATCCTCGGTCAGGGTAGTGACGTCTCTCATGAACCCGATAGAACCGCCAAACTGAATCCAGTTGTTGAGCTCAGCGCTAAGTGCGTAAGAGTGAGCCCAGGGCAGCATTGAAATGGCCACATTCTCTTCATTCAGTTCAGGAAAGATATTGTAACCGGCTTTCGAGCAGTAAGTCAGGTTTCCATGAGTAAGAAGCACACCCTTGGGTTCGGCAATCGTCCCAGAAGTATAAATTAAGACTGCAATATCGTCATAATGAGGGATCTCCGGTTCAACAGGGTCCTGCTGCCCCATCTTTTCAAGAGCAGAGAGACTGTTCTCGCCACTGGATTCCATGACATAGATATGTTCAAGAGTTTTAATCTCTTTGGGAAAATCCTTCACCTTTTCATATATTTCCGGAGTTGAAACCAGGAGAAACTTGACGGCACTGTCTTTGATAATATATTTCCATGTTTGAACCAGCTCCTGCTCATACATAGGAATATAGCGAGCCCTTCGACCATACGTAGCAAAGGCAAGAACCGCCCATTCCGGCCTGTTAGCCGAGATCACCCCCACAGCATCGTCTTTACCAATACCCAGTTGGGCCAAGCCACCGCGGGCATGGTCGATCCGCCGCCCAATTTCACCGTAGGTAGTGGGATCGAGACCGCCCTGGTCATTGTGTGTCCAAAACAAGACATTGTTTCTGTATCTCTTTTCGTATTCAATCCACCATTCTACAAGATTGTCTGGCTTTTCGTAGGTCCACATTGTTTGTCCCCTCCTGCTTGGTTGTAATGGTACTATTTAATGCTTGCAAGCTGCAAGCATTATAGCAAAGTATAAACAATTATAAACGTTATTTCAATTGTTCCCTTTTAGTTTTCTACAAACTTTGAATATTACCTGCCTATTTTAAATTTGGCCTTAGCTCCTCATTCTCTATCTCGTTTATAGAACGCTTAGAACAAGAGGTATACCGGCGCCCGACCCCAAGCCCGGGCCAGATTGTGTAACCCGAGATAAATTATGGATAATTATGTGGTTGACAGCCATGACAGAATATTGCTATAATTTCTCCAGGAAAAGGCAAACTCCTATAATTAAGTGAATAACCGGTCTCTTTAATGGAGGTTTATTGATAATGCATAAAGAGATTAAAAAAGTTTTTATCTTTGGTGGCACAGGCTTTTTAGGTTATTATTCAGCTCTTGAATTTTTACGTAAAGGTATTGCCGTAGATACGTTGGCACTGCCGGTTAAAGACGACACCGACTTAAAAAGCATTGGCGTTTGGTTCCCAAAAGAAATCGGATTAAAATATGGGAATCTTTTCGAAATGACAGAGGAAGAACTTACCGGGATACTAAGAGGTTATGAGGCAATGGTTTATGCAGTCGGCCCTGATGACCGTGTGGTTCCGAAAGCCCCTGCTTATCAATTTTTCTATGACAGGCTTGTTACGGCCTGCGGACGGGCTTTCAGTGCCGCAAAGAAAGCAGGCATTAAAAAAGCAGTACTTTTAAGTTCATATTTCTGCTATTTTGACCGTAGATATCCCGAAAGAAAGCTTTCGCAAAATCATACGTATATCAGAGTAAGAAATGAGCAAGCAGAGGAAATGATTCGTATCGGCGGCAAAGAAATGGCGGTCGTTATTCTTGAATTACCCTACATTTTTGGTCGTATGCCTGAAAGAATGCCTCTTTGGAAAGAGGTATTCTTAGACAGGTTTGAAAAATTACCAGCAATCTTCTTCCCAAAGGGTGGTACAACCATGATTCACGTTACAGGTATTGCCGAAGCCGTTGTTGCAGCTACTTTTAACGGCATGGGCGGCGTAAGGTATCCTATCGGCAACAAGAACGTAAAATACAAAGCCATGCTTCAGATTATGAACGATGTAAGCGGTAACAGGAAAAAGGTTATTAACGTTCCTACCTGGGTGGCTACAATCGGCGGTGCACTGGTTGATAAAAAATATGCGAAAGAAGGTCGTGAAGGCGGTCTTAACCATAGAAAACTTATGCACGATATCCAAAGCAAAGATTATTATTACGATGCTAAACCCGTATGGGAACAACTTGGATACAAGGAACTCGGTTACAACGGCGGTCTCAGCATTATCGAAGGTATCACCGATACAATCAGAGCGTGCTACCCCGAACGTTTTGACGAAAACGGCAATTTAAAAGCAGAATGGGTTATCCCTGAGAAAAAACGTCAATACAAAGGCCCTAGGATTTAAACAGGAAACAAATAAAAACACTCCAAAATACCCCGTAACAATTTTTTATACAGGTCTTGCTTTCAGACAACCGGCGGTAAAGAGCCTACGTTCCGCGGCGATCATGATCCAGGTACTAACGTTCCTCCTGGTAACTGAACTTCCTCCTGCCACTTCTCGGCAGAGCGCCGTTGAGCTGTGTATTGGTATTGAAATCCGGGGCTCTTAAACTTCTCACTTATAACCTCCAGGTTGGATCCAGGCGGACAAAGAGCATGTAGCAAATAGCATGATTAAAAAGAAATTTTCCCAAACAGCACCACAAAGAAAATAACAAGAAATATGGCGGGCAACAGGTTCCCTACTTTAATATGCGGTTTGCTGGTCAACAGGTTGAACCCAATGCCAAAGATGAGCAAACCACCCACGGCCGTCATTTCAGTAATCATAGCATCGGTTAAAAATGGTTTCACATAGATGGCAGCGACGGTAATAACACCTTGATAGAGAAAGACCGGCAGTGCGGAAAAAGCCACCCCGATCCCCATCGTGGAAGCAAAAACAGCTGCTGTCACTCCGTCAACTACAGATTTGATGAACAGGGTGGTATGCTGTCCGGTAAGCCCACTTTCCAGGGCCCCCATGATGGCCATCGCTCCCACACAGAAAACCAGGCTTGCAGTCACAAAACCCTTGGTGAAAAGGCTATCGCGGGGGCCGTCAGAACCACTGAAACGGCTCTCCAGTTTTTCTCCGAAACTGGAGAGCCGCTCCTCGATTCTCAAAACCTCACCCAGTATCCCTCCGCTTACAATACTCAGGGTCAGTATCAGAATGTTCTGGGTTTTTAAAGCCATAGAGAGACCGATCAAGATAACAGTCAAACTGATTCCTTGCATAATCACTGATTTATATTTTTCAGGAAACCCGCCCCTCAACAGGTTTCCCAGTAAGGCCCCAACAATAATTGCTCCAGCATTGACAATAGTCCCTAGCAAAATTGTTCCTCTCTACATGTAAATTTCGTTTCATTATACCATTTTTCTATCTAATCGGCATAATCGAATAATCATTCATTTAATAGCGATATCGGTCTGCGAGCCAAAGATAGGGGAATTAGATTAATATAGCCAATCTAGCTAATGACATTATATGCCAGAACAAATTACCGTGTCAAGGATGTAATTTATATATTAAGGGGACGGCCGCCAATAATGCGATTTGTCCTGGCAGACAGCGGAGACTTATTGATTACACTGTCAAACAGAGACTGTGGGATACCTTGCTTTTGACACCACGAACGGGGAAATAGATGGTGAAGAACCCCAGGGATGTTATCCTGAGCGAAGCGAAGGATCTCTAAACCAGATGTGCTTTGTAAGAACAAACTCCCCGATCTAAAAAGAAGAGCTTCCATAGCCATGACCAGATCAAATCGGGTAAACTCTTCCCGCTTCGGCAATGCGCCAGCCGCTCGCCGTTTTGACCAGCAAAAGAGGGATCATCCACCCTTCGCAGCAGAGGCTGCTGATCCTGCGGGGCACCGCTACAACCACCGGTTCCTCTGCCCCCGCCTCCAGGTACAGCTTGCCCGGTTCAACCTTAACCACCGAAAACAGGTCTTCCATCTCTTCATCGCCCTCAACCGGTGGAGAGCTTTCCACCAGTTCAAAGAGCGCCTCGCTTAAATCGTCCGCCGCCGGCAGTTCGCGGTAAGCTTCGGCCGCCTTTGCAGCCATATCCTCAGCCTCTTCGCCGGTAATGTATCCCCGGTCAGCCAGCCAGCCGGCCAGCTTTTTGATCACCGTTCCCGTAGTCCTGAGCTGATCCTTGCCGCAAAACACCTTGCGGACCATGAAATAGCCCAGGAATTCGCCAACGATACCCGGAATCTTCTCCGGCCCGAAGAGAGTGCTGAAGTTGAACTTCTCTTCGTTATCACCATCTTCTTCGTAACGCTCCAGCATCTCCTGCTCCGCCGTTTCCAGATACTGATGCCCGTAGCTGTTCAGGCAGTGCTGCAGCAGTTCAACAGCATTTTCATATTTACCAAGAGTTTTTTCCCCCAAGCGCCCGGCCTGCTCCTCCAGAAATTCCTGGAGCACAGCTGCAATATTGGGGCTGGCGGCTCGTACGGGCGCCTCTTTTCTGTAAGCGGTCCACCGCTCCCGCAGCCAATCCAGGGCGCCGCCAGTTTCGCGCCAGGCGCGCCCGGCCTCGCCGGCATAGATCTGCGCCTCCTCCTCACTGCCCGGCACAAAATAGTCCGGCAGGCGGTAGGGGACCCTCTCTTCACCCAGCAAGTAGGCGGGGACATGCTTATTGGCCCGCATTGCCCGGCGCAAAAAGATATTTTCCGAGCCGTCACCGCTGCGAAAACGGCCCAGGGCCATGCTGTAGAGCATGAAGCAGCTTTCTTCTTGATGATAAGTCCGGAATAGACTTTCCAGTTCATGGTTCAGCCCTTCATCCAGCAGGCGTAAAGCAAGCTTGTAGCGGATCCCCTGGTTGTCGGCGGGATTAAGCCGGAGCATCTCCCGGTAAATATCGATCGCTTCAGTGCGCCGCCCTTGCTCGCAGAGGCATCCGGCCAGCCCTTCCAGGGCCCGCATGTACGGTCTTGTCTCCATAATACCCCAGAAGTGCCCCGCATTCTTTTTAAAGAAAAGCTCCCCCAGGGACAGCTCCCCGGCCCGCGCTCCCCGCCGGTAGAGCGCCGTTTTCTCTTCCAGGCAATCGCTCTCCTCCGCGAGCAAGTTGTAGGCCCCCGTGCAGTACGGCGACAGCTCCAGGGCTTCGCAGGCCAGCCTGAGCAGCGTATCCCTGTACTCGGCCTCCATCGCCTTGCCCAGGAGCTCCCCGGCCCTGGCCAACTTTTCAGGAGAATATTTAATATTCTCGATGGGCTCAGCAAGAAAAGCCGGCAGGCGCGGCTTCTTTCTTGCTGAGCCCTCACCTGGAGAAGCCACAAGCGGTAAGCCTTTATTCGCTTCTGCCGTTGCCGGGAACAGGCTAATAAATTCCCGGTATTCCGGCACAGCCCGTGGATGCCCTTCGATCAGGTTGCCGCGCCATTGCTCCAGCTTGCTGTCCCTGCCGGCGCCCTCCAGCATGAAGCGGTAAACCTTGCTTTTACAGTTATTAAAGGTATCGACGGTATGGATCGCCGAGCGCCCCAGCGCTTCAAAACAAAGGTTTTCTTCCAGGTCCCGCAAAATGCGTATCCCGGAGGCAAAACCGCTGGAGGGATGAAAAGGTTCCACATCCAGCCGCCGCAACCCGGTTAGCAACCCGGGCGATGATATACGCTTCGGCACCGAAAGGCTCAACGGTAGACCCCGGAAGTGGTCTTCTTCCTTTCCCTCTTTCCAGCCAAAATATAAAAAGTCCGCCAGGGGGATCATCGCCGCGGTAGTGGCCACTTGAAAGATAAAATTACCGCTGTACGCATCGCGCAGAACATAATAGACCAGGCGCTCTTTCCGGGAGCAGGCAAAATTTCCGGTGACAGGCTCCATCGGTTTTTCCTGGTACTTTACCAGCCCGCGGGCGGTAAGATACAGGTGCCGGGAAACTGAAACCAGCAGCTGGTGTATTTCATTGGCAAAACCGGCGGCAGGCGTCTTGTTCACGAAAGCATCACTCCATTGTCAGCTGTCTAGCAGCATTAAGCTTCCTCTTTTATTTACGCTATAGAGAAACAGATTTCCTGCCCGGCTTAAGTTTTAATAGCAAGATGGCGCTCCCGCCATGCACGGTCATCCCGTTAAGCTCGGTGGTCGAACTGGCGGAATTAAAGCTAAGCGGCGCTTGATAACAAGAGCTAACAGGATTTTAGCCCTCTAACCGAAAAAACCAGCCAAAGTATGAAGGCATTTCAAATTCTTTGGCGGTGCGCCGCAAAAAAATTATATCACTGCCGGTGGCACCATGCTAAAAGCAAAACTGCCTTTCACCTGCCTTATACTAATTGAAACCGTGCCTTAGTACATATTTCAAGATTCATCCCGGTTATGCTTCTCTAAAAAGCGGTCGAAGAGCCAGTCTAAGAAATATTTGGCGAACTGGTGGTCATCGGTAACTCTTTTGTAAAATTTAAAGTTGGTCTCGACCATGTCTTGAAGCCGGTCGCTGACCACGTGATCGAAGGTCAGCCGGGCGTTTTCCGGAGGATTAACGCGGACGCTGGCTACCAGGGCCGGATCTTCCGCCAGGCGATCCTCTAGCTGGCGGATAAAGACCTTATCTTCGTCGGTAAAGTCGGTGCCGAAGCGTTCGTTTAGCTCTTGAATGATCCGGGAAAGGACTTCCAGTTCGTCAACTGGTTTCTGGTGATCCTTAGAGCCCTGGGGATCCAACTGTCCGCTGCCCCGTGCCAGGTCAATCTTGCCAGCATGCTGCCGGCGGATGCGGTAGGACTCCATATCGATCTTCTGCTGGATCTCCCGCGGCAGCTCTTCCCGGCGGTAGGGCAGGTAGCGAGAAAGAAAGCGGGCATAAAGGTAAAGTTTCTCCAGATCAGGGTCAGTAAAAGGAATCACCTGGGAGAGAAAGGCATAAAGGCGCACGTAGTCTTTGAGCAGGCCCCGAAACTCGGCCTGTTCTTCTACAGGCAGTTCGTTAAAACGATCCACGCCGGGCCGTAAAGTTGCATAGAGACGATCTTGCGTACCCTTTGCCGAAAAGTAAACTTTAACAAATGCTTCCACCTCATCCTCTGTGTAGATGTCAAAATCTTGTAAACGGTTTTCCAGGTCGTAAAGCAGGTTGGGGTCGGTGCTTTCAGAGAGAATGGTCTTCTCGTAATAAGGCTGGAAAGCTTCTTGAATCTCTGCAGCTTCATTGGCAAAATCGAGAACCACTGTTTCCCTCTTCTGGGGATGAATGCGGTTAAGGCGAGAGAGGGTCTGCACCGCATGCACCCCGCCCAGTTTTTTGTCTACATACATGGTATGCAGCAGGGGCTGGTCAAACCCGGTCTGGAACTTGTTGGCTACCACCAAAAAGCGGTACTCCGGCTTTTCAAAGGCCTTTGCCGTCTGCGCCTCGGGGAAACCGTTCATGTTCGCCTCGGTGTAATTCTTTCCCCCGTCTTTCACCGTCCCTGAGAAAGCAACCAGTGACTTATATGGGTAGCCTTTTTCTTTTAGGTACGCCTCGAGAGCAAGATGGTAACGCACGGCATGCAGCCGGGAGCGGGTCACGATCATCGCCTTGGCCTGGCCGCTAATCCGCCCGGCTACCTGCTCATGAAAGTGATCCGCCATAATCTCCACCTTCTTACGGATAGCATGCTCGTGCAGATCCACAAAAGAGCGCAGCAGGTAGGTGGCCTTACCCTTCTCGTAACGCGGGTCTTCTTCAATGGTCTTAAGCAGGCGCCAATAAGTTTTATAGGTAGTATAGTTTTCTAAAACATCCAGAATGAAGCCTTCCTCAATAGCCTGGCGCATACTGTAGAGGCTAAAAGGTTCATAGCTTCCGTCCTCACGCCGGGTGCCAAACAGCTCCAGGGTCTTGGGTTTAGGAGTAGCAGTAAAAGCAAAGGTGCTCACGTTAGGCAGCCGCCCTCGCTTCTTCATCTCGGCAATAAGGTGATCCTGCATATCCTCCGCGTCATCCATCTCTTCAGCCTCGGCAGCAGCCAGATCATCCACTGCGAGAACAGCCTTCATATGTTTCACACTATCTCCCGTCTGAGAGGAGTGAGCTTCATCAACAATCACGGCAAAGCGCTTCCCCGGTAGCTCTCCCACCTGCTCCACAATTACCGGAAATTTCTGCAGCGTGGTAACAATAATCGTCTTTCCTGACTCCAGGGCCTCTTTAAGCTGCCGGCTGGTGGTGTCGATATTCTCCACCACCCCCCTGGTCTGCTCAAACTGGCGTACAGTCCGCTGCAGCTGCCGGTCAAGGACACGGCGGTCGGTAAGCACAATGATAGAATCAAAGATCCGCCGGTCGGAGCCGTCATGAAGGGTCGACAGCTGGTGAGCCAGCCAGGCGATGGAGTTGGACTTGCCGCTACCTGCAGAGTGCTGAATGAGGTAGTTATGCCCCGGGCCGTGCTCTCGGGCATGGGCTACCAAGCGGCGCACCGCATCCAGCTGGTGGTAACGGGGGAAAATAAGCTGGCGCCGGCCGGTCCTGCGCCCCCGCTCGTCTTCCTCTTCTACCTCGTGGATAAAGTGCTGCACCAGGTTAAGGACGCTGTCCTTGGCCCAAACTTCCTGCCAGAGGTAGTCGCTGGGATAACCTGGTTCGGTGGGGCTCCTTGGCGGGTTCCCGGCTCCGCCGAATTTGCCCCGGTTAAAGGGCAAAAAGCGCGTCTTGGCGCCCTGCAACTGTGTAGTGACGAAAACCAGGTCTAGATCTACGGCGAAATGGGCCAGGCAACGCCCGAAAACAAAGAGCGGTTCCCGGGGATCGCGGTCGAAGCGGTACTGCCTGATGGCCTCCTGGATGTCCTGCCCCGTAAGCGGGTTCTTCAGCTCGGCGGTAAAAAGGGGCAGCCCGTTTAAAAAAATGGCCAGGTCGAGGCTGTTCTCGTTTTTCTCGCTGTAGCGAAGCTGGCGCACTACGGAGAAGATGTTGGCGGCATGAAGTTTCTGCAGCTCAAGATTGAGCGAGCTGGCCGGCTTGAAATAGGCCAGGCGAAACTTGCAGCCCCAGTCCTTGATCCCCCGCCGCAGCACCTCTAGGGTGCCCCGTCTCTCTACCTCCTGTGTAAGGCGCGCCAGAAAGCGTTCTTTGACCTGGGCGCCATGGCGCTGTTTCAGCTTCTCCCATTCCCGGGGCTGGGTAGCGGTGATAAAGTCAATCACATCCCGGGGGATAAGGCAGCGCGCCCGGTCATATTCTTCAGGCCGGCGGCGGTAGTAGCCGCCGGGCAGATGGGTGGTTGCAGCGTCCGGCGCTTCAAGTGATACTTCGCCTCTGATAACAGTAAGAGCATCTACCACAGCATCCTCGAAGGCCTTTTCGCGGTGATCAACGGTCATGATCAGGGTACCTCCCTGCGCACATCGATCTTACCGGTTACCGCCGCTGAGATCAGGGCGGTGCGGTGCTCTTTAAGTAATTCAATACTCTTATGTACTTTACTGGTTAAGTAATCTATTTTTCCAATTTTACGATTTAGAAACAAAACTATTTCTTTCTGCTCTGTGGGTGGTGGAAACCAAATGGGTAGTGTGCCCAAAACATAAGGGGTTATTGCTGGATAACTAACTCCCTCTGAATATGATACTACCTTTTCCACAAAAATAGATGACTGCACTAAACGCCACAAAAACTCATTTTCTAATTCACCTTTATCTTTATTTCTAAGAACAGCAAAACCGGTGGAAACAATTAATTCCCGTGTGTTACTTTCTTTGATTAAAGCTATTGCCTTAAGGTAAGTTCGAACAGTAGATATTATAATATCACCTTGGATAACC
Source organism: Bacillota bacterium (assembly GCA_012797175.1). Classification (GTDB taxonomy): domain Bacteria; phylum Bacillota; class Dethiobacteria; order DTU022; family DTU022; genus JAAZPQ01. Next base: position 12,460 of record JAAZPQ010000126.1, read on the forward strand.
TTCCTTTTAGCTCTAGAAGGTGCATTATTAAAATACATAAATTCTTTTCCGGAAATTGATCCGTCGAAATTAACATCGGTTATTTCAATATAATCAAATTCGTAATCTGGATCAGTATCCTCAGCGAGTGTTTCTGGATTTACAAATGCAACCGCCTTAAGAGGTTTAACCTTCCAATGAGCCGGTATCTCCCCCAGCCACTCCACGCCGGAGTCTTTCATGGGGACATCGGGGTCAAGCCCCTTGGTGACAGCGCGGGTGATCAAGGCGGTACGCTTCTCCTGGAGCAACTCGATGAGCCGCTCTTGTTTAGCGATGAGGGCATCAATCTTGGCAGTTTCACGGTCGAGGAAACTCGCAATGGCAATTTGTTCTTTAATATCAGGCAACCCAACATATTCTGATAAATAACTTTTTAAATCTAAATTTTGTATTCCTGTATTTTGTTTAATTGATCGCTTGTTAACACCAGATTCGTATAAATGCTTGTGTAAATATAAAAGAAAGACAGAGCTATAATCATCCTCGATTTTTATTCTTGCAATAAAATTAGAACAGACAGATTGAGCCCCTAAGTCATATAACACAACTGCTCCAACAGGTTGCTGTTCACCGCCGCCTGACTTTTCCAATAAAAGATCACCACTTTTTAATGTAAGCTCTTCCAGTTGGCGTAGGGGGACTGACCTAAATGTTGGCTCGTTTAGTACTATTTTATTTTTTATTCTATCAAAATCTGCAACTCTAACACAAATTACATCTTCAGGTCCGCCAACAGGTTCTTCGCCCCATACACCATTTTGGCAAGCCCTTATGGTATATCTTAAACGCTTTAAATCCCAATGCTCCGGCACATCCCCCAGCCACTCCACCCCCGAATCTTTGTAGGCAGGGTAGGGCTTGTACTTGCGGAAGCCCGGAAGCTTCTTCTCCCTTACCGCTTCGCTCATTCCGTTACCTCCTGCAGCAGCTCTATGATCTCCTTTTGCACTGCTTTAATATCAGCCTCGATCTCCTCTAAGGGGCGAGGCGGGATGTAGCGGTAAAAATAGCGGTTGAAGTTGATCTCGTAGCCCACCCGGCCTACTTTGCCGTCCTGGTGATCTCGGATGGTAGTATTGATCCAGGCGTCGGGCACGTGGGGGGCAACTTCACGCCGGAAATACTCCTCTACGTCCTCCTCTAGGGGCACGTTCTCGGTATCACGCAGCCCGGGGTCGGCTTCAGGATGCCCATCCTTATCCCGGCAGATCGCCGCGGCCTCATCCCGCTCGGAGAGGGCGGCCAGGATCGCCCTTTTTACGGGAGCGGTAAGGTTTAAATCGGCCTGGCGGGCCGCCTCCTCTAAAACCTCCAGAAAGGCCTCCCTATCGCGGTAAAGGTCTTGGGGCAGAGTGGCCAGAAGCTCCCTGATCTGCTCCTGCTGCTGCCGGCCTACAGCTTCGTCTTTCTCTTTTTCCGCCGCCTTTCTCTTTCTGCTTACGGCTAGGTTGATGAAAGACCGCTGCTCCTCTAGCCGAGCGATACGCTCAGGCGAGGCTTGAAAATTGAGGCGCAGGGGCCGCTCCACGGTAATTTTGCGGTAGCCGAAATAGCTGTTAGGGTAAATTTTGCAATATTCACCTTCGCGGTAGCCCTTGAACAGCTCGACGA
>JAAZPQ010000127.1 GCA_012797175.1 Bacillota bacterium
ACCAAACCCGATAATATTCATCACAATGGGCACAAGATAGACGCAGGATACAAAAGTTATTTTTTGCCGGTTGTTTTTTAAGCTTATCACCGTAGCGGCTCCGGCGAAAAAATAAAAGTATCCCACCAGTAGAATCAGCCAAATTCCGGCGAACGAAAGATTCCACCACGGATATTCCCAGATAAGCAGGCCTCCGATATTCAGGATGCATTCTATAAAAACGGCTAAAACGGTAGCTAAAATAGCATGAAACCATTTTTCATTAAGGCCCAGTATCTTCTTATCTTGATTTTCTGTTAGGAGATAATAGTAAGCAAAACCCAACAAAGAAAACATGAGGATAATCTCGATATTCCAGCCCACAAAGACCCTCAGCGCGGTTGGCCCGGGAACGGTCCATACAGCTGAGCGTTGGCTAAAGGCCATCACCCATCCGTTCCAGGTTTCATTGAAAAAATCAAGTCCTAGTATGGTTAACGCGGCAAAGATCGGGTTCCAATTACCGGTACCCCTAGCCTTGTTGATCTCCTTGGCGTAGATGTAGATCACTACCAGTAAAAGGGGGATGATATACCATTCTAGCGTGGAAAAATCTCGCAATCCCTCCAAAGCCTGGGCGGTCGCCTCAGTCACCTTAATTACCTCCTAAAATTTAATTTTAACTTGTACAGCAGAATAAGGGTTCGCTTGCGCCGGCCTGCTTAAGCCCATTTTGAATCGAGTTAGCTTTAACCCGTAATTTCGAATGCACCACCTTTCGGTTTGCCAGTAAAATGATTTACTCTTAATTTGGATAAGCCAAAAAATTAATTAGCTTTAGAGAAATAAAACGATCTTGAACATTATATTCGCTTTTTAGAATAAAATTCCTGCTATATAATTTGCAAAGCATTTTTGATTGACAGCTCTGACAGAATATTGTTATACTTGCTCCGAAAAAACAATTTCTTGTGAAGCTGTCTTGTGAAAGTAGCTGATTTTAAGCTTCCAGGATTACCTTATTGGATCCCGCTAGCATAGTCACGGGAGAAAAAGTTTCGCCCTTTAACTACCCGAATACCGCTTACTGATTATGCTCAGCAAGGGGGGAATTAGTTGGCCATACCGGTATGGATGCCGTTAGAAACTGCTCGTCAACTGTTTTTTGATTTTTTGGAGGTAATGCCTTCTGAACCGGTCTCTTTAGAGCAGGCTGGCGGCAGAGTGCTGGCAGAAGATATTTATGCCGAAGATGATCTCCCTCCCTTTAATCGCTCTCTTCTAGATGGATACGCTTTTTGGGCCGAAGATGCCCGCAGAGCCACCGGGGAATGCCCCCGCTGGCTCCGGATTCTTGAAGAGGTACCGGCAGGCCAGTGGCCTAAGTATCCACTTTTATCCGGGACTGCTACCAAAATTCTAACTGGTGCTCCTATTCCCGAAGGCGCTAATGCCGTTGTTCGCTTTGAGGATGTCTTGCTGGAAGGAGACAAAGTGGGAATAAATGAACCTTTTTTGCCTGAATCTAATATTTCCCGGGCCGGGGAAGAGATCAAAAAAGGTGAATGCGGATTGCACAAAGGTACGGTGATCACTCCTGGTGCTGCTGGCATGCTTGCTTCCTTAGGCTGTATTAAGCCCCGGGTATTTAGGCAGCCCCGGGTATCTATCATCAGCACAGGAGATGAACTGGTAGAAATCTACCAGCCCTTAACTCCCGGTAAGATTCGTAACAGCAACCTTTACTTTTTGATGGAGGCTGTCCGGGAAGGGGGGGGTGTTCCGCTTAATTTAGGCACGGCCCCAGATGAACCAGAGATGCTAGGGGAGAAGTTGGAATTGGCACTGGAGCAAGCAGACCTGGTGATCACCACGGGGGGCGCCTCCGATGGGGATTATGATATCGTCAAGGATACCTTTCAAAAAATCGGAGCGAAAATCCTGTTTTGGAAAATTGCTATTCGTCCGGGTACGGCGGCAGTGGGGGCTGTTAGAGATAAAAAGGTATTGCTGGGACTTTCGGGAAACCCCGGGGCGGCATCAATAACTTTTGAGCTCCTCGCTCGACCATTAATCCGCTACCTTGGCGGCTGGGAGCAGCTTTACCGGCCAACTGTAGAAGGGATCATCATCGAGCCTTTTTCTAAAAAGAGCCCCCGAAGGCGTATTCTGAGGGCTATTGCTTTCTGGAAAGATAATCTCTGGCAAGTCAAGTTGGCAGGAAAACAGAATCCGGGGATTTTACGATCATTAATTACCTGTAATGCTCTGCTTGATATACCGGCAGGAACGGGTCCTCTGGAGAGAGGTAGCCGGGTGAAAATAATAATTCTGGGAGAATGGGGTGGACAATAATGATTCCAGTTATCTCTATTGTAGGCAAATCAAATGTAGGGAAAACAACTTTATTGGAAAAATTATTGCCTGAAATAAAAAGAAGAGGCTACCGGGTGGCCACCATTAAGCACGATGTGCACGGCTTTAATATTGACCAGCCCGGGAAAGATACCTGGCGGCATGCCCGGGCCGGTGCTGATATCGTGGTTATCTCCTCCCCGCAAAAAATAGCCACAATTGAAAAAGTTGATCGGGAAAGAACTCTCGACGAGATCGCTAAAAAAATCGAGCATGTAGACTTAATCCTTACCGAGGGTTTTAAAAGAGAGGACAGACCAAAGATCGAAGTTTACCGGTCGGAAGTATCTGATACGCTCCTCTGTGAAAAAGAGGAGCTGTTGGCCGTAGCGACCGATGTTCCATTAAATATTGGGGTGCCGGAATTTGCTCTGGATGATAGCGCCGGCATCGTAGACTTGATCCAGAAGCAGTTTCTTAAGGCCAAAAAATCATAAGGATCGGTTAGTTAAAAACTGCGGGGATTGCCTTTTCCTTTTCTACAATGAGATTACCTGGCGAGGCTGTTAGTTGGGGCGCACCCCGACCCGGACTGCTCTTGCCTGCGTTATGCGCCTGCATGATTGCTCACCTCGTTTCCTTCGCCAGATAAAATTTTATAAATTAGAAGGATTTTTTGAGGTATTGCCGAATATGTTCGAATATGTTAAGGAAATGTTATCATGTCTTAACATCTTTATCGTCATAGTGCCGGTTCGTGCTCTATCGGTCGGCAGATTGAGGAGGTTGTTATGAACATGCCGGATTTATCTCCGCAAAGCAGCCCGCTTATCTCTCGCTTTAAGCGGGCTTATCGTTACAGTGAATTAAGAAAGTTGCAGCTCTGGCTCAAGGGAAAAACCCTGCACTGGTCACTCTTCCTGATTCTGGCTTGCTTTACTTTAGGAGGCCTGTTGGTCTACCACCATTACCTCTACAGCCACCTCTATGCGGTTCGGATAGACGGGGTTGAAGTTGGGCTGGTGCGGGACCCCGGGGAAGTAGAGCAGTTTCTTTACGATTTAACTTGCAAAAGCAGCTCCTTTTACCAGATGGAGCTATTTCCGGAGCAGGAGATTACCCTGATCCGGGAGCATCGTCCGGGCGAGGCGGACAATATCGAGCTGGCCAAGGAGGCCTTGCGCCAGAAGCTGTGCTTTATTGCCGATGCAGTTATGGTTACCGTTGACGGAGCCCCGGTGGCGCCGGTATCCACGCCAGAGGAAGTGGGCCAGGTTGTTGAACAGGTCTGCCGTGCTTTTGAAAGTGAGAATGAGCAGGTTGAACTGGTAGATGTAGAGCTGGCCGAGGAGATCGCCGGTCAAAAATGCACGGTTTCTCCTGAACAGGTTTATACTGCAGAAGAGATTGCCTCCCTGTTGACGCGGCAAGAATATGACCCGGAGCTGTTTCTCTACTCTCGTGAACTGATAGCTTCCCGTTTTGGCAGAAATGAACTGGACGATGAAGCCGGGGTGGCGGTGCCGGCTGTGCATGTAAGAAGTGTTGAAAAGATTACCGTCGAAGAGCGTATCCCCTTCAGCACTGTCTACACCTCCAGCAACAGCATCTATCGCGGTGAAAGTCGAGTTGCTTCCCCGGGCAAAGACGGCTTGCAAGCGGTTACTTACCGGGTTACCCGTGAAAATGGGGTGGAGCAATCCCGGGAGGCCGTTTCTAAGCGGGTTATCACCGAACCGGCAGCCCGGGTGGTGGAGCGGGGCACCCGGCTAAGGTTTGCCTGGCCGGTGGCCGGCGGCGGCAGGATTACCCAGCGATTTCATGGTCGGCACCGGGGTATCGATATCGCCGCATCGCCGAACACTTCCATTCTTGCTGCAGAAAGCGGGGTAGTGGTCAGGTCGGCATGGGGTCGATCCCAGGGGAACTATATTGTCATTAACCACGGCAGCTATTACACCGTTTATCTGCACAACAATGCCAACCTGGTTTCTGCCGGGCAGAGGGTCTCCCGCGGGCAGAGCATCGCTCGCCTGGGTTCAACTGGAAAATCTACCGGGCCTCATCTGCACTTTGAGGTTCGCCGTAGCGCCGGCTCCAACTGGGGTGGATGGTATACCCACCCGGCGATCAACCCGCTGCAGTTTTTCCGTTAGTTAGCACTGCAGGCTTTTAGAAGGAGGACGATAAGTGGAGCTTTAATTTCGAATCATGAGGAACAGCGCCAAGTTGTCACTGGACCGGGAGAGCTAGATTAATAAAATCTTGAAAATCTTACTAGATTATAGGGGGCGGCCCACGGGCCGCCCCCGGTATATACCGCCAGATCAATCAAAGAGATAACGCCCGCTTTGTTGCTCCCCCGATCTACAGGTAACCTTTGTTATATAATATCCTCGCTGCCCCGATGGCAATAATAGCGCCCACCGGCACTAGCACGCTGACGGAACCGGCCAGAGAGGGCACCGAGATAAACAGGACCAGCATAAAGATAAGGGGAGCCATCGCTATCTTCCAGTTTTTCGAGATAAAGACCACAGCTAGGGCGCCAAAGAGAGCAGGTAGGATATTATCAAAGGCCGGCGCCAGCAGCTCGGATTCGAGGATCGGCTGCAACTGGGAAAGCAAAATCACTCCTAAAAAAATGATCAGGGTAGTGACGATAGAGGAGACGGCAATGGCGATGGTAGAGATCAGCTCCCCTTCTTCAGTGCCCGGTTTTACCCCGGCAATCTCCATGGCGTTAAGGGCGCAGGGGACCTTGAGATTGGTCAGGTTCCCGGTAACAAACCCCAGGTATGAACCGCCGGAACCGAGCATCGGCGCAAAGGTAAAAGCTTCGATTGCTCCTACCGTCCAGAAAATTGGCGCCACGCCTATAAGTCCTTTGAGCAGCGATATGCCGTTGGGCCAGGCCTTGTAGTAAATACTTGCCGCGACAGGGTAAAGGGTAAACATGACCAGGGCCAGCGAACACCAGATTCTGCCCCAGACATGGATCTTTTCACTGTAAGATGATTTCATTTTATTTCTCCTCCTATCCCAACAGTTTGGTAATTGGAATGGAGAGGGCCATAGCTCCCAGCATGCTGATGGGCAGGGCATAATCCTCCATCCATTTGACTTTGAGGACCTGGACGAAAAAACCGCAGACCAGCATGAGCAGGGAAGAGATCAGCATGACGAAGACGGGGATCCAGCCTTCAAGCCCGGTGGTAACATCGGCAAAGATCATCCCCAGAAATGCCGAAATCATGCCCAGAAAGAGGGCGTTGAGAAAAATATCTCCCCATTTGGTATCCCGCTTTTTTAGGCTCTGGATTCCCTCCTGGATTTTCTTTAAAAAGAGCGTGATGATAATTAGCCCCGACATAATGCCCAGGGTCATGACCCAGGCAATGGTGGAATAAACCTGGGGATCGGTCACCCCTTCGGATATGGAGACTCCTAAGGCAGCTGCGGCAGAGGTAGCTGCTGGCAGCTCGTAAGTAAGGGCGCCCAGGATGCTTAACCTTAGCCAGGGCAGCGGCAGGCCCAGAAACTTAGATAAAGTAATGACCCCCAGGATGATGGCGATAGCCGGGGCCACGGTGAAGGCGGCGCTGGCCCGGGCCACCCTTTTCAATATAGATCCCGTCATCCCCAGCTCTCTGGCCCGGTTCCAGGCCTTGTAGAGAAAGAAGATTGACTGGGCCATGACAAAAACTACAATAATACCAGCGACAATGAACAAAAACATGCTGTTAAGGTCGAAATCTCTCAAGATAATCCCACCTTTCCCATGTTTGCCAGGCAAAAAAGATATTCAAGAATCCGCGCTCCTGTTCCTGCCGCTCAGCGTCCCCTCTATCGCTTCAACAGCTCGATATAGAAGCGGATACCCCGCTCAATATTCTCCAGCGAGATCCGCTCGTTGGTGCCATGCATCCGGTCCAGGTCTTCGATGGAGATAAGCATGGGGGTAAAACGGTAAATCTGTTCACAGACCGGCTCATAACGGATCGCGTCGGTGCCGCCCATAACGATGTAAGGCACGGCCACCGCTTCGGGGAAAGTGGCGTAAACGGCCCTCTCGACGGCTTTAAACCCGGAGCTGTCCACAGGAGATACCTGGGAAGGGTTGGTGGCCACGAGGGTTTCTACCTTGATCTTTTCTCCTACAACTCTGCGGACATGATTTAGCACCTCTGGGACACTCTCGCCCGGAGCGATGCGGAAATTAATGACGGCGCTTGCTTTCCGGGGGAGAACGTTGGGCTGGCTGCCCCCTTCCAGGATGGTCACCGCCGTGGTGGTGCGCAGCAGTGCGTTGCCCGTCCGTGAAGATTTAAAAACCAGCTTGAACAGGGGGCCGAACAGCCACAGGTTAGCCAGGATGATTCTTTGGCCGAACCCCATCTCCGGGCCGATATAGGTCAGCAACTCTTTCAGGTAAGGGCCGATCCGGGTCGGGCGCTGCCGTTTTTCCAGTTCAGCTACCGCCCGTCCGATTATCCCGGCTGCGGTATGCTTCGGCGGCATAGACGAGTGACCGCCTTCGCCTTCCGCGGTGATCCGGATATCGGCGTAGCCCTTCTCGGCGATGCCTACCGAGGCGATGGGGCGGTTCACGCCGGGCATGGCCCCCATGGTGACCGCTCCTCCTTCGTCTAAGATGTATTCAAAGGAGATGCCGCGGGATTGAAGCAGCTCCGACAGCTTCACCGCACCCTCATTCCCACGCACCTCTTCGTCATGGCCGAAAGCCAGGTAGAAGTCGCGAGCAGGTGTGAAACCCTCTGCTGCAAGGTATTCCACCGCTTCCAGTATACAGATAATCTGGTTTTTAATGTCCATCGTTCCGCGGCCCCAAACAAAGCCCTCGGCCAGGGCCCCGCTAAAGGGCGGATAATGCCAGTCCTTCTCTGTGCCTTCTTCTACAGGGACCACGTCGCTATGGGCCATGAAAAGAACCGGTTTCAAGCCCTCTTCACGCCCCTTCCATCGATAAAGCAGGCTATAGTTGTTGACAATCTCTCTTTTTAGAACTGCATGGGCGGATGGGTAAGACTGCTCCAGGTAATAGATAAACTGCTCAAAGGGAGCCCGCTCCGCCTTCTCCGGGTCGGAGGCCGTAATCGTCGGCAGCTGCACCGCCCCAGACAGCCGCTTCGCGGCCCGGTCCACATCGATCTTGATGCCGTGTTCCGGTTCCACGGTGTAACGCCGGGAACGAAAGGCGATGGCCCGGCCCAAAATCATGGCCACTAGAATTACAACACCTGCCAGGAGCAGGTAAACCCAGTATGGCATACTGCACCTCCAGTGTATCAATTTTGCAACAAACCCTCTCCATTATACCTTAAAGAACCATGTTAGTGAGCCTATTACGCGGGGATAAAGCGATTTCTAGGGTTTGAGTTTCGTTCATATATGGTTTTCCATTTTTCGCAGCTCTTTCTTTAAGGATTTTCTAAGGAATAGCCTGAGCTACCGATAACCGAACTTGGAACAGTTGCAATCCAGGCTTTTCAAATTAGAACATGGGCTTGAGAAGCGATATGCAGAAACAGATCGCTAGTTAGCGGCGTTGCCATCTTTCCAGCCAGGCCCAGGCCAAGCCGGGATGATCATTTTAAAAGGTTTATAAAACTTGATGTCGAATAGTAATTAAAATTCGATCTAATGAGCTGCAGAACGCTACACGAAAGGGGATGAATCAAAATGTTTTTTGACTTACTGATATTATTTTTTATTATCTCGGCATTGCAGCCTGCAGTTAAGCAAAAGCTCTTGGCAACATCGCGCCAAAACCTAATATCTAAATTAGAGAAGAAAAACAAGTCTAGAGTAATCGCCATTATCCACCGCCAAGAAACCATGAGTATATTAGGTTTTCCGGTTATGCGTTATATCGACATCAATGATTCAGAAGAGATTATCCGTGTCATCCAAATGACTGCCCCCGATACGCCTATCGACCTGATCCTCCATACCCCGGGAGGGATTGCATTAGCTGCGCTGCAGATAGCGAGGGCGATCAATAAACACCAGGGGAAAGTCACAGTATATGTGCCCCATTATGCCATGTCCGGGGGCACGCTCATAGCATTGGCTGCCGATGAGATTGTTATGGGGGAACACTCTATGCTCGGACCGGTAGACCCCCAATTAGGTAAATATCCGGCTCCTTCGGTGATTAATGTGCTTAAACAGAAGCCGCTTTCAGAAATTGATGATGAGACACTAATTTTAGCAGATATCTCTCAAAAAGCAATTAGCCAGCTTGAGAATAGTATTTTAGAGATACTCCCTGAGAAACATTCTTTAGAAGAGAAGGAAAGAATAGCTAAAACATTGACTGAAGGGCGTTGGACTCACGATTTTCCCATTACAGTAGATGTAGCACGAGATTTGGGGCTTAATGTGAGCACAGAGATGCCCAGGGAAATATATCAACTTATGAATTTGTTTCCCCAACCGGTGCGGAAAACCTCTGCAGTAGAGTATGATCCCAGGCACCGCGGAGAACAAAACAATTACTAATTTGCCTAAACTTCTCCTGGGGGAACGTATAGCAATGCCTGGAGCGAGAGTTTTTCTTTAGGCTTTAAGTTGTAGAGACGGGATTAATTTTCACCGGAATCGCTTA
>JAAZPQ010000128.1 GCA_012797175.1 Bacillota bacterium
CTGCCGGCACTTTTTGATAGACCGCCGGTATTTTTTTCTCCAGGCCAAAGCGCTGCGGTTGGCTGATCATCTCGGCACAGCCGGTCACAAAGTAGCCTCCCGCGGGCAACAAGCTGGAAAAACGCTCAATTAACTTCTCCTGAACCTCTACCTTAAAATAGATAAAGACATTCCGGCAGAGAATAAGCTGCATCGGGGGAACAGGTTCAGTAAGCCCGTCTAATAAATTCTGTTGCTGAAAGCTGACTATTCGTTTATAGCGGTCTCGAAAATAATAACAGCCCTCCTTATATTGAAAGTATCTCTTTTTGATCCCGGGGGCGACCTTCTCCAGCTGGCGTGGGTGGTAGTACCCCTTTTTTGCTTTTTCTAAGGCGCCGGGGTCAATATCGCTGGCCAAGATTTTAGCCCGCAACCCCGCACCCATTTCATGCAAAATTATACTTAAGGTATAGGGCTCTTCCCCGGTAGAGCAACCTGCGCTCCAGATGTTCAGCCTGGCATACTCTTTGAGCAAGTTTTTAATCACTTCATCGGCCAGGTAGCTGTAAATATGCTCATCCCTGAAAAAACCGGAGGTATTAATGGTGAGGTAATTTAAAAATTCTTCTTTAGCAGCTTCGTTGCTGGCCAGTTCGGCATAAAAAGTTTTAAAATCGAGGTTTTTACGATGCAACAGCTGCCGAATCCTCCGCTCCATCTGGCGCTCTTTATAACTTTCCAGGTCCAGGCCAGTGATAAGATGTACTTTTTGAATAAATTCCTGGTAGGTCACTTTCTTTCACTCACCTGCCGCCAGATCCCGTGCATGCTTTACAATCCTTCCGGCTATCTCCGGAAAAGGAACTACTTCATCAAAGCAACCCTCGGCGATGACCGACTCCGGCATGCTCGGGATGATCGAAGTTTGCGGGTCCTGAACGATAACAATAGAACCAGGTTTCCGCTCTTTTAAAACCTGTACCCCCGCGGTTCCGTCCCGCCCCATACCGCTAAGAATTACGGCAACTACTTTATGTTTTGAAAAGGCCAGGGAGTTGAGCATTACATCGATTGCCGGGCGCACAAAATGCACTTTCGGAGCGGAGCTCAGGGCAACAGCTCTTCTTCTCTCGATTAAATGATAATTACCCGGAGCGATTAAGGCTACCCCCTCCAGGAGGCGATCATTCTCCTCGGCCTCCTTTACCTGCAGCGGCGAGATCTGGTCAAGGCGGCTGGCAAATGAAGCAGTAAAACCAGCCGGCATATGTAATGAAACCATTACCGCTGCTGGCAGATCGGCAGGCAAATCGGTAAAGATCTTCTCGACAACCTTTGGCCCCCCGGTAGAGGCTCCGATGGCCACAACCACTTCTGCTTTTTCTCGGCCGGTTAATCGATCTGCATAATTCAACCGGTAGCCATTAAAGTGCTGGGTTAGTAGGAACGGTGACACTTTTCTTTTCTCCCTTACTGACTGTTGATATCTCTACTTTTCCGGTGCTGGCATAAAACTTCATGGTCCGCCCATAATTTCCACCGCTATTTTCAGACTGAA
>JAAZPQ010000129.1 GCA_012797175.1 Bacillota bacterium
ACTATATGATGAAATGAAAAACCTTATTAAAACCGCAGAGGACTCTTTTACCACCGCTCTGAAACTTTCCATCGCTGGTAATATCATCGACTTTGGAATATTTAAGCAGGTTAGTGAAGAGCTGGTTTATCAAACTATCGAAAAATGCTTACAGGCGACATTACCGGTAGATAGCGTAAACAGCCTAAAGGAGGATATTGCGCAGTCCCGAAACATTCTTTTTTTGGGAGATAACGCGGGGGAGACTGTTTTTGACCGCCTTTTTATTGAGGAGATGCCCATGGAAAAAGTAACCTATGTAGTAAAAGGGAACCCGATCGTAAATGATGCTACCATGAAGGATGCTGAAGAAGCCGGGTTAACTGAAATAGTACGGGTAATTGATAACGGTTCTAATGCGCAGGGCACTATTCTGGCCTGCTGTTCGGATGATTTCGTTACCTGGCTTCAAGGGGCTGACTTAATCATCGCCAAAGGACAGGCTCATTATGAAACTATGAGTAATCTAGAACCAAACTGCATTTATTACCTGCTGCAAGCTAAATGTGCAGTAATTGCCAATGATATCGGCTGTCAGGTGGGCGAAATGGTTGTGTTAAAGGCTTAGCTTGCTAAAAGCAGAGGAGAAGCAGCAAGAAGTAGGGGCTTAAACGATCTTGGCCGGAGCGATCAGTTTTGCTTGTTTTTTGGCCGGTGCTTTGATACAATAAGTTGCGCAAGCCTTGTATAATAAAGCTTTTTGGCACACGGGGGTAGCTAGCGGCCTGGTGGCGCTCCTGGACTTCAAATCCAGTGGTGGGCCTGATAAGTCCACGGTGGGTTCGATTCCCATCTACTCCCGCCACGCATATATTACGAATACTATCCTAAGGAAAAGGGGAGCCTCGCTGCTCCCCTTTTCCTGATGCAGGTTTGCTTATCGCTGCGGCTTTGGTAAACCCTCTATCGATTTCAGCGAGGCGGCGATCTCCCGGTCAGACATGGCGTAATCGGTCAGCTCGCCCTGTAAAAAAGCGTTGTAACCGGGTAGGTCCAGCAGGCCGTGCCCGCTCCAGCTGATCAAGATCGTCTTCTCTTTGCCTTCTTCTTTGGCTTTGCGGGCCTCTTCGATGGCCAGGGCGATAGCGTGGTTTGTTTCCGGGGCCGGGATATAGCCCTCCGTGCGGGCCCAGGTAATACCGGCTTTGTATGCTTCCAGTTGGTTATAGCTCCGGGGTTTGACCAGCCCGTCAAGGACCACCTGGCTGACCAGCGGGGCCATCCCATGATAGCGCAGGCCGCCGGCATGGATGGGAGCCGGGATAAAACCGTGCCCTAGGCTGAACATGGGCAGCAGCGGGGTAGTAGAGGCCGTATCTCCGAAGTCGTAGACAAAGGGCCCCTTGGTTAAGGTTGGGCAGGCGGTGGGCTCGACTGCGTAAATCTCAATATCCCGGCCGTTGATCTTATCCCTGATAAAGGGGAAGCTCAGGCCGGCGAAGTTGCTGCCGCCGCCGACACACCCGGCGATGATATCCGGGTATTCGCCGATAGAGGCCATTTGCTGTTGCGCTTCCAGGCCGATTACCGTCTGGTGAAGTAGAACGTGATTTAGAACACTACCCAGAGAATAACGGGTCTCTTCCGAGGTCAGGCAGTCTTCAACCGCTTCGCTGATCGCCATGCCCAGGCTGCCGCTGCCATCGGGATCTTTCTCCAGCATCTTGCGGCCGAAACTGGTATCCGGGCTTGGGCTGGGTACACACTCAGCGCCCCAGGTTTGCATCATCAGGCGGCGGTATGGTTTTTGATCATAGCTGATCCGCACCATGTAAACCTTGCATTCTAGGCCGAACAGGCGGCAGCTCAAGCTGATCGCCGATCCCCACTGGCCCGCCCCGGTTTCGGTAGTGAGGCGCTTGATGCCAAACTGCTTGTTGTAATAGGCCTGGGCAATAGCGGTATTCGGTTTATGGCTTCCGGCAGGGCTGACCCCTTCATTTTTATAGTATATTTTTGCCGGAGTCTTGAGATATTCTTCTAGGTAACGCGCCCTGTGCAGCGGGGTCGGCCTCCACAAAAGCAGTTTGTCTAAAACCTCGTCTGGGATATCGATCCATCTTTCTGTGCTAAATTCCTGCTCGACCAGGTTCATGGGGAAGATCTCTCCCAGGTCTTCGGGCTTGATCGGCTGGCCGGTATCCGGGCGCAGGGGCGGCTGCAGAGGCGTGGGCAGATCCGCCTGGATATTATACCACTGCCTGGGTATATCCCTCTCGGACAAGGTTACCTTGGTGATCTCTGTACTCATGGTTAATACCCCCTAGTAAATAATAAATCCCCCGCCCCTATTGGGACGGGGGGAGATTGCCCGCGGTGCCACCCAGGTTGCCTGCTGGAGCAGGCCGCTTATCCGGGCACAAAGCGGTCGCTTGTATACCCGCTTTTAGTTAACGGTAAAAGCTCCGTCTACGCCTACTATCCCTCTGGACTTCGGGTAGAACCTCCAGGGCCCATTCAACAGGGAGAGAAGCGCCGGACTTGCACCAGGGGAGATTCCCTGCCCGGCTCTCTGGGGCTTATTTCACCCTGTTTACTATTCCCTATCAACGGCTTATCTACTATTAATTTACGCCACCATAACATATTTAAGAAAGGGTGTCAATATCTCGAAAAAAAAGCCAGGGCTGCCCGTTAGCGCCGCGGCAGGGCTTGCATGAAACCCTAACTAGTGATAAATTAAAGTACCGGAAAGATTAGTTCCCATTTTTTCGCCATCGCTGGCCGTAAAAAGACGAGAAGGGTTTAAGCCTCCTCGTCTTTACTCTGCTTAAAACAGGGTTTGAACTTAAAGCAAGAAGAACGGAGGACGCTCATGCTTATAAAAAAACTGCCCTCAATTCTTAAAGATCATCATTAAGTAAACGATACCTTCCGCTTAAGCCGCACCAGTATATTTCTACCCGTTCGCAGGACGGGGTGCAAAAGATTATCCACAAGTAGAGGTAGACCAATGTTTAAACGACAGGGCGATGGCCCAGCGCGGAGTATTTTAATATTGGCCTGGCCGGTGGTTCTCGAGATGTGCCTGCACACTTTTTGTTGGATTTGTGATGCGGCCATGGTCATGCGCCTGGGGGCCCGGGAAGCTTCGGC
>JAAZPQ010000003.1 GCA_012797175.1 Bacillota bacterium
CGGGATTGAATATTCCGAACCCTTTTCGTAAATGTTAATAGGAGCAACTGTTTGCAGGGGGGAAACTGCCGATGCGCGAACTTGGCGTTTGGCTGGGATTAGTGCTCTCTGTCCTGGTGCTGCTCTACGGTGGTTTAAATCTGGTCGAACGGAGTATCGGTGAGATAATGGGAGCTGCACGCCGGCATGAGGCTTTTTTGATCTGCGGTGATTTAAGAGAAGGCGTGGGGGTTACCTTCGCCGGCCGGACGGTGCGCCTTCATGTTAGTGAAATCTGCGTTTCTCTTAAACAATGGTTAATAGAGATTAATCAATTACTCCGGGGCATTTTTATGCGGTAAAATCCTTGACAAAACTCCAGCCGGATGGTATTTTGTTAGAGGGAAGTTAGCACTCAGCATCTAAGAGTGCTAAGGTCACGGAGGGGATATCCGGTGGAACTCAACGAGAGGAAAAAACGGATTTTACATGCTGTTGTGGCCAACCATATAAAGACGGCCGACCCGGTCGGCTCGCGGACCGTGGCCCGGTCTTATCGCATCGGGCTCAGCTCGGCTACGATTCGCAATGAGATGGCCGATCTTGAAGAGATGGGTTACCTAAAGCAGCCGCACACCTCTGCCGGGAGAATTCCTTCTCAGAAGGGTTACCGCTACTACGTGGATCACCTGATGAGCGCTAACCGGCTCACCGATGAGGAAAGGCTTTCCATCAGCCGCTCTCTCGGCCTGGATAAGATGCGTGAAATCGAGCAGATTATCGCCAATGCTGTGAAGGTTTTATCGTCGGTGACCAACCAGACCTCTTTGATTATGGGACCGCAGTTCAAGAAGAGCACTTTTCAGCAGATGCGGATTCTCCCTCTCGATGAGAAAAGAGGGCTGGTGGTGCTGATAACCGACAGCGGTTTTATCAAGAATAAGGTGATCGAGCTGAACCAGAGCCTTTCTCCGGCCGAGCTGCACCAGGTAGTCTCTTACCTGAACCAGAAGCTTTATGGTCTGACCATCGACCAGGTCACCACTTCGCTGATCAATGAGCTGAAACGTGATCTTTTCAGGCGCCTTGAAATTTTGGAGCAGGCTTTTATTCTACTGGAGGAAAGCCTTCGGGAAGAGCAGCAGGCCCGTGTATTTTTAGGAGGCACCACCAATATTCTAAATCAGCCCGAGTTTAAAAGTGTCGAGAAAGTTCACCAGATGCTCTCCCTCTTCGAACAGGAATCTCTGTTATTTGAAATTTTGGAAAAAAATCTATCCGAAGAGGGGATCGTCGTCAAAATCGGAACAGAGAATGAGCACGAAGATATTCAGGAGTGCACCCTGATCACAGCGACTTATAAAATAAACCAACGTATTCTAGGCACAGTGGGAGTAATCGGGCCGACCAGGATGGATTACCAGTGGGTCATTGCTGTTTTGCGTTGCCTGGTAGATCAGTTGAACCGCACGTTAAGTTCAGATCTGCAAACATAAGATTCATCACTAAACAAGCAGGGAGTTATCTGTATGGAAAAAGAGAAAAAAGAAAAATTAGATTCAGAAGAGGTTGTCGGGGCCGCTACGGAGAATAAGGAAGAATCACCCTGCCCGGAAGAGGCATCGCCCGGGGAGGGGGAAGCCGTTCCCGGGGAGAGCCCGGACCAGGTTGAAGAAGAGGACTGGACCCGCCAGAGAGAAGAGCTGATCAACCTGGTGCAGCGCAAGCAGGCCGATCTGGATAATTTTCGCCGGATCAGCCGGATGAAAGAAGAGGAGATCAGGAGTTACGGTCTCGCTGAATTTTTAACGAAGCTGCTTCCGGTCTTAGATAATATGGAACGAGCCCTGGCTACCGCCCGCGAAGATGGGAGCGTCCCCGAATCGCATATCAGGGGTCTTACAATGATCCAGAAACAGTTGTTGCAACTGCTCGAACAAGAAGGAGTTGTTCCGATTGAGGCCTTAGGGGAGATGTTTGACCCTCGTTTTCACGAGGCGGTTGTGCAGTGCGCAGAAGGTCAGGGAGAACCGGGCAGCGTAGTCGAAGAGCTTCAGAAGGGCTATCTTTATAAAGATCGGGTTTTGCGCCATGCTAAAGTTAAAGTAATGCAAGTCTGATCTAAATATATAAGATAAAATCTTGATGTTATTAAAGGAAAAGGAGGTTTTCAAGGATGGGCAAAGTAGTAGGCATTGATTTAGGCACGACAAATTCGGCGATCGCGGCAATGATTGGCGGCGAACCTGAAATTATACCAAACGCCGAGGGCAGCCGTCTTACCTCCTCGGTAGTTGCTTTTAGCAAAGACGGCCAGCGCCTGGTGGGGCAGGTGGCCAAAAGGCAGGCTATCACCAACCCGGAGAGGACAATTCTCTCGATCAAGCGAGAAATGGGGACGAATCACCGGGTTGAGATCGATGATAAAAAGTTTACTCCCCAGGAGATCGCAGCGATGATCCTGCAGAAGCTAAAGACCGATGCGGAAAATTATCTCGGAGAAAGTGTTACCCAGGCGGTGATTACAGTACCGGCTTATTTTAGCGACAGCCAGCGGCAGGCGACGAAGGATGCCGGGACTATCGCCGGGCTGGAGGTGTTGCGGATTATCAACGAACCTACCGCGGCGGCGCTTGCTTACGGCCTTGACAAAAAAGGGGAGCAGAAGGTCCTTGTTTTCGACCTGGGGGGGGGTACCTTTGATGTTTCCCTGCTTGAACTTGGTGACAACGTGATCGAGGTGCTGGCCACCAGCGGGAATAACCGCCTCGGAGGCGATGACTTTGACGAGAGAATTATAAATTACGTGGCCGATGAATTTAAGAAAGAGCAGGGTATCGATCTGCGCCAGGATCGCATGGCTTTGCAGCGCCTTAAAGAGGCGGCGGAGAAAGCAAAGGTGGAGCTCTCTTCGGTCACCTCCACGGATATCAATCTCCCCTTTATCACGGCGACAGAGGCGGGGCCGAAGCATCTCGAGATGACTCTGACCCGGGCCAAGTTCGAGGAGCTTACCGCCGACCTGGTGGAGAAGACTATGGGGCCGACCCGCCAGGCGCTCTCCGACGCCGGCCTGAAGCCGGAGCAGATTGACAATATTATTCTTGTGGGCGGCTCGACGCGGATCCCCGCGGTCCAGGAAGCAATCCGGCGCCTTTTGGGCAAAGAGCCTCATAAAGGGGTTAACCCCGACGAGGTAGTTGCTTTAGGTGCTGCCTACCAGGCAGCGGTGCTTGCCGGCGAAGCCAAAGATATTCTCTTGCTCGATGTAACCCCGCTCTCTTTGGGCATCGAGACGTTAGGCAATGTCTTCACTAAGATTATCGAGCGTAATACTACTATCCCGACGACAAAGAAACAGATCTTTTCTACCGCTGCCGACAACCAGACTAGCGTGGAGATCCACGTGTTGCAGGGTGAGCGAGCGCGGGCTTCGGACAATAAAACACTGGGCCGCTTTATGCTGGATGGGATCCCTCCGGCGCCGCGTGGCGTGCCCCAGATTGAGGTTAGTTTCGATATAGACGCCAACGGGATCGTTAATGTCTCGGCGAAGGATCTGGCTACCGGCAAAGAGCAGCATATTACGATCACCTCCTCCAGCGGGTTGGGTAAAGAGCAGATTGAAAAGATGGTTCACGATGCGGAAGCCTATGCCGAAGAGGACCGTAAATGGCAGGAGCTGGTTGAAGCGCGCAATAAGGCTGATGCCCTCGCTTACCAGGCCGAAAAATCGCTGAAAGATCTGGGTGACAAAGTCGAGCCGGCTAAAGCCGAAGAGGTGCGCAAAGCGGTGGAGGAGCTGCAGGAGGCGGCCAAGGGTGAGGAGCTTGAAAAGATCAACCAGGCTACCGAGAAGCTGAACGGCTATCTCCATGAGCTCTCGGCAAAACTTTACGAGCAGGCCCGGGCGCAGCAGGAGGGAGATGCTGCCAGCGGCGGGGACCCGGGAACGGCGGGTGAAGGCGGCACCGCGGACCAGGATGAAAATGTGGTCGATGCTGATTTTGACGTTAAAGACGATTCTACCGATCAATAGCCCGCCTGGGGGATGAGCAATTAAATGGCTAATAACAAAAGGGATTACTACGAAGTACTCGGCATCGAGCGGACCGCTTCGTCCGAGGAGATTAAAAAGGCCTACCGTAAGCTAGCGCGTGAATATCATCCGGATTTTAACAAGGATGATCCCCATGCGGAAGAGAAGTTCAAGGAGATCAACGAGGCTTACGAAGTGCTCTCTGATCCCCAGAAGCGGGAGCGTTACGATTACCTTGGCCACAAGGCTGATTACGGCGGTGCCGGGGCTGACGACGGTTTTTCCGGTTTTGGTGCTTTTGAAAGCATATTTGAAGATTTTTTTGGCGGCTTGGGCGGCTTTGGACGGCGCCGTCCATCCGGGCCGGAGCGGGGAGAAGATCTGCGTTATGACCTGGAGATTACCCTGGAAGATGCCTTTCACGGTGGAACAAAGGAGATTCGGGTGCCCCGTTCGGAAACCTGCCCCGAATGCCACGGCAGCGGGGCCCGCCCCGGCACCAGGCCCGAGACCTGCGCCGCCTGCGGCGGTAGCGGGCAGCAGCAGATTACTCACGATACTCCTTTTGGCCGGATGGTCAATGTGCAGACCTGTCTCCACTGCTCCGGGAAAGGCACTGTAGTGAAGGAGCCCTGCCCGGCCTGCCGCGGCCAGGGCCGGGTCATCCGCGAGCGGGCCTTCGAAGTGAAAATACCGCCCGGCATTGCTCATGGTACCCGTCTGCGGATCCAGGGCGGCGGGGAAGCAGGGCTGCGCGGGGGGCCTCCGGGGGATCTTTTTGTAGTCGTGGCCATACGTCCGCATAAGCTATTTCGTCGCGAGAAAGATGACCTCATCTACGAGCTCCCCCTGCAGATGGCCCTGGCCGCTCTCGGCACTGAAGTAGAGGTGCCGACCCTGGATGGGAAGGCCGTGATGAAGATCCCGGAGGGGACGCAGCCCGGCACGGTTTTTCGTCTCCGCGGAAAAGGAATGCCGCGTCTCTACGGCCGGGGGAAAGGGGACCTGCGGGTAAAGGTAAATGTGGTTATCCCGAAACGGCTTACGGCGAGAGAAAAAGAGCTCTTAACGGAGCTGGCTCAACTTAATGCCGCAAATGAAAAGGAGAAGGGCTTCATTGGTCGGATGAAAGATGCTTTCGGAGGGCACTAAGCTCTGTAAGGAGAATAGATGCGCTATTTTTTTAAAGAAGGAGCGGCCCTGGCAGCCGGCCGGGTAATTGAGCTCGACCCGGCCGATCTGAATCATGCTTACCGCGTGCTCCGCCTGCGCAAGGGAAGCACGGTAGTGATCGCTAACGGCCGGGACGCCGCTTTCCAGGGGACAGTGGAGGAGATCGGACCCGGGCGGGGGCTGGTCCGGCTGAACGGGCCGCCGCTGCCGACAGCTGAATCGCCGCGGCAGATTATCCTTCTGCAGGGGCTGGCCAAGGGCGAGAAGATGGACCAGATTATTCGCCAGGCGGTGGAGCTGGGGGTGCAGCAGATTATCCCTGTGGTTACCGAACGCAGTATCGCCCGTTTCAGCGAATCGCGGGAAGCGGGACGCTTGCAGCGCTGGCGTAATCTTGTCCGGGCGGCGGCGAAGCAGTGCCGCCGGGCCGCTCTTCCTGATCTGTCTTCGGTCCATGATTTTAACCGTGTGCTCGACCTACTGTCGGGGCGGATGACGGTGGTTCCCTGGGAAGGAGAAAAAAAATTTGGATTGGATCGATTGTTAAAGCAGCCTCTGGGGGAGAGGGAGGCTGTTTTTCTTTTTATCGGTCCAGAGGGAGGTTTTAGCCCGCAGGAGATCGCTGCCCTTACCGCTGCCGGTGCGCGCACGGTCCACCTGGGACCACGTATCTTGCGCACCGAGACAGCTGCTGCGGTGACCATCGCTTTAATTCAGGCAGCCTGGGGGGATCTGGGGGTGAGCTCAGGATGAAAAAGAAGAGGGTTGCTTTTTACACTCTGGGGTGCAAAGTTAATTTTTGCGAGACCGAGGCCCTGCAATCCCTTTTTGAAAAAGAAGGCTACCTCGTGACCGATTTTAATAAGCCAGCCGATATTTATGTAATCAACACCTGCACTGTAACCGGGTTAAGCGATCATAAATCACGCAAAGCCATTCGCCGGGCGCGGCGCCGCTCTCCGGAGGCGATCATCGTGGCTACCGGGTGCTATGCCCAGGGGTTTCCGGATGAGATCAGGGAGCTGGGGCAGGTAGACCTGATCATCGGTACCCACGGTCGGGAGAGACTGCCCCAGCTCGTCGCCTCGCTTGAGAAGGGCCGGCCCCGCGAGCTGGTCAGCCCTTACGGTTCGCACGATTCTTTTGAGCTGCTCCCGGCGGCGCGTCGCCGGGGCCGGACGCGGGGGTTCTTAAAAATACAGGAGGGTTGTACCCAGGGCTGTGCCTACTGCATTATCCCCACAGTCCGGGGACCGTTGCGCAGTCTCCCTCCGGATGAGGCCCTGGCCCGGGCCCGGGCCATGGTCAAGAGCGGTTACCGGGAAATTGTCCTGACGGGAATCCATCTTGGTCTTTACGGGGCCGACCTGGAGCAGGTCAGCCTGGGAGCTCTTTTAGATGAACTTGAAAAAATTCCGGACCTGGTGCGGATCCGGCTGAGCTCGATTGAGCCGTCCGATATTACCAGGGAGCTGGTTGAGAGGATCGTCTCGTCGGAGAAGATCTGCCCGCACCTGCATATTCCTTTACAGAGCGGGGACAAGGAGATCTTAAGCCGGATGAACCGTCCCTACACTCCGGAAGAATATCTCTACCTGGTCAGGTGGCTGCGGGAGCTGAGAGATGATCTTGCGGTCAGCGCTGATGTTATGGTCGGATTTCCCGGGGAAACCGAAGAGCATCACCGGCGCAGCCTTGCGTTTGTCCGGGGGGTGCGCTTCAGCCGTCTTCATGTTTTTACCTATTCGCCCCGTCCCGGTACCGCCGCCGCCGAATTTCCCGGCCAGGTTGAGCGGGCGGTTAAAGAGAGGCGCAGCCGCGAGATGATCTCTTTGGGCCATGAGATGGCTGCTTTATTTCGCCGTAGATTTATCGCCACTACCCAGGAGGTTCTCATTGAAAAGGTTAGCTCCCATGCCTACGGAGAGGGCTTCACCCCGCATTACCTGCGAACCAGGGTGGCCCTTGACGGCAGGGGGCGTAGTTGGCCGGGAAAGCTGATCCCGGTTCGTTTGGAAAAAATAGAGGGGCCATATCTATGGGGGCAACCCCTCCGGCAGGCATAAACAGCTTTACGGTGCATAGAAATATGGTATCAGTCCCTTAAGGGAAGGGAGTGCTTTTCGATGCACCGTTTTCTTGTCATTGAGGCCAGGCGCTTGTTGCCCCTTTTGTTCCTGCTGGTCCTCCTGGTCAGCCTCTCGATCTATGATAATTTCTTTCGCGAATTTCCGGTGGTAGCTCCTGATAAAGAGCTAAAAAACACGGTTGCTTTTGTCACCGCCGATCGCGGTGAGCTTAGTGCCCCTGTTTCGTTCGAGGTGATCGCCTCGATGGAAGCCTGGGCCCGGCTCCAGCAGGAAAATAGCGCTCTGCCCGATTACCCCTTTAACCCGGCCTACGAGTATGCTATTAGCGCGACGAATGGTGAGGTTCAAAGTGTCCAGGTTTATCCACAGGAAGACGGCACTGTCCAGGTACAGGTCAGGGTAACCGAGGAGCCATACAGTTATCACCTGGTTACCGTAGAGCGGGAGAAGGTCGGCGAGCAGACCCACTGGCTCTTTCTCGGCGAGAAGGAGCAGATCATGCATGAGATTATCTTGCCGGATGAAGAAACAGGGGAGACTCAAAACAGGGAAAGCGAGCCGGATGGGGAGCCCACAGCCGATTAGCCGTGGTCAAGAGAGCCCACCCGCCGCTACAGTTCTTTTTCGATATAGGCGGCCAGATCTTTTAGCGTACCCTGGACCACAGCTGGTAAAGGCTCTTGGCCGCAGTTAATGACCTCTCCTTCGACCAGGAATACACCCAGGCCTACTTTTGCGGCGCAGAGATCTTCTTGAACATTATTTCCAGCCATGAGGCAGCGTTCCGGGGGGAGGTCGATCTTGCGGGCGATTTCGAGATAATATTCAAGGTGGGGTTTGCAGAAGTGCATGTTTTCGAGGGTGGTGATCAGGTCGAAACAGGCGGGGTCGAGCCCTCCCCACGCGAGGCGCTCGATTATCGCGCTGTGAGGAAAGATCGGCTGTGTGGCCAGGACCATTTTTAGGCCCCGCCGCTGTGCCGCCCCCAGTACGGCGGCGGCATGAGGGCGGGGACGGCTCCAGGAGCGCAGGCGGGGAAATTCATCCCGGTAGAACTTCTTGATTAGCGGGTCAATTGCCGCCCGATCTACTCCCAGGCGGCGGCAAAAGTCGTTGTAGAAAACGGTTTCGTTGGTCAAAGCAGGCTCGTTATTCTTAATCGTAGCCTGGGTGGCCGCCAGCAAGTCGCGGGCCAATTTTTCCGGCTGAAAATGCTTGGCGAAGTACTTTGCCAGCGTTTCGATGTAGGCCGGGATGAATTTTTTCAGATCGATCTGCAACAGGGTTCCGTCGAGGTCGATCAGAAGGGCATCGTAGCGGCGCTGGTTCATGGCTATTCTTCTTCCTCGTATTCATCACCCAGCGCTTCACCGAATTGCTGCATCAAGGTGGGATCCATCAGCTCTGCGGTGGCCTCGCCAATAATCTTTTGGATATCTTCGATCAGCCTGCTAAAACGAAATTCTGCATCCAGAAAGCGCTTCACAGTTAAATTTAGATTAAGTACTTCGAAAAGCTTCTCTAATTTTTCGATCTGCTCCGGGGCCACCTCCAATCCAGACAGTTTTTGCTTCTCCAGGCGAAACTGCTCTTTACGAAAATCAAGAAGCATCTCGCAGGCGGCGCTATCGTTTGCCAGCAGCTTCTGAGCTTCGCTGTATCCTTTAAATTCGGGGGATTCCTTAAGCGCCTTAGCCAGGATATGAGCGGCATCGTAAGGGTTCACCGGGTTTACACCTCTTTCCATTTTCTATTTAATAGCTAATGCATTTTCATGGAGCAGGGCAGCTAGTTGCTCGACGGTCCGGTCAATATTATCGCTCTCAATCACTGCGGTGAAAGGGCGGCGTTCCGGGCGGGCATCGTTATAGAGACGGTCATAATAATCGCGGCAAAGCGACCTGGCGACCGCCTCGTAGTGTCCGGCGGCAAGGTCCGCGAGCAGTTGCTCTACTCTAGCGTTGCCCAGACGGCTGTGCAGGGAGATAATCGCCTCCCTAATCTGGGCCAACTCTGCTTCGGTCGGTAAGGGCGGAAGATATTGTTTAACGATTCGGTCTACTCTCTGCTCCAGCGGGGCGGTCAATAGAAAATGGTCGCCTTTATCCATAGCTGTAAATAAAAAATTGGGCAGGTGAATTTTTCCAATGCGCCGCCCTTCGCCCTCGATCACGATATAGGGCGACCCGTTAAAGAGGTCGAGCTGCTGGAGCAGCAGCGCTTCAAAATTTTTCTGCGACCGCTGTTCGCCAAGACCGATTGCTCCAAAAACCGAGCCGCGGTGACGGGCCAGCTCCTCCAGGTCGATCGCCGGGTAACCGCGGTGCATCAGCTCCCTGATCACGGCAGTTTTTCCGGAGCCGGTTAAACCGTGCAAGACAGCAAATTTGCTCTGCAGGGAGTAGTTTTGCAGCCGGTGATAGACCAGGCGGCGGTAGGCGCGATAACCTCCGAGCAGGCGAAAGGCGGTCACCCCGGCAAGGCTGAGGATAATTTGCAGGCTCCGGCTGCGCAATCCGCCTCGCCAGCAGTAAAGCACCGGTTTCTTATCGCCGGAGGCGGTGATGACCGCATCAACCAGGGCCGGTAATTTTGGTGCTGCCAGGGCCAGGGCAATTCGGCGGGCTGTTACTTCTCCTTCATGGTGATAAATCAGCCCGAGCTCTTCGCGTTCGGCGTTATCAAACAGGGGGATATTAACTGCACCGGGGATTGAAGCCCCGGTGAACTCTTTCGGGGAGCGGACATCGATAAAGACGATATCATTTCGATGGATCACTTCTTCTACAGTAACGGCCTGCTCCATCCAGGTACTACCCCTTTCCCTGGTTTAAACCTGAGTTTATTATAGCTTAGTTTAGTAAAGCCGCGCAAGGCAGCGCGCGGTGGTGAAATATTTCTCTTCAGGAAAAAGGTAAAAACAATGTAGATACCGAACCTATAGCTTAAAGCCATCATCGAGTAGCTGAGGCTGGCTTTTCATAAAGATTACACTGTGCTATAATGGCTCCGGATTTTCGATCAAATGGCAGGAGGTAAAGCATGGCTGTCGATTGTCCATTTTGCCGTATTATTAGCAAAGAGATTGCAGCGGAGATAGTATACGAAGATGAGGAGATTGTTTCGTTCAAGGATGTTAATCCGATGGCTCCGGTGCATCTGCTGATTGTCCCGCGCAGACATATTTCCTCCCTGGCAGACCTGAAAGCAGAGGATACTATGCTGATGGGGCGTCTCCTCAGCGTCGCCAATGACTTAGCCCGGGCTTTTAATCTGGATAAAACCGGTTACCGGGTAGTCATTAACTGTGGCCAAGAAGGCGGACAGCTGGTTTATCACCTGCATTTGCACCTCCTGGGAGGAAAAGCGTTATCGCCTTCCATCGCCTAAGGGATGGTTAACTGTTTTAGGGCGACCTTCTTTTTCGGCGGTGGTTCGCACAGAGAGGGGGGAAAGATTATGGCCGAAGTTAAAGTTGGGAAGGACGAGTCTATTGACAGGGCCCTTAGAAGGTTTAAAAAGAAGTGTGCCCGGACAGGAGTTTTATCTGAAGCACGCCGCCGGAGACACTATGAAAAACCGAGTGTCCGCCGCAAGAAGAAATCAGAGGCGGCACGGAAACGTCGTTACCGCTAGATTTCTAAGTTCCGAATGGTCTGCTGGCCTGAAGGAAGATGCCGTCACCCCTTTCAGTGCAGTCCCATGCTGAATTAGTTAAAAACCCGGTTGGAAGTCAACCGGGTTTTTTAAAAGAGGACAGGGGGACAGGTTTTTCGTCCCACTTGATATGATAGGGATCTCTTTTTCTTATCGTGGAAGGGACAATTAGCGGTCTTCTTTTTCTTCCTGCGTATATCTTCCAGTTCTAAAAAGGGGTGTCGGCGGGGGTGCTCCCCAATCATCTTCTCTCAGCCGCCGGGTTATTTCGCGAAGGTAGCTGGAAAAGACACCCAGCGGGGCTACGATTAAGACGGCTGCTGCTACGTAGATTCCGAGATCCCATCCGCTCATCTAAAACGCCTCCTTATCTTATGCTGTACGCGGAGCTTTCTCTTTTCCGCATAGCTGTCCGATTAGAAAAGCCAGCAGGACAAACGGCGGAATTAAAAAGATGCCGTACTCCTGCCAGAGCTCCACGGAGCGGCCGCAGAAATTGATTTGCAGAACCATGGTGCCCCAATCTTCTGAAAAGTGGCCGGTCGTGCTAATCAGCAGGTAATAAAAGATCGTTCCGAAGAAACCGGTGGCCGTAGCCAGGCTGCCGCTGAGCCTGGTTTTCGGTAATTTTTTAAGGAAGACAGAGGCATAAAGGGGGATCAGGACGGTATTGATCAGGATACTGGCTTGGAATACCCAGACCCCCATGATCCGTTCAAAATAAAAGGAGAGAGCTACTGAGATCACCGCCGAGATAATTACCGCCCGCCTGGTGTAGGCCATCAGTTTTTCAGAAGAAAGATCTGGATTAAAGAGCGGACGGTAGAGATCATAGACCAGGTTTCCCGAGGAGACCAGGAAATAGGAATCTGCCGTGGACATGGCCGCTGCCAGCACTCCAGCCAAAAAAAGGCCGATTAAGCCGGGCGGTAGATAGCGCGCTACTACTGCTATAAGCGCCAGGTTGGCATGAGGCTCTCCGATTACGCCCAGGCCCACTGCCGCGACCGCGGCGAGGCCGAGCATGCAGCAGGCGAATTCATAGGCGGTCCAGATCGGGGTGCTGATCAACAGTGCGTGCCGGGCATCCCGAGGCGACCGGGAAGCAAAAATCCGCTGTAAAAATGCCGGTTCGCAAAGCACTGCCAGGGAGGTGAGGGCATAGGAGGCGATTACCCCGGCGGTAAGGTAGCCGCCTGAAGGTGAAAAGAAGTACCAGGGATCAGCGTCCAGGTAGGCGGCCAGGCCGCTGTAGATACCGTTGTAGCCGCCGAGATCTGTCCAGCAGATCAACAGGGCGATACCCAAAGAGAGAGCCATAATGGTAAACTGGAACATATCGGTAACGGCCACCGCCCACAGGCCTCCGGTATAGGTATAGGTGACCACGATCACCGCGGCAATGAGCACTCCCAGCCAGAAGGGAATTTTGAAGAGGAGGGTAAAGATAAAGCCTATTCCCATCATCTCCATGGTATTGATCGCGTAGAAGAAGGAGGAGCAGGCGGAGATAGCCTGGGCAAATTTACCGTAGTTTTTGCCGATCAGATCGATAAAGGTGTTCCCCTCCAGTTCGCGAAACCTGGGAGCCAGAAAAGCCATCAGCAGGTAGAGGCCTGTATAGGGCAGGGCGTAGGCGAAAAAGCCGGTGACTCCCTCGAAAAAGCCGATTTCGGAGGTGCCAAAAAGGGTGTCCAGTCCGTAGAAGGTAGAGACGAGGGAGCCGATTAATAACGGCATGGTCAGTCCTTTTGAAGCCAAAAAATAATCTTCAAAACTACCCTGTTTTTTTTGAAAAAAGAGACCGACCCCGATCATCGCCACCAGGTAGATCAAAATAATGGTCCAGTCCAGCCAGGTTAAAGAGATCTCGAGGGCTGGTTCCATTTTAACTGCTCCTCTCCGGGTAGCTTTTCGTTAAAAATAGTGAATCCCATTATACAATAAAAATATCGAGGCGGGTATCTCTTTTAAATTAATCTCCTTCAATCTGATAACCTTCCACTTACCTTGCAAAGTTGTATTTCATCCGGCCGGCGCATAAATTTAAATACAAATCATTTAACAAGGAGATGCCTGTATCATGCTGCAGAGAAGAAAAAAAGGGGGGAGTTTCAAAGAGATCGTTGCCGATTTTTTTGAGCTTCCCTATGAAGTTCTCCTCGACCTCCCCCGTGTTACCCTGGTGGGCAACGTGCAGCTTTACATTGAGAACCACCGCGGTGTCATCTCCTACGACGAAAATCAGGTCTGCCTCTCGGTGAACAATGGTGAGATTATCATCCGGGGGGAGCAGTTACAGATCAAGAATCTGCGTGAAGAGGAGCTCTTGCTCAACGGAGTTATCGGGGGGCTGACCTACGAAACCTAGCTGTCGTATAGGAGGAAAGGCCGGTGTTTATACTAAGATGGTGGCGGTTTTTCCAGGGGTTTGTGGTGGTCTCTTTACAGGGCCGGGGCGTCGAGAGGCTGCTTAATCTGGCCGTGGCGCGGGGGATCGGTTTTTGGGATCTGCAAAAACAGAAGAACGAGGCCCGTCTCTGCCTCAGTTTGGCCTCGTTTAAGGCACTACGCCCTCTGGTCCGGCAGACGCACTGCCGTTTGCATATTGAGCGCAAGGTAGGGCTACCTTTCATCAAGTTTCGTTTACGCCGCCGCTGGGGCCTGGTAGTAGGATTGGTTATCTTTATCGCCGCACTTTACTTGGCTACCTCTTTTGTCTGGTATATCCGGGTTAGCGGGACCGAACGCCTGGAAAAGGAAGAGGTTTTAGCCCTGGTGGAGCAGCTCGGTGTTCGTCCCGGAATCTGGAAAAAGAAGCTGAATCTTTCCGAATTGGCAGAGGAACTGCCCCGTCGCCACAGTGCCATTGCCTGGGCCGGGCTGCGTTTACGCGGCATTCTACTTGAAATTGAGATTGTCGAGCATCTCTCCGGGCCGGTTGTGGACGATCGCCCGGCCGACCTAATTGCCTCCAAGGATGGGCTGATCGAACGGATGGTAGTGATTGAAGGTAAAGCTGCGGTGAAGGTTGGTGATACTGTATCTAAAGGCGACCTGCTCATTGAAGGGGTTGTCAGCTTGGAAGAGGGCATCCTTGAGCCCGAGGAGCAGCCCCCTGTAAAGGAGGTCCGCGCCCGGGGCAAGGTAGAAGCCCGCGTCTGGTACGAGGCCAAGGAACCGCTCAAGCTAAAACAGACTACGAAGACTGTAACGGGCCGCTCCAGCAGCAGTTGTTATCTCCGCCGGCAGGGTAAAGAATGGCGGCTGTGGGGGCCTGGAGAAAATCCGTATGAGGCTGCCAGGGAAGAGAGCCAGGTTTTTAAGTGGGGATGGAGGAATCTATCCTTTCCTGTCGAAGTACATTTAGTTACATACCGTGAGATAAAGATCAGCCAAACGAAGATCCCTTACGGTAGAGCGTTGCCGCTGGCCCAGAAAAAAGCTTTGCAGAAGTTGCGGGTACAGATTCCCGGCAAAACAGACTTGGAACAGCTTTATTTCGAAGAGTATACGGAAAATGGGGTAGAATGGGTCCGGGCGGTTGCTGAAACAAGGGAGGAGATCAGCACGGTGAAGCTGCGCCGACCCTAATCTACCCGGAGGAGGTCGGAATACGGTTGGCGGAAAAGGCCGTCAGTCGCACGGTCTTGCTTGAAGACAGCGATGAAGCGCTGCAGTTATTCGGAAAGCATGATTGCTACTTCAACCTGGTCGAAGACAATTTCAATGTCCACCTGTTGCCGAGGGGCTTTGAACTGGTTATTGAAGGTCCAGAAGAAGAAGTAGAGCCGCTTTACCAGATGTTCCAGGAG
>JAAZPQ010000130.1 GCA_012797175.1 Bacillota bacterium
ATTTAACACCATCAATTATACACGAAAAGAAATTATTTGCAAGTGTTTTTTGCACAAAAAAAGCGCTAAGCTGCGCTAATTTCCTAAGTTATATATTTTTGGTACTCCTAAATAATCATGGTGCTAAAGTCTAAAGACGGGAATGTTAATATTAATTAAATTAAATTAAAGGGAAGGTAACCCACTATTTTTAATTAATGATAGAATCAATGGTACAGCCTGAAGGTGTTTACTAATGAAACGGATACAACCTCATTATTTTCTAATCGCGCTTCTCGTTCTAATTGTAGTGGCCGGAGTAGCTATTTACAGCTTCCGTACTCTGTCTTTATTAAAGCAGGGCGAACCGATTGAACCGCCCACCGATACCGAAGAAAATGACCTGTTCGAACTCTGGTTTACCAGCGCCGATCTTTTTGACGTAAGCATAGATCGCAACGTTACCAGGATCATCTTTGGAAACGATCAAAAAAAAGTAAGCTTGCTAGACCGTGACCGAAAGCTGCTTTGGGAAAAAAGCTTTCCGGCGTATCCGTTGCAAACGAAGATTTCTGCCTGCGGGAACTACCTGGCCGTAGGAACTGAAGGTGGAGGTCTGTTTTTTATGTCCTTCGATTCACAATCCTGGTGGCAGCAAGAGCTCAGCGATCCGGTTTACCTGGTGGAACTTTCTGCTAACGGTAAGTGGGTCCTGATTGGGAGAGGTGCACCGGAACAGGAGACACATTACCTGGAGCTGTTTAACCAAGATGAGATAAAGCATTGGAGCATCCCGACCGGTCCGTTGCAGAAGATATACCTGTCCGGAGAGCAATTAAACCGGGGAAAGATTTTTTACAGTTACCAGCAAGATGACACAATGGTGACCGCGGCGGCCAGCTTAACAGGGGAGATCCTGTGGGAGATTGAAGATGCGGCCTTGATGGCGGTTTCCCGAACTGAAGACAGGCTGGCCCTGGTCAACGAGAACGAGCTGATGGTATATAGCGCCCAGGGAGCCCTTCTCTGGAGAAGAGCACTGCCTGCCGAATTTAAAACTTCGACGGTACTCTTCAATCCTCAAAACAATAACCTTCTCGTTTATGGCAGTGATAACAGGGTAGATGAAAATCTTTATTGCTTTAATGCTACAGGCAAGATCATCTGGCAAAAGAAAATTGCCGAGGGGGCGTTGGTCTCATTTACGGCCGACGGTGGTCAAATTATTACCTGCTCCTGGCGTTATTACAAAGAAGACTTTAGTCAGGTCGTGCTTTACGACGAGAGCGGGACCGAGCTCTCCTGCTGGGAACTAGGAATGCGGGTCGAGCGCTTGCTGGTTGCCGCCAACCGACGCTATATTGTTCTGGTTGGGGAAGACGGTTATATAGACGTAGTCGATCTGGAAAAGACACCAGCCCATGAGAAAGAGACGAAGGAGGCTGCGGCTCCCTTTTACAGCTCCGTGCTTACCAGGTTGCAGCCGGATCAGACTGCGATAACTCTTTTCTTTTTCAGCGATACTGGTTTTGTTCCCGTGTCCAGGTTGATTAGTCGGACGAAGACGCCCCTTCACGCCGTCATTGAGGAGCTGATCCGGGGCCCCTCCCGTGAAAGCTGTTTGCTGCGGATGATTCCCAAGGAGGCTGCGATTGAGGTTCTTTTTAACAGCGAAAGCGGGCAGCTTTACCTGGAGCTTTCCCCTGAATTGGCTGGCATCTCCAGTTCGGCCCAGGCTAAAGGTGTACTTAATTCATTTCGCTACACAGTGGGCTGTTTTCCCGAGGTGCGTGAAATTTATCTGACGGTTAACCAGAAGCCGGTAGAGCTGTTTGGAGACGGGATGGTTTTGGAGCAGCCTCTGAAACCGTACCGCTGGAGAGACCCTCTCTTTATTCCCGTTCATATTGGAGAGCGTTATTATCTTGTTCCCCGGGAAGCCCGCGACATGCAGATTGAGCAACGTGATCTTGAAGGTATGTTACAGGTGGAGGTCAGATTGTGTCGCACATTATATTTCGTCCCGGGGGACTTGACACTGCTAGAGGCCACCGGAAACAAAGACAAGGTCACGATCAATTTGAACCGTTCCCTGTGCATGCTATTTCCTGAAAATGGGAGCACGGAAGAGCAGTTGCAGGCAGCCATGATTTTGGATGCGCTCTACCTGACGGCAGTTGAAAACAGCGATTGTCACCGGATTGAGATCCTCGTGGATGGAGAAAGCTGGTCTCCGCCGCAAGGTTACCCTCTGCTGAGCCGCACCTTTTTAAAACCTTATTACATTAATCCCGAATTTTAAGAGTAGCCTAGAGGTTTACTTAATTTTGGCCGGGCTACTGCAAAAACAAGGCGATTTTTCCGATTTTGGGAATGTCCGTTGTCATTTAACTGCATTTGGGCTAAAATATTATCAAATAAGAAATGAGGGTTCCAATATGGATCAATACAAAGAAGAGATCAGCCGGGTCCTAGCCCCGCTAGTTTCCCTGGAACAATCCCGCGTGGCCGAGCTTCTCGAAGAACCGCCGGAGCCGGAGATGGGGGATTTGGCTTTCCCCTGCTATATCCTGGCGTCTCGACGGAAACAGTCGCCGGTAAAGGTCGCCGCTGAGCTAGCCCAGTCTCTTTCAGGCAAGCGAGGAGTTTATTGGGAAAAGGCTATGGCTCAGGGCCCTTATCTAAATTTCTATTTTGATCCCGTCGTCTTTAACCAGGATCTTCTCAGGAGGATCTTTGCCGAAGGAGAAGATTATGGTAAGAGCAACCGTGGGCGCGGCGGGACAGTAGTCATTGATTACTCTTCGCCCAACATCTGTAAGCCTTTTGGGATTGGGCATATTCGCTCGACCGTGATTGGACATGCTCTCTACCTGATTCTCGAGGCCCAGGGTTACAGGTGCATTGGAGTTAACCACCTCGGGGACTGGGGGACCCAGTTTGGAAAGATGATCGTCGCCTACAGACGGTGGGGTGATGATCAGCAGCTAAAGGAAGATCCGGTTAACTATCTTTACCGCCTCTACGTCCGTTTTCACCGGGAAGCGGAATCGGAACCGGCCCTGGAAGAGGAAGCCCGCCTCTGGTTTAAGCGGCTTGAAGAAGGCCAGCCGGAGGCTGTCGATTACTGGAAACTCTTCCGCCAGCTCAGCCTGGAGAACTATGAACAGATTTATGATCTTTTGGGAATTAAATTCGATTACTATCATGGTGAGAGCCATTACAATGATCTTTTAGATGACGTGATCAGGCTGGTTCAGGAAAAAGGAGTGGCCACGGAAAGCGACGGCGCCCTGATTGTCGATCTGGAGAAATACGGGCTGCCTCCGGCAATGTTGCGGAAAAAAGATGGCGCCACCCTTTACCTAACTAGGGACCTGGCGGCGGCGCAGTATCGTTATAATACCTTTAATTTTGTTAAAGCGCTCTATGTGGTCGGAGCCGAGCAAAAACTTCATTTCCAGCAGATGGTTAAGATTCTGGAGCTGCTTGGCTTTCCCTGGGCCCGTGACTGTATCCATATCCCCTTCGGGCTGATTCGCTTTAAAGAGGGGCGTATGTCCACGCGGGAAGGGAATATGATTCTGCTGGAGGAAGTTCTTCAGCGATCTATCCGGTTGGCCCGTGAAATCATTGAAGAGAAAAATCCGGGGCTAAAGGATAAAGAAAGCGCCGCCAGGGCGGTCGGCCTCGGTGCAGTCCGCTTTGGCGATTTAAGCAATGACCGGGTGAAAGATATTGAATTCGACTGGGACAAAGTTCTCGACTTTACCGGGGAGACGGCAGTCTATATCCAGTATGCCCACGCCCGTATCTGCAGCATCCTGCGGCGAGCCGGTGCAACAGAGCTGACCTGGCACGACGATGCCGCCGATTTTCTGACCTGTGAAGAGGAGAAAAAGATGATCAAAACCCTGGCTGCTTTTCCGGGGAAAATCGCCGCCTCAGCCGAGAGCTACCGGCCCTCCATTTTGGCCCGTTACCTGATCGAAGTAGCCCGTGATTTTAACCGTTTTTACCACAGTTGCCCGGTTTTGGTTGATGATCCAGAATTGCGGCAAGCCCGCTTGCTTTTGATTAGTGCCGTTCGCCAGGTGCTAAAAAATGGCCTTGCTCTTCTCGGCATCGTCGCCCCGGAAGAGATGTAAAGGGTGCTTCTGACAGCAGGATTAAACTTTTCGGAGGTCTGTGATTATGCTCGATTTAAAATTTATCCGGGAACATCCCCAAAAAGTAAGAGAGGCCATCATTAAAAAAAATGAGCCGGCCGAACTGGATCGGCTTCTGCAGCTGGATATGGAGCGCCGCCAGCTATTACAAAAGGCGGAGCAGTTAAAACAGCTCCGGAACCGGGTCTCGAAGGAGATTGGTCTTTCTAAAGCAGATAGCACAGCGGTACGGCAGAAAAAAGAGGAGATGCGGGAAGTATCGGCTCAGATCAAGGAGCTGGATGAAGATCTGCGCCGTTATGATGCCGAAATGGAGCAGATCTTACTGCGGCTGCCGAATATTCCGGACCCGGCGGTGCCGCCCGGCCAGGATGAAGCAGATAACCGGGAGGTGCGCTCGTGGGGCCGGCCCCCGGAATTTTCCTTTATGCCGCGCCCGCACTGGGATATCGGCGAAATACTGGGCATTCTCGATTTTCCCCGGGCGGGGAAGATTGCCGGCAGCCGTTTTGCTCTTTACTGTGCGGACGGAGCGCGGTTGGAGCGGGCCCTGATTAACTTTATGATCGATCTGCATACCGGTGAACACGGCTACTGCGAAATCTTTCCCCCATTCATGGTCAATTCAGAGAGCATGACCGCTACGGGGCAGCTACCGAAGTTCACCGAAGATCTGTTCAAGATCGAGGGTACCGACTACTATCTCATCCCTACCGCCGAAGTGCCGGTAACCAACCTGCACCGTGATGAAATTCTTGATCCTGCAGAGCTGCCCCTGCGCTATGTAGCCTACAGTGCTTGCTTCCGTGCCGAAGCGGGGGCGCACGGCCGTGACACACGTGGGTTAATCCGCCAGCACCAGTTCAACAAGGTTGAGCTGGTCAAGTTTGTGTTGCCGGAAAGCTCACCGGAGGAGCTGGAGAGCCTGACCCGCGATGCCGAAAAGGTGTTGCAGCTTCTCGGGCTGCCCTACCGGGTGATGCTCATGTGCAGCGGTGATCTCGGTTTTGCCGCGGCGAAAAAATATGATCTTGAAGTATGGCTTCCCTCTGCCGGAACCTACCGGGAGATCTCCTCTTGTAGCAATTTTACCGATTTCCAAGCCCGACGGGCCGGGATCCGCTACCGTCCCGCGCCGGGGCAGAAGGCGCGGTTTGTGCACACACTGAATGGTTCGGGAGTGGCCATCGGGCGGACCGTCGCGGCGATCCTGGAAAACTACCAGCAGGAAGACGGTAGCGTCATCTTGCCCGAAGTGCTGCAGCCTTACTTTGGCGGCCGGGATAAGATCACCCCGCCGCAACGATAAACTGCCGGCCGGCTAAAGCCGGTTGACATAGGTATGGGGCTTTGTTATACTGATCTTGCTTGAATAACCGTCGGGGGGAGGGGTGTCCGAGCGGATGAAGGAGCCGGTCTTGAAAACCGGTGACCCGAAAGGGCCGTGGGTTCGAATCCCACCCCCTCCGCCAAGATAGAGGTAGTCCGGAGAGATGGCCGAGAGGTCGAAGGCGGTCGCCTGCTAAGCGATTAAGTGGGTTAAAGCCTGCTTCGAGGGTTCGAATCCCTCTCTCTCCGCCATATGCGCCCGTAGCTCAGTCTGGATAGAGTAACTGACTACGAATCAGGAGGCCGCAGGTTCAAATCCTGCCGGGCGCACCAAGAAAAACCAAAGAAAACCCCGGAAAAAGCTTGATACTCCGGGGTTTTTGCTTGTTTAATGTTATAATATATGGCATCTAATTACCGGATACAATGCCAATAACAGCCATAAAAAGTTGTGAAAAGCTACTAAAAGGTTGTGAAGAA
>JAAZPQ010000131.1 GCA_012797175.1 Bacillota bacterium
AGGGAGTTGTCCATGGGAAAAAGGACTGAAATTGCCCACCGGTGTCTCCTGTTGGAAAAAAAAGAGCTTATTCCCGGTTGGTATCTCTATGAACTGGAGGCGCCCCTGCCTTCCCGGGCTGAACCGGGACAATTTATCCAGCTACGCCCCAGCAGCGGCACAGATCCCCTGTTGCGGCGGCCGATCAGCATTCATTTTGCCGATCCGGAGGTGGGGCGAATACGCTTATTAATCCGCGTCGCCGGCCGTGGTACCGCCCTGGTTTCTCGCTTTCAGAAGGGGGAAGAGCTGGATCTGCTCGGCCCCTTCGGAAGGGGTTTCCCCTATCTTGATGAAAAAGCCCCGGCCATTTTCGTCGGCGGCGGGATCGGCCTGGCCCCCCTTTATTTTGCCGCGGTGCAGCGGCGGCAAGCCGGACTTCCCTTCGAGCTGCTGCTCGGGGGTAGAAGCGGTGCTCTTCTGCCGCCGGATGATTATTTTTCTTCCACCGGGCTTGTTCCTTTTATCGCCACTGAAGACGGTTCCCGCGGCAGTAAGGGCCTGGTTACTGCGCTGCTGGAGCAGCGTTTGGAGACGGTGCAGATGCCTTTACGGATTCATGCCTGTGGTCCGACAGCGATGCTGGCCCGGGTGGTAGAGCTGGCTCGCTCCGCCGGGGCTGCGGTGCATGTCTCCCTGGAGTCGCGAATGGCCTGCGGAGTTGGTGCCTGTCTCGGTTGTGTTTATCCCTTTCATGCGGGCGGAAAGATTGAGTACCGCCGGGTTTGCCGGGACGGCCCGGTGTTTAACGGGGAGGAAGTATCTTTTGAAACCTGATCCACGCCTCTCTCTTGAATTGGCCGGAATAAAAATGGAGAGCCCGCTGATGGCCGCCTCGGGCTGTTATGGCTATGGGTTTGATTATGCCGACTGGGTTGATCCCCGGGATTGGGGGGCGATTGTGCTCCAGGGGACTACGCTGGAGCCGCGGATAGGCAACCCCCCGCCGCGTCTGGCGGAGACCCCCTCGGGGATGCTTAACGCTGTGGGCCTGCAAAATCCGGGCATCGATTATTTTTTGAATGAGATCCGGCCACGTCTCAAAGAGCTGGGCTGTCCGGTTATCGTCAATATTGCCGGAGAAACCGTGGCCCACTACCGGGAGCTGGCGGCGATCTTTGACGGAGTCAGCGAGGTCAGCGCTGTCGAGCTAAATATCTCTTGCCCCAACGTTCGCTGTGGTGGCATCAGTTTCGGCCGTGACCCGGCGGTGGTAAAAGAACTGGTCACGGCGGTGCGGCAGGTTTACCGGGGACCGTTAATCGTAAAACTTTCTCTTGAGGCCGGGGATTTAAAGGCGGTAGCGCGGGCTGCTGAGAATGCCGGTGCCGATGCCCTCTCTTTGATCAACACCCTTAAGGGGATGGTTATTGATACGACTTGCCGCCGCCCTTTCCTGGGCAATATCACCGGCGGTCTTTCAGGCCCGGCCATCCGTCCCGTTGCCGTAAGGGCGGTCTGGGATGCGGCGGAGGCGGTTTCTGTTCCCCTTATTGGCATGGGCGGGATTACCACGGCTGATGATGCGCTGCAGTTTATTCTCGCCGGCGCCGCGGCTGTGGCGGTCGGCACCGCCAACTTTATCAATCCCTGGATTGCTCGTGAGATCAACCTGGGGTTGCAGCGCTATCTGGATGAAAACGGCCTGGGCCATTATAGAGAACTAATCGGAGCAGCCAGGTCAGGCAAGGGCAGGAGGTAAGAGCCATGCGTTTAGGGATTCATATACCGCTAAAAGGGGGCTTTGCAGCTAACCTGATGCGGGTAAAAGAGTACGGCTGCGAGACAATCCAGCTGTTTGCAGGCAATCCGACCGCCTGGAAAATGGCCCCACCGAACGTGGTGGAGATTGAAAAGAGGGCCGTGCTGGCCCGGGAGCAATCTATTTACCCGGTGGTAATTCACTGTGCCTACCTGGTCAACCTGGCTACGCGCTCACCGGATTTTCATGAAAAATCGGTTCAACTGCTTGGCGAGACCATGCAGCGGGCCGCCCTGCACGGAGCCCCGTACGTGGTCCTTCATACCGGCAACCACGGCGGCGCCGGGGTGGAGGAGGGGTTGGAGCAGATTATTGAGACTATTGACGGGGCCTTGCCAAAATGGCCTGATGGGGTGAAGTTGTTGCTGGAAAACACTGCGGGTAGCGGTACTGCCCTGGGCTCATCTTTTGAAGAGCTCGCCCGCATTCTCAAGAGCTTTCCTCCCTATACCCTGGGTATCTGTTTGGATACCGCGCACGGTTGGGCGGCCGGTTATGATTTTGGCACCGCGGACGGGGTTAAAATGTTGCTGGAGCAGTTTGAGCGGCTTATCGGGCTGGAATCACTCTACCTACTGCATCTTAATGATGCCAAGGTAGCCCGCGGCTCCCGGGTGGACCGCCATGAGCATATCGGCCGGGGGCAGATCGGGCGGGATGGTTTTCGCGAACTGCTGCGGCAGCCCTGGCCCGAGGGGATGCCGGTAATCCTGGAGACACCAGATATCGGTAGCGAGTGGGACCGGCGAAACCTAAAGGCAGTGCGCTCGCTGTTATTGTGAGCATGGAGGTAAGGCGATGAAAAAAGCGCTTTTCTACTGCACAGAATGTGGTTATGAAGCCTATAAATGGCTGGGGCGCTGTCCTGGATGCAGCAGCTGGAATACCTTTCAGAAAATAGCGGCGGGTGATCCGGCGCGTTGTAAATCAGGCGCCGGCGTCACCGGGGTAGAGGTGCTCTCGCTGCAAGAGATCCCCGTGGCGGAAGAAGAACGTTTTGCTACCGGGATTGGAGAATTCGACCGGGTCCTAGGTGGCGGAGCGGTTTACGGTTCGGTGATCCTTCTAGGAGGCGATCCCGGTATCGGCAAATCAACGCTTTTACTGCAGGTAGCCGACCGGCTGGCTGCTTTTAAAAAAGTGCTCTATGCCAGCGGTGAAGAGTCGCTTTACCAGGTCAAGCTACGGGCACAGCGGTTAAAAACATCTGCGGATCCCCTGGTAATATCCACTACACGGCTGGTCGAACTTCAAGAAGCTCTCTTTTCGATAAAACCGGACGTTCTTGTGGTCGACTCGGTGCAATCGTTTTACAAGGAGGAGCTGGACGGAGTCCCCGGAAGCATCAATCAGCTGCGCGAGGTAACCGCGGATATGGTTCGCCTGGCTAAGGAGAAGGGCACAGTTGTCTTCCTGATCGGCCACGTAACTAAAGAAGGGATCATGGCTGGTCCCCGCCTGCTCGAGCATATGGTTGATTGTGTCCTCTACCTGGAGGGTGAACGCTACCACAGTTTCAGAATATTGAGGGGGGTAAAGAACCGGTTTGGATCGACTAACGAGATTGGGGTCTTTCTGATGGAGGAAGCAGGGCTGGCCGAGGTAACCAACCCTTCACAGCTCTTCCTGGCCCAGCGCAGCAGCGCCCGTGGTGGGGCCGTGGTAACAGCAAGCATAGAAGGGACCCGGCCTTTACTGGTGGAGATTCAGTCGCTGGTGACCGCTTCAAACTACGCCACTCCCCGGCGTACCTCCGCGGGGATAGATTTAAACCGGGTTGCTCTGATCATGGCGGTTCTGGAGAAACATGCCGGGGTTTCCTTCCTGGGTCTCGATACCTTTGTCAATGTTGTCGGGGGGGTCCGCCTGACAGAGACAGCGGTAGACCTGGCCCTGGCGATCAGCCTGGTCTCCAGTTTAAAAGGAAAGAGCTTGTCCGAAGATACCCTGATCGTAGGAGAGGTCGGTTTAACCGGTGAAATACGCCCGGTCAGCCGGATTCGGCAGAGATTGAACGAAGGGGTTAAACTTGGTTTTAAGCGTTTTGTGCTGCCACGGCTGAACCTGAAAGATTTAGAGCAAGGACCAAAAATTCAGTCAGCGACTCACCTGGTCGGTGTAGAAACGGTTAAAGAAGCTATCGGCGCTCTTATTTTAGGAGAGTAAAAAGTGCCCCAGGGTGTTAATCCGGTCGTATTCCAGGTTAATAATATCTTCCAGGCTGTAATCCAGAAGGCTGCACAGAGCTGTCAAATAGAAAAGGTGGTTGCCAAATTCTTCGGCGATGGTCTCCCGGCAATGATCACAGAGTTCCCCCTTGATATGCGAGTCCATATATTTACTGCAGTCTTTCAACGATTCTTTTTGCGGAAATTTCTGCTTGATTGCGTTGATCGAGATACATCCGCAGTCAGTAACGGTCTTAGTGATAGCCCGGTTGGCTCGCGAAGTAGATTCATGAAATTTAGAGAGGCAATCTAAAATACTGCGGTGACGGATTAAGACTTCCTCCACCGCTTCTTGAAAGTCACCAACAATTTCTCCACTCTTCATGCCATGGTCACCCTTTCTTTTTTAACTAAAATGGGCTACGCCTTGATTATACTTTTTCTTATTTGCTCGTGTCAACTTAATTGAGGTTAGGTGACAGGGGGACGGTTCTCTTGTCACCTCACTGATCACTAATCCGGCAACTGGTTCCCTCTATCTCTAATCTTTTCCCCGGGAGGGGATGGACGGTGTAGGGAGAAGGGAAGGCGCTTTTTAATGATTAGACGATGACCAGGCATTCTTATGATTCCCTGTTACCGGAAAAGGTCTAAGGTGAGCGGTACAGGATTAACCGGAAACAGAAGAGGCTAAAAACTTGCGGTAGAAAATTTATTCACCGAGGTAAGCTTTGCGGACCTGGTCGTTTTGCAGCAGCGCTTCGGCCGAATCGTCGAGGATAATCCGTCCCGTCTCCATGACGTATCCGCGGTGGGCCGTTCGCAGGGCGATCTGGGCGTTCTGTTCGACCAGTAAAATGGTGGTTCCCTGGCGGTTAACTTCCTTGATAATTTCAAAAATCCCAAGGACTACAAGCGGCGCCAGCCCCATCGAAGGTTCATCTAGCAGCAGCAATCGCGGGCGCGACATGAGGGCGCGGCCTATAGCCAGCATCTGTTGCTCGCCACCGCTCAGGGTGCCAGCGGTCTGCTTTTGCCGCTTGGCCAGTTGGGGAAAAATCTCCATGACCTTTTTGAAATCTTTTTTAATTTCCAGGCGATCTTTGCGTGTGTAGGCGCCTATCTCCAGGTTCTCTCTCACGGAAAGACGGGGGAAGATATTTCTTCCTTCAGGGACATGTGAAATACCCAACTCGACTATTTTATGAGGGGGGACATGAGAAATATCTTTATTGCAAAAATGAATGCTCCCTTCGGTGGGCCTCAGTAAACCGGAAATTGTTCTTAAGGTAGTTGTTTTACCGACGCCGTTAGAGCCGATTAGGGTCACAATCTCCCCTTCGCTGACAGTGAGGCTGATCTGTTTTAATACGCGAATGCTATTATAGCCGGTGGAGAGGTTCTCTACTCTAAGCAACTATTGTTCTCCTTTCAGAAGGATAAAAAATTAAGCGCTTTCACCCAAGTAAGCTTTGATTACTTCGTCATTGTTCTGCACTTCCTGGGGTGTACCCTCGGCAATTTTTCTTCCGTAGTTTAACACGGCCACTCGTTCAGAGATGCTCATCACTACTTTCATATCATGTTCTATTAACAGGATGGTTTTATTCATCTCATCTCGAATCTGCCGGATTAGCTTGATCAGAGTGCTAGTTTCTTGTGGGTTCATTCCTGCGGCAGGTTCATCTAGCAGCAGGAGGGTTGGGTCGGTGGCCAGAGCGCGCGCTATTTCAAGCCTCCGCTGCTCTCCGTAAGAGAGGTTAGAGGCGTGCTCATCTTTTTTCTCTTCCAGGTTTACAAAGTGTAGCATTTTTAAGGCGGTCTCATAAGCCCGGGCCTCTTCTCTTTTACTGCCGGATGTTCTGATGATCGCTCCCCACAGCCCGGTTTTTGTTCGACAGTGCTGCCCGATGAGCACATTATCCAGCACACTCATCTGACTAAAAATACGGATATTTTGAAAAGTTCGAGCAATCCCTTGCGGGGTAATCTGGTACGGTTTTAATCCGTTGATTTTGCGGTTGTTAAAGTAGATCTCGCCCCTGGTTGGGCAATAATGACCGGTGAAAAGATTGAATAGGGTTGTTTTCCCGGCTCCGTTGGGTCCGATCAAGCCGACAATTTCTTTGGAGCTGATTTTGAAATCAACATCTTTCAAGGCCATCAGCCCGCCAAAGCTGTGACAGATATTAGTAGCTTTTAAAATTGTTTGTTCCGCCATGGCTCCTCCTTAAAGCAGATAGTGGATTAATAGTTATTCAACGGTTTTTAATTTTTCCCAGTATCTGTTTGTAATATCGTGATAGAGTATGAGTGCTTTTACCCTGAGACTGTCCCAAAATTCCTTGCGGGCGCACGCGCATCATGATAATAAGCACAATACCATAAATTAAAAGTCTTAAATCGGCAATTTGCCGCAGTAGCTCCGGAATAATGGTGAGGAGACCGGCGCCGATCACGGCTCCCCACATATTGCCAAGGCCTCCCAGGACCACCATGCAGAGGTACTCGATAGAATTTAAAAAGCCGAAAGTGTTCGGGTGAATATAGCGGAACCAGTGAGCAAAGAGCCCTCCGCCAATCCCGGCAAAAAAGGCGCCGACACCGAAGCAGAGGGTCTTATAATAAGTTGAATTGATTCCCATCGATTCAGCTGCGGTTTCATCTTCACGGATGGCCAGCAAGGCCCGGCCTACTCGAGAATGAATAATTCGGTTCAGGGCAAATCCGGTAATCAGAACAAGGCAGATAACCCAGAGAAAGTCGGTCTCCTTAGGAATACCCCTTAAGCCAACTGCTCCTCCAGTAATATCGAGGTTGAGAAAGACTATCCTCACAATCTCACCGAAACCAAGAGTAGCGATAGCCAGGTAATCACCTTTTAGTTGTAATGTCGGCAGGCCGATAACAATTCCAAATAAAGCGGCGACTACAGCTCCAATAAGTAGCGCTGCTCCGAAGGGAAGCCCCAATCGTAACGTTGCCAGGGCTGAAGTATAGGCTCCTAGGCTCATGAAGGCGGCATGGCCGAGGGAGAGCTGACCGGTATAACCGATCACCAGGTTTAAGCTGGAGGCCATAATGATGTTGATGCCGATTAAAATTAACAACTGCAAGTAGTATACGTTCAACTTATATTCACCTTTTTGTGATACTGTTTAAACTTTTTCCTGATCTGGCAGGCCGACTAAACCGGAGGGCTTAAAAAGAAGAACAATTATCAGGATGGCAAAAGCAATGGCATCCCGATACTGTGAAGAGATGTAAGCTACTCCAGCCACTTCGGCAATCCCCAAAAGGAGCCCGCCCAGCATCGCCCCAGGAATACTGCCGATGCCTCCTAAAACAGCGGCGACAAATCCTTTTAATCCTGGCATAACTCCCATCATCGGATTAACGGTGCGAAAATAGATTCCTACCAGTACTCCTGCCGCTGCTCCTAAGGCTGAACCGATCGCAAAAGTAATGGTAATAATTCTGTTGATATTT
Organism: Bacillota bacterium; assembly: GCA_012797175.1. Lineage (GTDB taxonomy): Bacteria > Bacillota > Dethiobacteria > DTU022 > DTU022 > JAAZPQ01. The sequence continues at coordinate 7,459 of JAAZPQ010000131.1, forward strand.
ATCCCCATCAAACTAGCGGTATCTCTATCCTGTGCGGTCGCCCGCATCGCTTTGCCGGTCCTGGTATTTTTTATAAAAAAGCTCAACCCAACCATTAATAAAAAAGAGATGACTAGAATGATAATTTCCAACTGCGAAATCGAAAAAAATGAGCTCTGATAAACCTTAATTTTAAAGGGGCTGGGAAAGTTTTGGGGACGTGAACCCCATAATAATAAAGCCAAGTTTTGTAGAAAGATAGAGGCGCCGATAGCGCTGATTAAGGCTGCCAGCCTCGGAGAGCGGCGCAGGGGGCGGTAGGCGACATATTCTACAGTAACACCCATTAAGGCCGCAGTGACCATGGCCAGGAGCAGTGCGGCCGGGAAAGGCAGGTTAAACCTAGTCATCAGGATCATCCCGGTAAAGGCGCCGAACATATATATTTCACCGTGGGCAAAATTTATTAGTTCGATAATTCCGTAAACCATGGTATAACCTAAAGCAATTAACGCATAGGTGCTGCCCAAGATAATACCGTTAATTAGTTGTTGGACAAACATAGCCTCACTCCACAACCTAACCTTACTACATTTTAGTGTCATGAGGAGGGGTCAGTAAAATGTTCCCCTCCTCGGTTTCAACCAGTTTCTTAATGTTTTTAAAAGCTACCTTATTTTATTAAACTCCCCGTCTTTTACTTGAAGGATGTAGACATCTCTAATGGTATCGCCATCTTCATCAATCGTAATGCTACCGGTAACCCCCGGGAAATCCTTGATTTCGGAGAGCCCTTTACGGATCTGTTCGGGCTCTGGGCCGTATTTTTTAATTACTTCGATAATCATCCGGGCGGCGTCATAGCCGTGCGCGGCAAACATATCCGGCGTGGCCTTATAGCGTTCTTTGTATTTTTTAATGAAATCTTGTAATTCTGGTGAAGGATCGCCGGAGAAGAAGCCGGCGGTAAAGTAGGCGCCCTCGACCGCATCGCCGCCAATCTTGATCAGCTCATCAGCGAAGAAGCCATCAGCTCCTAGAAACTGCACCTGAAGCCCCATCTCGAGCGCCTGCTGGGCTATTTTGGCGGCCTCGGTATAGTAACCGGCAATGAAGATAGCGTCAGGGTTTTTGTCCTTGATATTAGTCAGCTGCGGTTTAAAGTTTTCATCTCCATCCATGTATGTTTCGACGATGACTACTTCAGCCAACTCGTTACCCTTTTCCACAAAGGCGTTCTTTAACGATACGCCGTAATCATTATTCGTGTAGAGAATAGCAAATTTCTTTAAGCCGAGCTCCGTGACTGCGTATTCCGCCATCTGGTAGCCTTGCAGCTCATCCGAAAGGCAGTTTCTAAAGAGGTACGGGTTACCCTTGGTGATACCTACGGCAGTTGAGGATGGGGATATAGCTGGAACCTTTGCTTCCTTAACATAATCTGACCCGGTCAATGTTTCTGCGCTGAGCACACCGCCAATAATGACGCTGACCTTATCCGCTTCGATCAGCTTTGCAAAAGCATTACCGGCCTTGGTTCCTACGCTTTCAGTATCTTCAGGTATAAACTTGATCGTATAATCACCGAGCTCCCCGGACTCATTGGCCTCATCGAAGGCTAACTCAGCCCCGTTACGGATACTTGTGCCGTAGGAGGCGGCCCCTCCTGTAAGTGGTCCGACCATGCCTACTTTAACTGTATTTTCTGAATCAGCCGGCTCACATCCGGTAACCAGCATTAAAGCAAGGCAAATGAGAACCGTCGTCACCATGCCTATTCGTTTTCTCATACGTAATCCTCCTTCTTTCTTTAATCCTCCCGATTAAAATTCCAAAGTACCAGGTTAAAATTTCGTAAAACCTTACCCCGCGCAGCGCTCCCTCCCCCCGCTTTAGCATTACCGAAACCGTTCTTTTGGGTGAGATCAGGCAATAGCATTAGGCAGCCATAAAGAACGTGATATTAAAGGTGTACTTATTCAACATTACTTCAAAAAACCCTTTTTTCGTCTCTAGATAAATGATTAAAATTGGAAAAGTGTAATTTCAGCCAAACCGTGAGAGAACAGCTACTTTATTACCTGTAAACATCAGCAGGTAATTTTAAATATATTTCTTTAGAATCCAGTTAAAATCGCTAAAAAGCTTTAAAATACAACGTTATCTGGGTTGAGCAAGCTGTAGCAACAGATCTCAAGTATGCCACAATACGGAGGCAACGCAACTGGCTGCAAAAAATGATGTTGTAATTAAAAATCATTTATGTTACGATTAACTATTTATTTGTCAACGGCCAGTGAAAATGTCACCCCCAAAATGCTTAATTTGGACTGAGAAAATGTCACCTTTTAGCTAGTATTTTGGTGCATTTCTCCGTAGATATCGTTCTTTGACATACAAGTCTGTCTCTGTTTTAATAGATTTC
>JAAZPQ010000015.1 GCA_012797175.1 Bacillota bacterium
CTCAACCATCTATTCGCATCAACACGATGATTTCCCTCTTCGCGAAGGGGTCTATTTCCCTTTAAGGAATGCCGCCCTTAAAAACCGGCACAATAAAAGTAAGGAGGTGCCAGCAATTGAAAGAGGTCATCATTGTTGGCGGCGGGCCGGGCGAGAGAGCTACCCCCGTTTTTTTCGCCGCTGCCGGGGACTGGTGCTGCGCGAAAGCCTGAAACCGCTGCTGCCGACCGGCTAAAGTCGAACATTAACACTTGCCTGAGGAGACTTCTTGTTCTAAAGTAATAGTATCTCGAGGTACGTCAAGGGAGCGAACGGCAGTTGCATGCTTCTCTCACCGAAAAAGAGAAAAGACTTGATTGTTTGCTCGGTAACTGTGGAAAAGCGTTGGTCGCCTTCTCCGGCGGTGTGGATAGCACCTTTCTTCTTTACAAGGCGGCCACGCTGCTGGGGCCGGAAAATATCCTCGCTGTCACCGCCTTCTCGCCAATCCGCCCCGCCGCTGAAACCGGAGCCGCCTGCACCCTCGCCGCTCAACTTAAAGTCCCTCACCGCCTGATCCGCACCGCAGAGCTGTCCCGGGAGCCGGTTCTGGAAAACCGGCCAGATCGCTGTTACCACTGCAAACAAGAGCTCTGCAACAAGCTCGTTACACTCGCTGCAGAGCAATCCTACAGATGCATCATCGACGGGGCCAATTATGATGACCTTTCAGATTACCGTCCCGGCGCCGCGGCGACACGTGCCTGCGGTGTCCGCAGCCCGCTCCAGGAGGCCTCCCTGGGCAAGAAGGAGATCCGGCAGCTTTCCCGCCGTTACCGCCTGCCCACCTGGAACCGGCCGGCTGAATCCTGCCTGGCGACGCGCTTCTCTTACGGAGAGAAGCTGGAGCCGGAGAAGCTTAAACGGGTCGAGAAAGCCGAGCTGTTCCTGAGGTCACTGGGGCTGCAGCGCGAGATCAGGGTACGCAGCCGCGGTGACAGCGCCCGCATCGAGGTCCATCCCGGGGAGATCGCCCAGGTCTGGAACAAAAGAGCGCAAGTGGTCTCCTCTCTTCAGGAGATCGGATTTCTTCATGTTGCCCTCGACCTGGAAGGCTACTCTCCCGGCAGAATGAACCGCAGCCTGGCTCCTTTAAAAAATATAGTGGCCGGCCCGCTTAAATTTCCCGATTCATAAGACGCTCCCTTATTTTTTCTGGCGATCCGCCAACAGCTCCCCCCCGACCCCAACCTGGCCCGGGTCGGTCTCTTGCAGGTAGACCACAAAAGCCTGCTCCCGGATACCGGTTACTTCGCTGGCTGTTTTAGTAAAACCGCGGATTAACTCGATCTTTTTCTCACGCGTTAAACTGGGACCATAGAAGAAAATTGTCGGCATCTCGACACCTCCTTTCCTTAATCGACCTGTACATAGCTGCGGATACGGAGAATAGACTCTTCGATAAAGTCATCCTTCTCGATGATAAGAGTGATCGCTTCAGCCGGGCAGGAGGTAACACAACGGCCGCAGCCCCGGCATTGCTCTCCGATGACGGCTTTTCCCTCTTCAATGCTGATAGCCCGGGCAAAGCAGGTTTCGACGCATCTGCCACAACCGCGGCAGGGCCCGTCCACCGAGACCTCAACCCCGTCCAGCTTCTGAATCGAGCGGCCGATAGGGGTGGCCAGGTAGGGCAAAAGATTAAAGAGGCAGCAGCATTCACAGCAGTGGCAGATGGTTAAAAGCCGTTCACCGGGGCTAACGGCAAGCAGAACCCGGTCCAGGCGCAGCTTTCCTACCATGTTGATCAAACCAAGCTCGTCTACCCTCTTCTGGATCGCCTTGGCCTCGGCCACGCCAACCTCACGTCCTAGGGCCGGGTTAATCCCGCGGGCTGCCTCGCCTAGAAAGAGGCAGCCAAGATCAGGCGGATAATTCTGGCACCGGTTGGTCTCGCGGCAGACACATCCATTCATCTGGAAACGAAACGAGGCCTGTTCAATAAAGTAGTTGACCACGGCATCGGGCAAGACTACCTTGACCTGTCCTTTTTGCGCTTTTTTATGCGGCAGGTAGACCGCAAAATCACCATCAAAAAAGAAATGTTTGACCAGCCGTCCCACCGGGGGAAATTTGGTCAGGCGAGCACCGATAAAGCGAAACGGCCACAATAAAGTAAGAATTTTTCTTTGCCATTTTTTCTTCAACCAGATCACCTTTTACCTTGCTGCGATAAAAAGAAAGTTTGTTTCTGCATTTAAATATTCTACCAGGCTTCGCGAAAGAGAGCCAGGACCTCGTCTGCTTCAAAGACAGGCCGGGGATTATAGATAATCGAACCGTCCGAGAGGGAAAGCTCGGCCGCTTCGGCCAGCCCTTCTTCCGGCACCCCGGCTTCACGCAAGCGCTGCGGCAGTCCAATCTTCCGGGTCAGCTCCTGGACCGCGTTAACCGCCAACCTGGCGGCACCTTCTTCATCCAAGCCGGCAGTCGCTAAGCCCATCGCCTCTGCTACCAGGAGATAGCGTTCGGCGCAGCTCTCCAGGTTGTAAAGCATCACGTGCGGCAAGAGGAGGCTATTGGCTAATCCGTGAGGCACATTAAAGAGAGCCCCGAGAGAGTGAGCCATCGCATGAACCAGTCCCAGCTGGGCATTGCTGAAGGCCACGCCAGCCATCAAGGCTGCAATCTGCTGCTGCCCCCGGGCAAAGAGATCGTCGCCATTTGCTACACAGCGCGGCAAGTAAGCCGCGATCAGGCGAATGGCCTGGAGAGCCATGGCATCGGCGATCGGTTCGGCCTGCAGGGCATGCAGTGCTTCGATAGCATGCGTCAGCGCGTCTATCCCCGTAGAAGCAGTTAACGGCGGCGGCAACCCTGCAGTGAGCAGCGGATCGAGGATGGCCACCCGGGGAATTATATGGTTATCGCAAAAAAGAATCTTTTCATTGTTCTCCCAATCCTTGACCACCGCGGCATAGGTTGCCTCGCTACCCGTTCCCGCCGTTGTCGGGACGGCAATATGGGGCGTCTGGGGACGCGAAAGCAGCTGGAACCCGGAATAGTCTTGCATCTGGCCTCCTTCTTTTAACAGGATACTGATCCCCTTGGCCGTATCGATCGAGCTGCCTCCGCCGACACTGACAATGGTATCGGCCCCAGCCTCGCGGGCAAATTTAGCCCCTTCATTAACGATATGAAAACCTGAATCTTGAACCGCCCCGTCAAAGGTGCCGACGTATTTACGGCCCAGCGCTTCTTCCACCTCTCCGGCCAGGCCCGCTTCGACCACGCCGCGGTCGGTAACCACCACCGCCCTGGTGCCGCCGAGCGCTTCAACCTCGATGCCAATTTCTTTAATGCTGCCTTCACCAAAAATGATTTTGGTAGGATTATAGTAGATAAACGAAAGATCGCGACTGTAAGACATCGTTTCCACCAGTTCCTTTCAAAGAGAATCTCCCTGTAGCCCCCGGTTACAGGCCGAACTGCGCTCCTATCTCGGCCAGCAGGTTTCTAAATGAATCGATCTCAGCACTGCTTAATTGAGAAATATACTTGGTCTCAACCTGTCCGGCCAGCTCAACAAGACGTGTTGCCGCCTTAACCGCACGGACAATTGTAGGCAGGTGCCCTTTCAGCTTGATCTTCCCTTGCATCATCGCTTTAATCACATTTAGCTCTCCGGAGATGACCGCTTCCCAGCGCTCCAGCTGCCCGGTAAGAACAAAATCAGCCTTTTGGCCGACTTCCGGAGGAACCAGCTGCACAAAACGGCAGTCACCATGCCATAGATCCATAAACAGGTAAAGATCTCTTTCCAGGCCGCTTTCCGGCCGGGCCAGGATATGGATGACCACCGAACCTTCCCAGGTTTTTGCAGCCTTCTTGTAGAGAGCATCCTCCTGGATCAACTTCTCGTATGCTGCTACCCATTCAGGAGTGCCTAAAGTATAGGGTTTTTCCGCTTCCGCCGTGCGCTGCTCCACCATCTCCCGATAAGCTTGCTCCCACTTCGCCGTTCCGTAAGTATAGGCCACCTTGGTGAAAACCTCCTTGGATATTGTTAATCACCTTTAGGAGAGGCAAGCTGTCCTTCGAAATAAGCTTTTCCCCTCCGCAACAGCGATCTTCAGAAATTTGCTCGAGACCTTACTTAAAAGTGTGATCATTTCTATATTATTAATATTATACCATTATTTAATCGATTCTGAAACCGGTGCTGTAATAAAATACCTGCCGTTGACAACAGCTACGGCAGGCTGTAAAAGGGCCCGCTGGTGCTAAAATCCCGGAGGGCTATTTTGATGAAAGTTTTCATTCCCGGTTCTCTTTCAGGATCGTGGCCCGAATGCGCCGTCGCAGCTTGCGTTCCAGATCGAATCTGTCGGCGTAGATAATAAAGTTAAAATCTTTTACGTCAAAATGAATATCCTGCGCTGAGTTGGCCAGGTGGATAACTTCTTTTTCCAGGGCATGTGCTACTCCGAGCTCGTAATAGCAATTAGGCCTGGCTTCAGTGACATCAGCAATGATAAAGCGGGCCTCCCGGATATTTCTAAGGATACGATCCCTGATGCTACCGTTGAATTCTTGCTCGTCAACCCGTTCGCAGCGGCAACCGAAATTTTCCACCAGGGGCTTGATAATCTGTTCGTAAAGATCCTGTAACAACGGGTTCCCCGACAGCGCCATAATTACAAAGCAGAAGCAGTCGCCATTAATCGCTATACTCCCCCCTGTGCGGTAATATGTACCATCATATGATTCATCATATCTAGATGTACTTCGCGATATAAAAAAAACCCGTTACAGTAAAATATAACGGGTCGCGTGATCGGGATCAGTTTTCATTTTTTCTTACCAGTCAAAATAGTAGCTTCGTTCAATCTGCTCTCCGTCGTTACTGGTAAATTCAACCAGGATGCGCAGCTGCTTAAGATTTAAATCAGGCTCGGCGAGGGCTGCCCCCACGGTAACTTCAGAGATGCCGGTGTAATCGATTTCGGGAAAGAGACGCTGCACAAATTGTTCCGGGCCGGAGACAGTAAAGTAAACAGTCTGGCAGGAGTTCTGCTCAAGGGTTATCTTCTCTCCCGCGAGCGCCCCGGGAAAACAATCTTTTTTACTTTGTAGCAGCTCCAGCGGGGTGATTAAAAAGCCGGATAAGCCCTGCAACCCGAGGGTGTCGGCCTCCGCCCATTCCGAGGCCTCTTCCTGCTTCAGGCGTAGCCGGCCCTCTTGGGATAAGACTTCTAAATTGTAATCGCGAAGTATCCCTCTCAATTGATTGCCATTTTCCACCCGGCCTTGAAAGAAAAGCTTGTACTGAGGTGCTTTTTCGGTAATCGCTAAATTATAATTTTGTTGCTGCTCCAGTTGAGCCAGTGCCTTTTCCATCATTTTCGCTCCGCTAGGCCGGGTGCCCTGTAGTATAAAGAAGAGCGAGCAAAGAATTAGAGCCAGTAGAGCCACACCTACAGCCAGCATCTGGGCTTGCTGTTTTACACGGGCTGTCCGACGCATAATCAGGCCGCCTCCTTCCATAATCAAAATCCCATCTATCTATATGCCTGGAAGAGGCTGCCTATGAAAGCTTTTTTAACCCTGCCCTTTGATCACGGCTACGGGCAGAAGCTGGGCCACCCTACGGGTAAAACCGATTTCGGTAAAGGTGTCGATAACCGCTTCAATATCCTTGTATGCCTGCGGGGCCTCGTCGAGATAAGCCCGGTAGTTACGGCCAAGGAGCATAACCTCGCCAAGAGAGCTGCGCAGCTCTTCCACCTCGATCTCACGCCGGGCTGCTCCCCGCGAGAGCACGCGCCCGGCACCATGATTGACCGAATAGAAGGTGCGCTCCACTTTCGGCTCGGCCACGATTACGTAAGAAGCCGTGCCCATGCTTCCGGGAATCAAGACCGGGTGGCCGAGATCACGGTAAAGCGGCGGGTTTTTGGGATGCCCGGGAGGCAACGCCCTAGTGGCCCCTTTACGGTGAATAAGAAGCCGTTTACCCCTCACCTGTTCAAACTTGGCAATATTATGGGCCACATCATAGACCAGGCCCAGATCGTAGTCGCGCGCGTCCCCTCCGAGCACCTTACTAAAAGCCTGGCGGACATCGTGGGTAATCCACTGGCGATTGCAAAAAGCGAAATTAACGGCACAGGCCATCGCCGCCAGGTAGCGCTGCCCCTCTGAAGAGCTGATTGGAACAGCGGCCAGCCCCTTTGTGGGTATCTCCAGCTTCATTTTGGCTGCTGCTTTCAACATCAGATCTGTATAATCGTTGCAGATCTGGTGTCCGAAGCCACGGCTGCCGGTATGGATCATCACCGTTAACTGCCCTTCGTCCAGCCCCAGTTTTCCGGCCGCCGTAGGATCAAAGATCCGATTAACCCGGCCCAGCTCGATAAAATGGTTCCCCCCGCCGATGGTTGAAAGCTGCGCACCGCGTTTCACCGCACGTGAGCTGACCGCATTCGGATCGGCCCCGTCAAGAACGCCCCCTTCTTCAATACAATCCAGATCTTCGGGCCGGCCGAGGCCGCGCTCGATTAGGAAAGGGGCTCCTTCAACCAGGTAGCGAGAAAAATCTTTTTTCACCTGGGAGGCCTGGCGGCTCTCCTTTCCCACCCCGGTAGGCACACGCTCTACTATGGCATTGATCAGCTCGCGTAAGCGAGGCTTATCCAGGGATTTAGCCTCAATGTTGGTCCGTAAAAGCCGCACGCCGCAGTTAATATCCATGCCCACCGCTCCGGCAGAGACAACTCCTTCAACAGCATCCATCGCCATAACCCCACCGATGGGCAGCCCAAAACCGGTATGGATGTCAGGCATCCCCACCACCGGGTCCTGAACTCCCGGCAGGGCAGCGGCATCGCTCAGCTGCTGGATTGCTTCTTCTTCATCAAAAGAGCGTTTCAGTGCTTCGTTCAGGTAGACCACTGCGTCAACACGCATCTTCCCCCGGCGGCGGATCCGGTAGCAGTTGGCACTGTCTCGCTCCAACAAAGACATTCAATCACTCCTTTTTCTTCATTTTAAAATTGAAAACCTTGTTCCTGAATTTTTAGATTTTAAGTTAGGAAGGGGTAGATTCGGTCCCGGCATGCTCTCCGATCATCCCTTTTTGATCCGGGAGAGCATCTTCTGTAGATCCGGGATAATCGCCTCATTGGTTAGATTAAAGTGCACCGGTGTAATCGAGATATAACCATCACGGATTGCCTGTACATCGCTGTTTTCCTCTTCTTCACCCTCGATCAGCTCTCCGGCCAGCCAGTAGTAGATCATCCCCCGCGGGTCGATGCGCCGGTCGAAACTATTACGATAGCGGCGGGTGCCGAGACGGGTTGCCCGCGCCCCCTTGATCGCGCTGCTCCCGGGGGGAACGTTTATATTCAGCATAGTCCCTTCAGGAAGCCCTTCGGCAATGAGCTGGGGGATCAGATCGCAGATAAATTCAGCGGCATAGATAAAGTCCTGGCTTTCGTCTCCTTCGGTCAAGGAGACCGCCACCGCGGGGAGCCCGAGGATAATCCCCTCCACCGCGGCGGAGACCGTGCCTGAATAGAGCACATCGGTGCCCAAGTTGCTGCCGCGGTTGATTCCCGAAATGATTAGATCTGGTCTCTCGTCAAGCAGCGCCTCTACAGCAAGCTTAACACAATCAGAAGGAGTGCCGTTCACCGACCAGCCGGTCAGCTCCGGGTTATGCAGAAAACGAGCCTGCTCCACCCGGAGCGGCCGGTGCATGGTTATGGCATGTCCAACGGCGCTGCGCTCATGATCTGGAGCAACGATCTTCAGGCGATAACGGCCGCTCTCAAAAAGGACTTTGCTAAGCAGCTGAATCCCTTCGGCATAGATGCCGTCGTCGTTGGTAATTAAAAGTTTTACCGGCATGATCTACGTTCTCAAAACACTCCTTCCTGTAAGTCTCTCCGCCCGGCGTGAGCTCTCGGCAATGATTTTCTCTTCGTCGAGCTTGGTAAGGCAACCGTCCTCGACCAGAATTTCGCCGTCGACAATGACAAAGCGGATATCTGCCGCCGCGGCGGCATAGACCACGTGGGCCAGCGGATCAAAAAAGGGCGTCGCCTGGGGCGCCTTCAGATTAAAAGCAATCAGATCGGCCTTGAAGCCCTCTTTCAAAAGACCCACGTCTGAAAGCCCCAGCAGTTCCGCTCCGTTGACGGTGGCCATCTGCAACGCTCTCTTCGCCGGAACCAACGTCGGATCGCAGGCGCTTCCTTTTGCCAGCAGCGCCGCCAGGCGCATCTCCTCGAGCAGGTCAAGATTGTTATTGCTCGCCGCGCCGTCGGTGCCCAGCCCTACCGGAACCCCGGCCTCAAGCAGCCGGGCTACAGGAGCAATCCCGCTACCGAGCTTCAAGTTGCTGCCGGGGTTGTGAGCTACCCCCACCCTGTTAGCCCCCAGGATGGCGATATCTTCATCACTGAGGTGAACGCAGTGAGCGGCGATAACACGGTGCTCAAAAAGGCCCAGCTGCTGCAGATGTTCTACCGGGGTACAACCGTAGTCGCGCCGGCACTCTTCTACCTCGTGCGCGGTCTCGGCCAGATGAATCTGCAGCGGGCTTTTTGTCTTCGCCGCCTCCTCCATAACCCGGCGCAGGTAATCGGGCGGGCAGGTATAAGGGGCATGGGGACCGTAAGTGACGCTGATGCGCCCGTCAGCCGCGCCGTGCCATTCTTTCTGAAAGGAGGCCGCCTCCTGCAGCGCCTCCCCCCCGCTGTCACCGAGGCCGACCAGGCCGCGCGAGAGTACGGCACGGATCTTGCCATCGGCCGCCGCCTCCGCAGCCCGATCCATAAAGAAATACATATCGGTAAAGGTGGTCGTGCCGCCTTTTAGCATCTCGCAAATAGCCAGCAACGTCCCCCAGTAAATATCGTCTCCGTCAAGATTTTCTTCAACCGGCCAGATCTTCTCCTCGAGCCACTCCTTAAGCGGCAGGTCATCGGCATAGCCCCGCAGCAAGGTCATGGCAGCGTGACCGTGTGTATTGATCATTCCGGGCATCAGCAGCAGGTCGCGACCCTCGATAACCCGATCGGCCCGCTGGCGCTCGATTAATCCCGCCTCTTCGCGGATAGCGGTAATCCGGTCGCCTTCAATGAGCAGGTCGCCGGTAAAGTAGTCCGGCCGCTCCGGATCCAGCGCCAGAATTTGGGCCCCGGTAAAGAGAAACTTCCCCATCTCACCTTTCCCCCTTTGTTAAAAGATTTTTTAACCCGGCCCGGTCGGGCCGTTGGAGCAGGCCACGCTCGGTAATGATCGCGCTGATCAGCTCCGCCGGGGTGACATCAAAGGCCGGGTTGAGGGCATCGATACCTGCGGGGGCAATCTTTTGCCCGTTGAACATGGTTACCTCTGCCGGATCGCGCTCTTCGATGACAATCCCCCGGCCGTCCTCCAAGGAGAGATCGATCGTCGAACAGGGCGCAGCAATGTAAAAAGGAATTTCATGCCGTTGGGCCAGCACGGCAAGGGTGTAGGTACCGATCTTGTTCGCGGTATCCCCATTCGCCGCAATACGGTCAGCGCCGACGATAACCAGGCTCACCTTGCCGGCGGAGATCAGGTAACCGGCACAGCTGTCGGTGACCAAGGTGGCCGGGATCTCCTCCCGAAGCAGCTCCAGGGCGGTAAGGCGTGCCCCCTGTAACAGTGGCCTGGTCTCGTCAACATAGATATGTAGCTGCTTTCCTTGCGCAACGGCGGCGCGAATTACCCCCAGGGCAGTGCCGTATCCGGCGGTGGCCAGGGCTCCGGCGTTGCAGTGGGTCAAAATAGAAGCTCCATCAGGGATCAGCGCAGCCCCGTGAGCACCAATTTTACGGTTGGTCAAGATATCTTCGTCCAGGATCGCCTGGGCCTCTTCTGCAAGGGCATCGACAACCTCTTCACAGGTGCCCCCGGCAGCATGTTCCAGGCGTCGCTCCATCCGGCGCAGGGCCCAGTCCAAGTTTACCGCGGTAGGACGGGCACTGCGCAGGGCGGTGATAGCCTCCTGAAGCCCGGAGAGCCCGCTGCCGGCTGTACCAGCCGCTTTTGCCGCTAAAACTACCCCGAAGGCGGCGCTAATACCGATGGCTGGCGCTCCGCGCACTACCATCTCCTTAATCGCGGTGACCACATCAGCAACGGTACAGCACTGAAGATAGCGGATCTCTCCCGGGAGAAGGCGCTGGTCAAGTAGAAAAAGGGAGTCATCTTCCCAATAGAGAGTTTGCAGAGGCTCAGGGCTCATCGTTACTTGCCTCCCAGTCCGGGTTCCAGGGCCCGGCGCCCAGAGAGCAGCTGCAATTTCTACCTGTAGAAATCTCCGTGGCGACCGCCATCAGCAGCCGATCCAGCGAATCCTTCCCCCGCGCCATCTCATCAAGAACCTCCTGGTGGCTTAAGGCTTGGGGCGAAATGCCAGCCGCAAAATTAGAGACCAGCGCAATAGTGGCATAGCAGAGCCCCGCCTCCCGTGCCAGAACTACCTCGGGAACATTGGTCATTCCGACGAGGTCGCCGCCCCAAAGAGCAAACATCCTGATCTCCGCCGGGGTCTCGAAGCGGGGGCCTTCTGTACAGAGATAACACCCTCCGTCGATAATCCTTTCGCCGAGAGTCTCCCCGGCCCGCAATATGGCCTGGCGCAGCTCCGGGCAGTAGGGCTCGGTCAGGTCAACGTGGATCACACCTTCTTCGCCCCCCTCGTAAAAAGTTGCCGGGCGGCCCTTCGTGAAATCGATAAACTGGTCGATAACCACCCGGCTGCCCGGGGGCATCCCTTGTCGTAGCGAACCGACCGCTGCAGTAGCGATCACCGCGCTGATGCCCAGCTTCTTGATGGCAGCAATATTGGCCCGGTAATTGACCAGATGCGGCGGGAGACCGTGACCGGTGCCGTGACGGGCCAGGAAATAGATCTCTCTCTCCCGGTAATGCCCGCGGCAGAAAAGAGCCTGGCCAAACCCGGTTTCAACAATCATTTCTTGCGGATCTTCAAGATAAGCGTTCTCGTAGACCCCGGTCCCCCCGATAATGGCAACTTTTGCCGGTGCCATGGCGGCATTAACCTCCTTCCGCTGGCAACGTGTCCAGGATTTAGTACTGTCTGACTACTCTTTTCGTGAAAAAGGCCCTTAAATCCTGCACCTTGATATCCAGGGTTCGGCTTACTATTTCAGCTCCATCAGTTTCCGCGTGGTATAAAAATAGCACTGCGCCCGGTCATCCTGCCCCATCAGCCGGTAAATGCAGCCGAGCTCAAAAGCAATCAGCGGTTCCTTAGGGTTAATCCGGAAAGCTCTCTGGAGGGATTTAACCGCCTCCTGATGTTGACCGAGGTAGCTTTGCGCACGTCCCAGGTAAAGATCGATCTCCCAGTCCTCCCCGGCCAGCCCGCCTGCTTTTTCAAAGGCTTCGGCCGCCTCGCGGTAACGGCGCAAATTGTAAAAGGTCGCTCCCAAGTTGAACCAGGCTTCTTCCAGCTCCGGGTCCTCTTCGGTAGCCCGCTTGAAGTAATGCTCAGCCTGCCGGTAATCCTCTTTCTGCGTCAGGATAATTCCCAGGGTATTCAGAGCCAGAGCGCGAATAAACTTATTTTGGTCCAACGCTAGGACCAGCTTTAGCTCGCGAAAAGCCTCTTCAACCTTGCCCAGCTGCGCGCTGGAGAGGCCCAGGCAGATATGGCCGACCACCAGGTCGGGATCATCTTCCACTACCTTCTTGAACTCGTCTACCGCCTCCTTCAACATGGCTAGTTCCCAGAAACCGAGCCCGCGCCGGAATGCTTTGGCCGTAATTTCACTAATCGGTGGTTCATGTTCCTCTACCGGCGTCGACACGGATCCGACTTTGGGCGCGGGGGCGGCGCTTTGTAACTCAAAGCTGCCGCCCCCGCCGTCAAGTTCTTCAAGGAAGCCCGGCGGCAGGGTATCCGGCAGAGCCAGTTCAAAACGGTCTTCAATTTCATTAACCCTCTCTTCAAATTTAAGCCAGTACTGGACACATTGATCCATTGTTTTACGCAGTGATAGGAGTGTCTGGACCAGTAGTTCGCGTTTTTCCGGGGTGACTACCTCAGCCAGCTCCTCTTCAATGGCATCCAGAGCTTCAAATATTGCCGCAAACGTGGCGAACATGGATAACCCCCTCTGTCTGATCCGATCATCTCTCCGGGCGGCGCTAAAGCCGCCGCCCGGAGAGGCAAATCTATTCTGTAAAAGTTCCGGTGGCGATGGGTTGACGAAGATTTTAATTTAGTTTATACTATTAATTGCCCTGCGGGGCGGTGGTTATTCGGCCGACGTAGCTCAACGGCAGAGCAGCTGATTTGTAATCAGCAGGTTACCAGTTCAAATCTGGTCGTCGGCTCCATTAAGAAATGTGGAGAGGTACCCAAGCTGGCCAAAGGGGGCAGACTGTAAATCTGCTGGCGTTCGCCTTCACTGGTTCGAATCCAGTCCTCTCCACCAGATGAGCCATTAGCTCAGTCGGTAGAGCACCTGACTTTTAATCAGGGTGTCGCAGGTTCGATTCCTGCATGGCTCACCAAAGA
>JAAZPQ010000132.1 GCA_012797175.1 Bacillota bacterium
GATGTACTATAGTGTAGAAGAAGGACCGGATTATGCCCGGTTCTCTGCATGAAAATTAATGCAAGGGTGTTGAGCCATTGACTGCAACAAAAATTGCCTATGTTCTTGACTTTGACGGCACCATAACGGAGACGGATATTACCTCTGCCATGGCCCGTCATTTTGGCAAAGACCATTACCTGGAATGCAGTGCCGCTTACCGCCGGGGTGAATTCGGCATGAAAGAATGGTTGGCCCGGATGTCTCTTTTTCTGCCGCCGGATCCGGCAGAGCTGCTGGATTTTGCCGAAGCCCGGGCTACTTTGCGTTCCGGGTTGAAAGAATTTTTCGAGTTTGCTCGCTCCAGGGGGCGTCCTCTTTATATTGCCAGCGACGGATTCGGTTTATATATAGAGCCGATCCTCAAGAGGCACGGGTGTAGAGAACATGTTGCCGGGATTTTTTGCAACCGGGTTCTTCCCGGTAACGGGCGGCTGGAGACATTGACGCCTTATGCTCACCGCAGCTGCCCGGTCTGCGGCAATTGCAAGGCAGCCCACGTCATTGAGCTCCAGGAAGAGGGTTACCGGGTACTCTATGTCGGAGACGGTCTAAATGATCGTTTCGCCGCCGCGTATGCCGACGGCATCTTTGCCCGCGATCACCTTGCCGAGGCCTGTACTGCCGCGGGGTTCCCCTTTCAGCGGTGGGATGATTTTCACGATTTAATCAAGACCGATATACTTATCGAGAATAACCATGACCATAAATTTTGCGATCCTGCCCAAAAAGGGTTTTTAAGAGATAACAGGTGACGGAGGGACGGTTCTCCTGTCACCTAAACTGAGGAGGGATGCAGATGAAAAAGACGGTTTCTGGTGTCACAATTGAGTGTGTCCGGGGCAATATCGTGGAGCAGCCCGATCTGGATGCCATTGTTAACGCCGCCAATGCGCAGTTGAGGACGGGCGGCGGCGTCGCCGGGGCGATCCATCGGGCCGCCGGTCCCGGGCTAGAAGAGGAGTGCCGCCCCCTGGCCCCGATTAAGCCTGGCCAGGCGGTAATCAGCGGCGGGCATAATCTGCCTAACCGTCATGTGATTCACTGCTTAGGGCCGGTTTACGGCCGGGATAAGCCAGAGGCGGAGCTGCTGGCCAATTGCTACCGCAACGCCTTACGGCTGGCCGACGAGAACGGGCTTCAATCGATTGGCTTTCCGGCCATCTCCACCGGCATCTTCGGCTACCCGGTGGAAGAGGCGGCGCAGGTAGCTTGCCGCGTTATTGCTGAAACTGCCCCGACGTTGAAGCATGTCCAAACAGTTCGCTTCGTTCTCTTCAGTGAAAAAGACCTGGCCGTGCACCAGGAGGCGCTGGCCAGGCTGTAACTGGCGAAATGCTGGGGCGGGGGCTACCCCACCCCAGCAGAGCTATATTATTGCAACTGATTCAAGATTACAGCACGCCGCTATTGAGCAGGGCAAAGCTCTTTTTATTATTACGGTACAACTTCTTGAAGACTTCATAGTTCTGGTTGTAGACGGGGCTGTTTTCAAAATTAGGAGAATAAGTACTACTGACCGGGATTAGATTTTTAGCTTCGGTAAAGGACGAAATTAGCCCTAGCCCTACCGCAACTACTGCGGCTGCCCCAACCGCGCCTACGTTTTGCGGGCTCTCCACGGTTTCCACCTCTCGACCGAGCACGTCGGCCAGGATCTGGCAGGTGGCCTCCGAGAGGGCCCCGCCGCCGACAAAGCGGACTACCGGCGAGCACTTGATCTTTTTCTCTTGTGCCTCCAGCATCCAGCGCAGATGATAACAGACTCCTTCCAGGACCGCACGGATCAGCTCTGTTTTACCGGTATCGAGACTGATATTAAAGAAGATACCGCGGGCATGGGGATCTTCAAACGGGCAGCGGTTGCCGTGCAGCCATGGGGTAAAGATAACCCCGCCGCTACCGGGGGCGGCAGTTTTTACTACTTCGGTCATATAGTCATAAAGGCTTTTATAGACTGTTTCCTTTGATTCATGAACCGCTTTCTTTTCCAGGTAGATACCGATCTCATCCAGGGCCAGGTGATCTTTGACCCATTCGAAACATTTACCAGCTGTCTCCAGCTCGGCAAAATAGTTAAATCGGCCGGGCTGGGCTCCGACAATGGCTGCGATCATGGCCGTAGCATCGACAATGGATCTGTCGACTACGGTAGAGACCCAGCCGGAGGTTCCCATGTAGAGATGCGTATCCCCGAGCTCGACCGCACCGGCGCCAACACCGATTAGCGAGGCGTCGCCACCCCCGCCAAATACAGCGGTCCCTGCGGCAAGTCCCAATTCGCGGGCCGCGGCGGCGGTAATCTCTCCTACCCGGTCCGTTGACCTAATGATTTCCGGAAGATGCTCCATGTTCACCCCGGTCATCCGGCAGATTGCTTTGCTCCAGCCCTGCTGACCTTCGCGAATATTGTACAGCAGGGTGGCGAAAGCGGAATCCTGCGTCATGATAAACCGGCCAGTGCAGCGGTGGATCAGAAATTCTTTAACATCGAGCCATTTATAGACCCGGCTAAACAGCTCCGGTTCATTTTTCTGGACCCACTTATACTTCCAAACCGGGTCTTTTACGCTTGCCGCCACCGCCCCGGTTTCCCGGATCGATTTAATAAGCTTAATGACATTGACCCCGGCCACCTGCAGGCCGTGGGCCATCCCCTCGCGTAGCTCCTCTACGGCTCGCTGATCCATGTAGCTCATCGCCCTCCGCACGGGTAGGCCATCTTGGTCCACAAGGACCAGCCCTTGCATCTGTGAGCAAAAAGAGATCCCAGCGATGCTGCGCGGGTCTGTGCCGGTCCTGGCCAGCAGCTTGCGGGTGGTTGAGCACATCGCGGCCCACCATTCCAGGGGATCTTGCTCAGCGCCGCCGTGCTCCAGGATAGATAGCTCGTAACCGGCCATCTCCGAGTCAATGAGCTTAATCTCTTGATCAATGGTAAAGAGGCAGCTTTTGATCCCCGTCGTTCCCACGTCGTAGGTGATTATCCGGACAGTATCTGGCAAAATACAACCTCCTATTAAAATATTGACAAACCAGTCTACTCCAGCGCCGCCCTGAAAAATTTCATAAATTGCTCTACCACAAAATCATCCTGTTTAAAGATATCCTCGCCAGCATAGATCTTGAACCGCTCGCGATAGTAGCCGCAGGCGTATGAAAACTGCAGCATCATGAAGAGGTTGTCCAGGAAGAAGGCGAAAAGTTCAGGGGAGATATCTTTCTTCACCTTTCCAGCCTCTTGGGCTTGCCGAATTAAAGAGGTATAGACCCTGGCCGAGATCGCCTCCATCTCTGCGGCCAGCTTCCAGGTAAGTTTAGCGTTGCTTTCAGAGGTCATCTCATTGTAGAGGATAATTAAATTTTTCTGGTCACGCGAATGCGCCTGTATTATCCGCACGATCTTTTCGGTCTTCAAAAAGAGATCGCCGGGCGAGGCGATTACCTCATTAAGTACCGCTTCCAGTGTTTCCACGCCGAAATGGACACAGGTTAAAAAGAGGTCCTCTTTGGTGTCAAAATATTTATAGATCGAGCCGACACTAATGCCGGCGGCCGAGGCGATCTTGTTGATATTAGCATTGTCAAAGCCTTTATGCGCAAATTCATGAACGGCGACATTGATTATTTTATTACGCCTTTTTTGGGAAATGCGGTCAAATATTTCTTTATGGTAGCTGTTTTTCATCGGAACCTCCATCAAAGTTATCTTTTTAAGAAAAGCGCTCTCTAAGGAGCTTGTGTGAGTGACTGCTCACTCACAACTCATTCTAACATATCTCGCGCCCGTTATGAAATAGTTCTTGCTCCATTTTATTGTTTGACAAAGCAGAAAAAAAAGGGTAAACTATCTGTGGTGAGTGAGCAGTCACTCACTGCCCTACCCCGATCAAAATAATCAGGAGGAGAAATCTTATGGATCGAGAGTTTGCCATAGCCGAATATCATGATGCGACGGCTGTCACTCGGCAGCTCGATGAGTTGATCAAGAAGCCGATTTATACAATAAAGCCCGAAGCTCTCAAGAAATACGAGGAAGAGTACTATCAGAAGAAATGCAAGAGATCAAAGGCGCTCATTGACCAGGCCATAGAGGTTATCCCCGGAGGAGTGCAGCATAATCTTGCTTTTAACTATCCGTTTCCGCTGGTATTTACCAAGGCCGAGGGGGCCCATCTCTATGATATCGATGGCAATGAGTATTACGATTTTCTACAGGCGGGCGGTCCTACTGTGCTCGGCTCCAACCCTCCCCAGATCAGGGAGCAGGTTTTCAAACTGCTCAACGAGTGCGGACCCTCGACCGGGCTTTTCCACGAGTACGAATATAAGCTGGCCCAGAAGATCTGCGAGCTGATCCCTACCGTGGAGATGTTCCGGATGCTTAATTCAGGTACCGAGAGCTGCATGGCTGCACTTCGGGTAGCCCGGCTGGCTACCGGGAAGAAGCATATTTTAAAGATGGGCGGCGCCTACCACGGCTGGAGTGACCAGCTGGCTTATGGGATTCGCATCCCGGGCTCGAAATGGACCCAGGCGCCCGGTATCCCCCGGCATATCTTTAAACATACCCAGGAGTTTTTCCCCAATGACTTAAACGACCTGGAGAGGAAGCTGAAGCGAAACCGGCTGCGCGGGGGCACCGCCGCGGTGCTGATTGAACCTGTCGGTCCTGAAAGCGGTACCCGTCCGCTCGATTTTGAATTTAACCGGGGGGTAGAGCAACTTTGCCGTAAATACGGGGCTTTGCTGATCTTTGATGAGGTGGTCACCGCCTTCCGGGTAGGCCCCTCGGGAGCCCAGGGCTATTTCGGCGTCTCTCCGGACCTGACAGTCTTCGGCAAGGTGGTGGCTGGTGGTTATCCCAGCGCCGGCGGGCTTGGCGGCAAGAAAGAATATATGAAATATCTCGCTGCCGGGATTAAGGGCGGGGAGAAGCATAAGACAGCCTTAGTTGGCGGGACCATGGCTGCAAACCCGCTAAGCTGTGCGGCCGGTTACTACACCATCTGCGAAATCGAGAGAACAGGTGCTGCACAGAAGGCCGGACGGATGGGAGACCGCCTCACTAAAGGGCTGCAAGAGCTGATCCGGAAGTATGAGCTACCCTTTGTGGCTTACAACCAGGGCTCGATTGTGCACCTGGAGACAGTCGGGACGATGCATTTTGCAATTGACTGGAGCAAACCCTGGCAGATTCCTGCAATAATCAAGGCTACTTCCGAGCGGACACAAGAGATGAAGCACATGGGGGCTGCTTATATGGCCGAAGGGCTGGTCACCCTGGCCGGCAGCCGCTTATATACCAGCGCCGCCTATAGTGAAGAGATGATCGACGATGCTCTGGCCCGGTTCGAGCGGGTCTTTGCCAATGTAGGGATGAAGGAAAATTAGCGCTAAAATTAATTAAGTTGAAGTATTCGCCTGTGCCGGCTGGCCGGCACAGGCCTCTATCTATCCGGAGGTGAAAATCAGTGAGCTTGCAACAGGCCCGGGAAGATGTGGTTCAGGCGGGGAAGCAGCTGGTTAAAGCAGGGCTGATCGCCCGCACCTGGGGCAATGTCAGCGCCCGGATCAGCGAAAGCCAGTTTGTAATTACCCCCAGCGGTAGGGCATATGAGACGCTAACCCCGGCTGAAATTGTCACAGTGAATATCGCCGACAGCAGCTACCAGGGCGAGATAAAGCCCTCTTCAGAGAAGGGCATTCATGCCGTGGTTTACCGCCAGCGGCCGGAGATCAATTTTATTATTCATACTCACCAGGTCTATGCTTCCGTAGTGAGCACCCTGCATCGCGATATTACCGGGATCGAGCCCGCCACAGCTGCGGTAATCGGCAGCAAGGTTCCTTGTGCATCTTACGGGTTGCCCGGTTCCCAAAAATTGCGAAAGGGAGTGGCCGCGGCCCTTTCCCGGTCGGACGGCAAGGCTTTTCTGATGGCCAACCATGGGGCGCTGTGCCTTGGGCAAGACCGTGCCGAAGCTTTTAAGGTAGCGGCAGAGCTGGAGCAGCTCTGTGCCGGTTTCGTAATGCGCCGCTACCTGCAGCTTAGCGGACAGAAAGAGGAGGATTGGGCTCAGCTGAGAGGCTACTACCTGGCAGAGCTTTCTCCGGGAAGCTCCCCAGCGGATCTGCCTGCCCGGCGACCGCTCTACAACAGTACCCGAAGCGGCGATCACTTTGTGCTCTACCTTAATGCCACCCCCGGTGAGCCTTTTCCAGAAGGCGGGGCGGGTCAGATTAAGGTTGGCTTAGATAAATCAGCTGGTGAAAATGGTAAGATTCCGCCGGAAGCTGAAATACACCGCTGCATCTACCGGCAATTCAAGGGACTTAGGGCGATTATCCATACTACCTCGCCAGATATTCTCACCGTTTCGCAAACAGGCCGGGCCGTCTACCCGCTTCTTGACGACTTTGCGCAGATTGTCGGTGTTAGCGCCCGGGTGGCTGCTGACAGCCCCTTGCCGGCAGCGGCCCGGTTGATTGCCCGTAAAATGAAGGGCCGTTATGCGGTCATGATTAAAGACAATGGCGCTCTCTGTTGCGGTCCTTCCAAAAGCGATGCCGCGGCGGTAGCCCAGGTATTGGATAAAGGCTGTAAAGCTGTAATCGGGGCTGCCCTATTTGGCGAGGCCCGCCCGATTCACCCCATCGAATCGCTGTTAATGCGCTTTGTTTATCAGACCAAATACGCTCGAAAAGCTGCTGAATAGATTAGGTTACGCTTGGCATAACTTAGGTTCAGGGTTAAACCAGTTTTTGAATGGCCGCCTCGCGATCAACGGGCAGCAGATCGATCGGGGGGACCTCTCCCAAAACGTAGCAGCCCGGTTTGAGCCGCATGCAGGCCCGGGCGGCCGCGGCCATGATCTGGGCGGTGGCTGCGGGGTTGGTGATTCTCATGTTCAATTCCAGAAGCTGATTCTGAGCAGTTCCCGAACTGCCGGCGCGCGCTATGCGCACGCCGTGCCCTGTCACCTTGATCGGCGTGAGATCATCAACCTGGATCACCTCTGTCCGGTCAGGGTCAAAATAAGGGTCCTCCCTGATTTGTTCAGCGATCTCTGCAAAATCAGCTTCTTTATTGAGTTCCACGTAAACGTCTCGCCGGTGCCTGCCGTAACCTAAGGGCAGGGTCATCGCTACAGCATCTTTAACCCCCGGAATTGATCTTGCCGCCACGCTATGCCCCATGCTCATCCCCGGGCCGAAGTCTGTGTAGGTGATCCCGCCCGGCGCGACAGCTTCAAAGAGCATCCGGATGACCGAATCGGTCCCCGGATCCCAGCCGGCGCCGGTTATCGCCACCCGCTCATTCTTTTTGGCGTAGCGATTCAACCTATCTCTTAGATAAAGCATGGGCTCACCGTGCAGATCATAACCGTCTACCGTATTAATCCCTTTTTGCAGGTATAACGGCGCCACTTCGGGGATCAGCCGCGAGGGGACAGCCAGGAGAGCTACATCAACTGGGCCCAGCTCCTCCACCCGCGTGACCATGGGCCTATCGAGATGATTTTCGCCAACGGCTCGCCTGACCACGCCGGCCAGCTTCATCCCGGGAGCCCGCCGGATACATTCAACCGCTTCCCGGCCCACGTTGCCGAAACCCACGACGCAAACCCTGATTTTCTTCATGGCTGAAGGCCTCCGGTAATCAAAAATTACTTTTACCTGCTTCTAATTTATAAAATATGCCGGATAAGTTGCCTGGTGCACTGGAATTAGTGCATTAAAGAAAATCGGAGTTCTAATTTTAGATAAGCCGGAAGAAGTAAAAACAATATAGTAGGACAATGCCGAAAGCTTTTTAAAGGGATCTGTCAAAGCTCTTCTTTAAAATGCGCGGCCACTTCTTTTAACATTTTGAAGGAGCGCTCCACGGTGGCTTCCCCGTCCAGGTTGATCAGGCAGCAGCGGGCTGGGGCGAACCAGGCCTGTCTAAGTATTTGCTTTCGCGATATTCCGCCCTGTTCCAGGTAGGACCAGAGCTCTTTTATCTTCCCGATCATCGACCGGAGATCTTCCCGGGCGAATTCTTCAGTGAGGGTGGGGGTAATTCCCCACGAGATGATGCCTCCTCTGTCGAGGAAAGAGTTGATCTCCTCCCGGTAACGCGTAAAGATGTAGCCGTGGGCCAGCACATCCACAGAGAGGATATCCAGGTCCAGGTTAAGCAGAAAAGACCAGTCGGGGTTGCCGCAGAGATGAACCCCCCTGGGGCCAGGAAAGCTTTCTAGAAAAAGACGGTAATCAGCGAATGCTTTCTCACTGGTATAACCGGTGTAGGACATAAAGATCATCTCCAGGCCGGGTTCATCGACCCAGACAAAGGCCCTCGGGTGTTTTTTCCGTAGCTCGTTATACTGAGCCCGCAGCTTCCGGCCGACGAAATCGAAGATAATCTCGCGCACATCCTCGTGGTAGATCATCGGGCGTCTCTCGTGATCCTGGATCTTCAGGCCGAAGCTAACCGGGCCAATACTCTGGCCGCGGATAGAGGGGTAGGGTGAAAGATCCTTCTTCAGAAAATTATGATAGACGGCGCTGTAGCGGGGAGAGAGGCGAAAATATGATTCATCGTCCCAGTGGGCCAGGTACTCTTCAAGCTCCCGGTGAAACTGCTCCAGTGAGAACCAGATCTCCCGCCTCTTCAGATCCAGTGTTATCCCTGGAAAATGTTCAGAAACTTGCGCATACATATCTTCATAAAAACTTACTCCGGGAAGTTGCGGCCAGAAGGGAATATCGAGTGAAAGTGAGAGTTGCAGGGCCTGTTCCACGTCACGGTGAGGCAGAATACCCATGGCGGTGGTCAAACAGTTGCCTTCCAGTTTCATACTAAAATCACCTCTGCAAGTATATGAAAAGCGAGGTGTGGGTGACTTAAAGACCGGGTTGAAGCTGTTTTGTTGTTCTGTTTACCTCAATACTCTAATTAGATATTGAGGGCGATTATCCTGCCAGATGGGACGGAGGAATAGTCTCTCGTCCCGCATTCTATTACCGATCCTCCGGATGAATGGCATTTTTATATCAAAGACTCCCGGTTTGAGATCAGCTTAAGAGGAGGCGGTCGTTTTCCAGCTGGACGCCGCTGCGGCTTTCAAAATATTTAACCAGCCGCTCTACGGTCATCTCGGCTCGCTCTTCTCCGGAAAGGTCGAGGATGATCTGGCCTTCGTGCATCATGATCGTCCGGCTGCCGTATTCGAGGGCGGCTTTCATGTTGTGCGTGATCATGATCGTGGTTAGTTTCTCTTCGGAGACAAACTTGCGGGTCAGGTGCAGTACTTTCTTAGCGATCGCCGGGTCTAGCGAGGCGGTATGCTCGTCGAGCAATAAAAGCTTCGGCCGGCCCATGGTGGCCATGAGCAACGTCAGCGCTTGGCGTTGCCCCCCCGAAAGCAGCTTTACCTTCTGATTGATCCGCTCTTCCAGATCCAGGCCCAGCAGGGCAAGCTGCTCCCGAAAGAGCGCCTTATCAGGCCTGGTGATACCCGGGCTAAGCCCGTGTGGTTTTCCCCTGGCCCAGGCGATGGCCAGGTTTTCTGCGATGGTCATATCGAAGGCGGTTCCCAGGAGCGGGTTTTGAAAGACCCGGCCAATCAGGCGGGAGCGTTTATACTCGGGGCTAAAAGTAATATCGGTACCGTCAAGGATAATGCTGCCTTCGTCAACCGGGTGAACCCCTGAAATGCAGTTGAGCAAGGTTGATTTTCCAGCGCCGTTGCCGCCGATGACAGTGACAAACTCGCCTTCATCCAGGGAAAGGCTAACCTGGTGGAGGGCTTTCTTTTCATTAACACTGCCTCGGTCAAATGTTTTACTGATCATGTTAATTTTTAGCATTAAAGAGGCCTCCCCCTGTTATTGACTGCGGCGGTATATCTTTGTTGTAGTAAAGAGAGCTGTTCTTTGATTGTCGGCATCGAGAGGGCGGCGCAGACAATGACCGCCGAGATCAGCTTCAGGTCGGTTGGTGGCATGCCCAGTTCGAGGGCAAAGGCGATCGCCAGGCGGTAAACGATTGATCCGAGAATGACCGCGATCAATCTGCGCAGAAGATTGCTAGTGCCAAAGATAGCCTCGCCGATAATCACCGAGGCCAGCCCGATAATGACCATGCCGATGCCCATGCCCACATCGGCAAAGGACTGGTATTGAGCGATGAGCGCTCCCGATAAGGCCACCAGGGCATTGGCCAGGGCCAGCCCGATTAACTTGGTCAGGTCAGTGCTTACGCCCAGCGCCCGGACCATCTGCTCGTTGTCCCCGGTAGCTCTAAGCACTAGGCCGATCTTGGTTTTTAAGAAGAAGTAAAGCAGAATCATCACCGTGAACAGCAAGAGAAGCGAGATGATTAGCGCGGCGTAATCAGGTCCCGGCATCCATTCCGGTAGATTAAAGATCGTCTTCTGATTTAACAGCGGTATGTTGGCCCTGTTTCCCATTACTTTCAGATTGATCGAGTAGAGTGCCAGCATGGTCAGGATCCCGGAGAGGATCGGTTGAATCTTTAGCTTTGTATGCAGCAGTGCCGTCACGCTGCCGGCCAGTGCCCCTGCGGCCAGGGCCAGGATGATGCCAGCAAGAGGGCGGCCGGCGGTGCAGAGCACCGCCGAGACCGCCGCCCCCAGGACAAAGCTGCCGTCCACGGTTAGGTCGGGCATGTTTAGCGTGCGAAACGAAATAAAGACACCCAGGGACATGATGGCGTAGATCACGCCGAGCTCCACCGAGCTTAATACTGTCGCTAAGTTCATCAATGTCACTTCATAGCTCCTTCTATTGCTCCTTCGATTTTACTTGCCAAATGTCTTGACGGCTTCATCAAGCACCTCGTCGGGGATAGTTAACCCGATCGCTTCGGCCGTCTCCAGGTTAAGATAGATCTCGAAATCATCGAACATCTTGACCGGAAGGTCGCCCGCCTTTTTACCCTTCAAGATCTCCGCGGCCATTCTAGCCGTCTCCCGGCCGAGGGTGACATAGTTGATTCCGTAAGTGGCCAGTCCGCCGTCTTCGACCATCGAATCGGCACCTACATACATGGGGATCTTTGCCTTCCGGGTGACCTGCGTCACCAGCGGCATGGCCTCTGCCACGGTGTTGTCAATCGGTGAGAAGATAGCGTCAACCTTTTCCACGAGCGACTGCACCGCCTGCTGCACCTCCGACGAATTGGTTACCGTTGCTTCGATTACCGTCATCTTGTTACGGGTGGCGTATGCTTTCAGGTCGTTGATTACCGAAACGGAGTTGGTTTCGCTGGAATTGTAAAGTGCCCCGATCTTCTTGATTTCCGGGGTGATCCGCAGGGCCAGCTCCATGATCTGCTCCGCCGAGACGGCATCAGAGGTGCCGGTGACATTTTTACCCGGCTTTTCAAGATTGTCGACAAGGCCTGTTCCAATCGGGTCGGTGCAGGCAGAAAAAAGAACCGGGATCTCCTCGGTTTCACCGGCGGCGGCCTGTGCCGACGGGGTGGCAATGGCGATGATCAGGTCATAGTTATGGTTGGCAAATTTCTGGCAGATCGTCTTCAGGTTGCTCTGATCGCCCTGTGCATTTTGATAGTCAATAGTGATATTTTCACCGTCGACAAAGCCCATCGCAGCCAGCTCATCGATCAGCGTTTCGCGGATCGTGTTCAGCGACGGATGCTCCACAATCTGAACAATGCCGATTTTTTTAACTCCAGTTTCGTTGTTACCGCCTCCGTTTTCATCCGGGGCGCAAGCGCTTACAGAGAGCAGCACTACCAGCAGAGAGACTGACAAGAACACCATAAGGACTTTTTTCATCTAGGTTCCTCCTCATCTTAAATAAGTTTTGCTGAGGGTTTCCCTGCAGTGCTCTATTTATCCGCGGATATAAATAGAGCCTCAAGGGTCCGGCCCTGATCAAAAAAGCCTGCCCTTGCAAGGGCAGGCTCTCTGCCTGCGGTACCACCTTGATTGATGCCCGATTGCTCGATTGCATCCTCTCTGCAGGGTGCCATCACACCCTTCGCCCGATAACGCTGGCGTCGCGGCGGTGGATACTTGAGCCTGCGGCTCTTTCGCTCCGCCCTCAGCGGCCCATTTGTCCACCCCATCACCGGCCGGTTTTCACCAGCTCCGGCTCTCTGTGCGGCTGGCGGTGGTTTTACTCCCGCTTCATCGGTTTTAAAAAAACTACCACATTTGTGGCCGCCTGTCAACCCCCAAATTAAAATAAAGGCTATGCCACGGTATTGCTTATCTTTGCCGTCCCGATGTCGCTGGTGGCTTCGCGGCAGTTCCGGCGCTCCATCGCCTGACCCAGATTTAGATCCTGTAAGTTGGTGTATTTCGGCGCCTGGCACCGAAATACACCAAGAGGTATCGCTAGAGGTAGCTGCTGGCAGCTTATATGTCACAGCAAAAACAAAGAGACCATCAAGAAGATTTTGGTCCATCTTGGTTTACGGGCCATCTTGCTGGATGCCCGACCCTAAACCTAGCTAGATTGTACAACCCAAAATAACTTATGGATAATGGTGTTGCGTGTAGATGGCCTCCATGATAAAATATTTGCATAAATTCTTCAGAAGCAATACCTATTCTTCGGTTTTGCTGGGGAGGTACAATTTATGAGTGATTCTTTTCAACGTCCTATCCGTTTTTTGCCGTCCCTGGATAAGAAATCGGTGATAGTGTTCTATCATGTTGTAATCTGGGTGCTAATTGTATCGATAGCAATTATTGCAACTGGTGTAACTACATATGATCAAATCAAGATTATACATTGGATAACAATTTTTGTAGGAGCGTTGTTGTTTCCCTTGTTTCTGAACAGTCACCCACGTGAGCTGCCGGAGAAAGAAATGAAAAGAGCAATTCTATCGATCGTCGTTTCATTTGGAATACTGGGCATGGTGATTTTAATTGCCTTAATATTAAAAGTATTGTAAGAGGTAAACCGAAAGAGATTTACATCGGTGCCTGGCACCGCTTATTAGATCCTTCCATGTTTTTCTATGAAATCATATGTTTCTTCTTCATCTCTAGAAATTAACAACGATTACCGTGTTTTAAAGGCTTAGCCGGTTAAACTAAATTTTTCACTGCTTGTGGTTATGCCATTGGAATTAAATATCTTCAATCCCGGACTTGGTGCCTGGAGTAATCTGGAGCGGGTTAACCCGGCGGACAAAGAAGAGGGCGTCAGCCTGCCGGGCGGCGGCGGTGCGGAAAACCTGGTTGTAGATTCCATTAATTTGCATCGGTTTTCTAAGCAGGCGGGCCCGCGGGTCGGCTGAAGCCGTAGGCAGCAAGAAACAAGACCCTACTTCGGCCAGTATGGCGTTCAGGCTGCCGGGTGGGCTGCTGTAATTACTGCTCAGCCAGGATAACGGCTGCGAACTGCTGCCGCAGTCGTGCAGCATCCAGATGGAGAAAATTTCGCCGGGCAGCAGGCGGTTAAGCATGCTCCCGAGGGCGGGGACCTTATTGCCGCCCGGGGGTGCCCCGCCTGCATTTTTGATCGCGGCGCTTTCTTTGGCCAGGTGGCGGTTATGTCCCATCAGGATCAGCTTATCGCCGGGCTCCATCCGCGATAGGACAAACCTGACCCGGCGGCACATCGCCTCTTCGCGGGCAGCCATGGCCTGGTTGAGCCGCTTCCAGCTGCGGGTCGGGTTAGCCACCCGGATAAAGTCAAAGCTTTGGCGCAGGGCAAGAGCGGATTCACGCAGCAGGCTAAGCTTGTCCGGCCCCAGGAGTTGTTTTAGCTGCCTCTCTTGAGCGTCAATCTCAGCGAGAACTCTTTCTAGGCGGGCAATCTCCTGGGCCAGCGTTTCACCGGAGGGGCGGGTTAACAGGGTCTTTAGCTTTCTGGCCGCGGGTGCTTCCAGTACCGGACGCAGTATCCCGGCCAGCTCTTCATAGCCGCCCCCGGCAAGAACATCGAGATCAAATCCGAAAAAGCAAAGCGGTTTAGATCCCGCGGGGCGGCCTGCATTCAGTTCTCTAAGCGATTCGGCCAGCCGGATCTGTGCGGCGGCAAAAGCATCTGCGGGATATCCAGTTGAGCTCTCTTTCAGGATACCGGTAGGGCTATCGTCACGGTCTTCGCGTATCGCTCCCCGGTAGCCGTAAGTGGCTACGCGGTCAAGCTGCGACCGCTCCCCGGTTTCAAGATAGCGGTTGATCCGCATCCCGTCGGACCA
>JAAZPQ010000133.1 GCA_012797175.1 Bacillota bacterium
CAGCTGCTGATTAACCCGGTAGCTTCACCCTACTACTTCAGCCGGCAGGAGCAGCGAGAAAGCGTTGCAGCCGCGGTAGCCAAAAAAGAGCGCTGCGCCCTGCTGGTTGCAAACCTGGTCGGCGGCAACGACGAGCTGGTTTTTGACGGAGCATCGCTAGTCTACAATAACCGCGGCGAGCTGCTCTGCCGGGGCTCTTCTTTTGCCGAAGAGCTCCTTTATATCTCTGCCGACGACCTTTTTGCACCCGCTGACAAAGAAAGCCCGGCCGCCGTTGAAGATATCGCCACTGTTCACCAGGCTTTGTGCCTTGGGATCAAGGATTATTTTGTAAAGAACGGGTTCCACCAGGCCGTTCTAGGGCTGAGCGGCGGACTTGACTCGGCGGTAACCGCCGCCCTGGCCGCGGAAGCACTGGGCCCGGAGAATGTTCTCGGCGTACTGCTGCCTTCGGCCTATTCGCCGCCGCATAGCTTGGAGGACGCCCGCATTCTGGCCGACAATCTCGGCATCAGCCAGCGGACCATCCCGATCACCCCCTTCTTTCACGCTTACCTGGAAGGGCTGAACCGCTCCGGTAAGCCGGAGATGGATCTGCCCGAGGAGAACCTGCAGGCGCGCATCCGGGGGAACATTTTGATGTTTATCGCCAACCGGGAGAGGCGCCTTCTTCTGAGCACCGGGAACCGCTCCGAGCTGGCCGTGGGCTACTGTACCCTTTACGGCGATATGGCCGGCGCCCTGGCGGTGCTGGCCGACCTGCCAAAGCTAATCGTTTATGAGCTGGCCCGGTTAATTAACTTGCAGCACGGCCGGGCAGTTATTCCCGTGCGAACGATCACCAAGCCCCCTTCCGCCGAACTACGCCCCGATCAGAAAGACGAAGACTCGCTCCCACCATACGACATTCTTGATCCGGTTTTAAACCTTTATCTCGATAAGATGCTCTCCCCCGCTGAGATCGTCGAGCAGGGCTTTGATGAAGCCACAGTGCGACAAGTTATCGCCCTGGTCGACCGGGCCGAATATAAGCGCCGGCAGGCCGCGCCCGCGTTACGGGTCCGCAGTGGTCTCCACCAGCGGAAAACCCCTTTGGCCCGCGGCCCTGAATAGAAAGTCCCCGCCTTGAACCGGTTACCCTGCTAAGGTATAATTTAATTCGCCATAATAAGGCCTGGAACTGGGGTGACTGCAGTGGAAAATAGATACCACCCGGATCATGAAAAAGAATACGATGTCGCCGTAATCGGAGCAGGCCATGCCGGCTGTGAAGCAGCCCTGGCCGCGGCTAGGCTGGGATGCCGCACGCTGCTTCTGTCACTGAATCTCGACCTGGTCGCGGTGTTGGCCTGCAACCCTTCGCTGGGCGGACCCGGCAAAGGTCACCTGGTACGCGAAATTGACGCCCTGGGCGGCGAAATGGCCCGTAATGCCGACCGTAACCTGCTCCAGCTGCGCCTGCTGAACACGGGAAAAGGGCCCGCAGTGCAGGCACTGCGGGCACAGGTCGATAAGCTGGGCTACCAAAAAACCATGCGGCTCACTCTCGAGCGCGAGCCGCAGCTCTCGTTGCGCGAAGATATGGTTGAAGAGATCATTGTTGAAGGGGGACGGTTGCGCGGGCTACGCGGTCGCAGCGGGGCCTTCTATCCGGCCCGCAGCGTTATCCTGGCCGGCGGCGTCTACCTGCGTTCAAAAATATACTTCGGTAGGCAGGGGCATAACTTTGCCCCGGGGGGGCTGCTTGCCCCGGTAACCCTGGCCGAGAGCCTGCAGCGGCTCGGTTTTAACCTGGAACGCTTTAAAACCGGCACCCCTCCGCGGGTCCACCGGCGAAGCATTGACTTTAGTAAGCTCTCCCCGGTGCACGGCAACCCGCAGGCACCCCCATTTTCTTTTCTCTCTACCGAAATCCCGGAAAAGCATCTGCCTTGCTGGCTGACCTACACTAACCTGGAGACCCACCGGATCATTCGTGAAAACCTGGACGTGGCGCAGCCTTATAGTAGTAGCCCCGTTAAAGGGCCCCGCTACTGCCCTTCTATCGAGGATAAAATCATCCGCTTCGCCGACCGTAAGCGCCATCCTATCTTTATCGAGCCGGAAGGACCCGATACTGACGAGATGTACCTGCAGGGGATCTCTACCGGCCTGCCGCCTGATATCCAGGAGAACTTTTTGAAAACTATCCCCGGCCTGGAGCGGGTGGAGATCCTCCGCCCCGCTTATGCCATCGAATATGACTACATTCCGCCAACCCAGTTAAAACCATCCCTGGAGAGCAAGCTAATCCCCGGCCTTTTTCTGGCTGGCCAGGTCAACGGGACTACCGGTTACGAAGAGGCGGCTGCCCAGGGGTTAATCGCCGGGATCAATGCCGCCCGAAGGATTCGGGGTAAGGAGCCGCTGATCTTAAAGCGCAGCGAGTCGTATATCGGGGTAATGATCGACGACCTGGTCTCGCGGGGTGTAGAGGAGCCCTACCGTGTCTTCACTTCGCGCAGCGAATATCGCCTTCTGTTGCGACAAGACAACGCCGATTTGAGGCTGACCGAGACCGGTTACCAGATCGGCCTAGTCGATGAAGAACGCTACGCCCTCTATCGGCGTAAAAAAAATTTTATCGATAGCGAGCGCCGGCGTCTGCAGAAGAACCGGTTTCTGCCAGGCGACAAAATCGACCGGCAGCTAACCGCATGGGGCACAGCACCGCTGCAGCACCCTGTTTCGGCTGAAGAGTTGCTCCGTCGACCCGAAGTCACTTACCGCCGCTTACTCGATTTTGAGGGAAGGCAGCCGCCTCAGATGCCTCCCGGAACATTCAACGAGGTGGAGAACCAGGTTAAATACAGCGGCTACATTAAAAAACAGCAGCGTACGGTGGAGAGAGCGGCCTACCACCATGAAAAAGTAATCCCGGATGATTTCGATTACGACAAGGCGATCCACCTTTCAGCGGAGGCACGGCAGAAACTGTCCCGAACACGTCCCTATACCGTGGGACAGGCCGCCCGTATGGAGGGGATCACTCCAGCCGATATCTCCATGTTACTGCTTTATCTAGAGCAGCCCGGCCTGATCAGGGAGAAGAGGAAAAAAGAGGAATATAAAAACCGGGATTCTTCGCCGCGCCCGGAATGAGCAGGAGAAAGTAGATCTCCGGCCGCCGCAGCGAAAGAATAATTCACTGTCATGAGCAAGGTGTCCATAGGGCTCTCTCCAGGTAAGAGAGCTGCTGCAGCACCGGACCGGGAAAGTAAAACGGTAAGAACCGCTCAACAGGAGTGGCGGCCATTTAAAAGGCCTTTACCGGTCGGGTTCCAAAAGTAGATCGATAATCCAGCTGTTTTCAGGAGGGCAGCCAGCGATATAGTCTGCACCGGGATACCGCCGGGTGCAGTTACCTACGAAAAGAGGTTCCCCGGAGAGCTCCTCTTCCGGCAGGCTGCCGGTAATAATGGTCCTGCCGGTAAGCGCAGTCAGCTGCCCCCGTGCTTTCAGTTCAACAAGTACCGCGATAATCGTGTTCTGGCAACCGCTGCAAGTACCGCCACCGATGCGGAGAGAGCCAGGCGGTACCTCTTTCAAAATCTCCGATTCAGAACAGCGCTTAAACCTACGCTGCACCGATTCCCATGGGAGGCCGGCAATTACAATCCCGCTCAGAGCAGCAGTTCCCAGGCCCATTTGGGCGGCTAAAACCGTTGTGGGAACCTCTTCAGGTCGGTAGCCCATGATCAGGCCCGCTACCGTATCCAGGGCCACCATGTCCCGGCCAGCGATAACCAGGTCCATCTCCACCGGGTCGCCGTAGACGGGACCAACCCCTTCCTGGGCATAGATCCCGTCTAAAACGGTAAACGAGGGCTTAAAGAAAGCGGCTATTTCAGGAATGCCGCGAAAAAGAGCCCGCCGGTGCATCGCTTTTTTAGAACTGTCGGCCAGGAGTCCTTTTAAATTTTTCAGGCTTAGGGTTACCTCGGTCTGATCATGCGTTTTCATAACCGGCAAATTGATCAGCACATCCGCCGTAAGAGCCCTTTCATAAACCTCTATCTGCGGTAGGACGGTAGCCGCGGGGTTTTTCACCCGTACGGTCTTCTCTTTCTTTAAATCCAGGACCGTGTAACCATCACGGCGCAGCTGATCGTAGCCCATAAATGAGATCACCGCCTCAGTATCGGAGCCCATTCCGGCCGCATCGGCAATTACCGGGTCAGCCCCCCGCTCTAGAACCAGCCCGGCTACCGCCCGGCAAAGCTCAGGATGGGTTACCGCACCGCTCTTCCTGGTATAAGGGATCTCAACCAGGTTCGGTTTCAACAGCACCGTCGCCCCAGGCCGAACCGATTCTGGCAGCCCCCCGGCCAGGGCTACCGCCCGGCGCACCGCAACGGCAATCTCCTCTCTTCCAGGGTGCGGTAGGGTGTGCGCTATGCTAACCACTGATTTAGACTGCATAAACTGCCTCCCGGGATTTGTTCTTTCACTTCTTATTTTTATTATAACAAATTTCCCGTTTGTACCCGCCTTTCTGCTTCTGTATGCCCCGGCGCCTTTGAGGCAAACTAAGCACAACGATCAACCTATGAAATGAGGTGGCCCGATGCAGCGTTTTACTTCTCTAATCATTATCTGTTTCCTGGCTCTCTTCTTTTGCACAATTGCATATACTATCCAGCAGGATGCTTCTTTTTTACCTGAACAGAATAAAGAGGGCTCTCTCCCTTCCGAAGAAAGATCTAATCACCTTCTTAAAGAAAGAAAAGCGACTTTAAACCCAGCTCTCCGGAACGAATCTAAAGCGTCTGAACTGGAGATAAACCCCTTCGGAAGAGAAGTTGACGAAAAAAAGAAAACGACAATCGCGCCTGAGCTGCAACTAGAGGCGAAAACACCTGAACCGTCGGGCCGAAAAAAAAGCTCATCTGCAGCCTTGCAGTATCGCCAAACAGAGGAGGACGTTCATTTTTTGCTAATCGGCCGGTGGTGGAAGAACCCCTCCGCAGAGATCCTGATGGTAGTCAGCCTGATCCCGGAAAGCTGCGCCCGGCTCACCGCGGTGGATCCAGCCATAGAGGTTGCTTTCGAAGACCGGCACTGCCCAATCGGTGAACTGTTGGCCCAGGGCGCTGGCCATGACTGCCTTTACCGGGCTATTACTGAAATATCCGGGCTGGAACCTCAGTTTTATATCGATCTGAATTTGCATGGTTTTATCGAGATGATCGATCTTTTACAAAAAGAAGGCCCTCAAGCCGTCTCTTCTCATAACATTGAGCCTGAATATATTAAAATTGCCGGAGGTAGTGGAGATGACCTGCTCTCATTTTTAATTGATTTTACAGCACCACCCGACGCTAAAGAAGAGCTTTTGATCGGCTACCTGCTCATGGCCAGCAAACTTCAATCTACCGGAACGGGCCTAAAGCTGCTGTGGATTGGATACCAGAACCTGAAAACCGATCTTAGCTTAAGTGACCTTATCCAGGTTAGAAACGTTACCGGCGGAATTTCACCGCTGGAGGTCAGTTTAACGGTGATTACTCCCTGATTTAACGTTTACTTGCAAATGCCTGCGCATTATCAGGGTAAGCAGGGGCATCGGCCATTTTGTATTTTACATCAGCCGCTCTTTATTATAAAATAGCACTAATTAAAATAAACCAGGCAGAGCTCTTTTTTTCCCAAAAATTCAACTCTCCGGTTGATATTTGGCTACGGTTATAGTAGTATTACGATTAATAAACTTCTTTAAGAAGGGTTTAAACTGATTGGGGGAAGTAGATATGGCTAAAATCAGACAAACGCTTGACGGTAATACCGCAGCTGCCCATATTGCCTATGCCTTAAGCGATGTAGCCGTAATTTATCCAATTACCCCGTCTTCAACCATGGCTGAAATTTGTGATGAATGGTCTGCATACGG
>JAAZPQ010000134.1 GCA_012797175.1 Bacillota bacterium
AGTTTAAAAATACTGCCGACCTGGTGCTCGAGGCACCTTTTCCCAAAAGCCTGGTGCAGTGCAGCAGTTGCCCGGATACCGCTGCAATGGCAGGGGGCTATCAGGGCCAGGCCAAGCTGCCGCAGGGCAGCAATCGTCCGGCTTAACCGGTCGTCCGGCATATTCAGAAGGTGGGTGCCCCCTAAAACGGCGTAAATTCTACTGCGGCCGGTTACGGAAAGAATATGCTTGAGGGTATCGATGAGCCCGGCATGAGCACAGCCGAGCAGAACAATGAGACCGGCCCTGCTTTCCACCACCAGGGCTTGGTCATCGTAAAGCGGATCTTCGGTAAAGCTATCTCCGTCTTTAAGTAAAAATAAAGGTTTTACCGGTTTCGTTTGCGAGCTCCGGGGGATCTCTCCGGTAGCCCACAGACCCTCGCCCAGGAGCAGCGGCCCCCGGTTCAGGTGAAACTCAGCCCCTAGAGCTTCCAATTCGGCACGCAACCAGGGTATCCCGATATACCCGGGCGCTTTTCCCTCTCGAAAAATATACTTCCGGGCAAAAATGTCGGGATGGGCGTAGAGAGGCAACGTGGCGAAGCTGTTTAATTTCAAGAGCGTTTTTAGGCCACCGGTATGATCGTAATGCCCGTGGCTTAAGAACACGGCATCGACTCTGCCGAGATCTACTCCCAGGGCCTCAGCGTTGTCCATCAGCGTGGCACCGGCCCCGGTATCGAAAAGGATCCTTTGTCCCTTAACCTCTAGAAGCAGGGCCAGCCCGTGCTCTCCCAGCAAGCCGGCGCGGGGAGTTCTGTTTTCACAAATTGTGGTTATCTTAACTCCGGCGGAGATTAATCTCACCCTCTTTTTTTCAGACAGCTCCCGGTAACCGCCGGCAGGGCGCCGTTCCACCATCTTCATCCCGGCGCCTAATCCCGGCGCCTATCCGTTAAAGTAGTAGCATCAGCAACCGTTGGCCGAAATACTTTGCCAGAGATTAACAATATCCCCTGCCGCGGGGCCGCGGGTATAGCTGACCACCGGCTTCCCTTGAACCAGGGCCTCGGTAACCTCCCGGTAAAAAGGGATCTTCGCCGCCACCTTGACCGATTCTTCATTGCAATAGGCTTCAATCGCCCTTGCGTTATCCTTGTCCAGGTCGCAGCGGTTGATACAGACTGCCGCCGGGACCTCGAAGTGGCGGCAGACCGCGAGAACGCGCTGGAGATCATGGAGCCCGGCCACGGTCGGCTCGGTGACAATTAGCGCCCGGGCAGCCCCGGATAATGAGGCGATTACCGGGCAGCCGATCCCGGGCGGGCCGTCGATCAGCAGGTATTTTTTCTCTTCGGCGGCGGCCAGCTCCCGGGCCCGGTTCCGGAGCAGGGTCACCAGTTTGCCCGAATTTTCTTCGGCCACCTCCAGGCGGGCATGGATCAGCTTGCCATAGGGCGTCTCCGAGAGAAACCAGTGCCCGGAAACAACCTCCGCCATGACGATCGCTTCCTCCGGGCAGGCCCGGCTGCAGACCGTGCAGCCCTCGCAGGAGAGGGGATCGACCTGGTAGCTCTCCGAGATGGCATCAAAACGGCAAAGCTCACGGCAGAGGGCGCACTCTGTACAGCGCTCCCTGTAGAGGACAGCCCGACGGGAAGCAATAAAGGGATGGCTTTCCAGCTGCTGCGGCGTCAGCACTAAACTTAAATTCGCTGCATCGACATCGGCATCAACCATCACCGCCTCGCCGCCGGCCAGGACGGCGAAAGAAGCGGTTAAGGTGGTCTTCCCCGTACCCCCCTTACCGCTAATTACAACGATCTCTTCCATCAGCGGGCTCTCCTTTCGTCTTCCAGGATCTGCCGGCCCAGCCCGGCAAAGAGCTCCCCCCAGGCCGGCAGATGAGCTGCTGCCGGCTCACCCCGCGCATAGAGAGAGGCCAGCTCGCGGTCCCAGGGCATCTTTAAAAGAATAGGAATTCTTTCGTTACGGCAGTAGGAGACAATGCTCTCTTCGCCCCTACCGCCGAGAGAGCGGTTGATCACTACCCCCCCGGGAAGGTGCAGCTTTTTCAGCAGCTCCACGGCGATGGCCAGGTCGTTTAAGCCAAAAGGGGTTGGCTCGGTAACCAGGAGACAGTAGTCGCTGCCCTGGAGAGCCTCCACCACCGGGCAGGAGCCGCCTGGCGGGGCATCGATAATCGTCAGGTCAAAAGAAGCGATCGTCTGCTTGACCGCCTTGATCAAGGGAGGCGCAAGCGCCTCTCCCGGATTTAACTTCCCGTGGACAAACGAGATCTCCCGCGCGGCGCCCCGTTCTAGTAAGCCGATGGGACGGCTGGTCTCTTTAATCGCCTTCTCCGGGCAGAAATAGGCGCACCCCCCGCAGCCGTGGCAAAGCTGTTCAAAAATTAGCACCGTCTCTTTCCCGACCATGAGGGCATTAAATGCACAGACCTCGGCGCAGAGCCCGCAGTAGTTACAGCGCTCCCGGTCAACCTGCGGAACCGGAATGGAGACCGGTTCCGCGCTCTTCAGCTCGGGTTTTAAAAAAAGATGCGCATTGGGCTCTTCAACGTCACAATCGAGAAACTGGACCTTTATCTTTTGTGCCAGCACCAGGGCCAGATTTGTAGCCACGGTGGTCTTACCGGTCCCCCCCTTGCCGCTGGCAACAGCAATAATCATGACTATCTTCCTTTCCCGGCCGGAGAGGAAGCGGGGCGAAAGCCCCGCCTCTCACCGGTATCACGGGCTATTTACTCTTCTTCTAACTGCTTAATTTCAGCGATACGCCTTTCAATCTCGAACAGCTCTTCTTTAATTGCCGTCGCCTCGGCCCGCAAGGCAGCCGCTTTCGCCTTCAGCCAGGCGGTTTCATCCAGATCTTCGCCGGCTACTACAGCTTCATGGAGACCAGCCCAGGGCGGCACTCCAAAATAGGGAGCATCCCGGTCAAACCAGCAGTGACACCAACCCCTGCCGGGACCGCCGCCCCTAAAACTCCGAGCGCCGGGGAACCGTCTCCGCCGCCGAAAGCCGGGAGCGTAGGCATAGGTATCCCGGTACATCATTCTTCACTCCCTTCGCCAACTACTTAAATTCTACTGCTCCTCTGAACAGTGATGCCCGCCGTGCCGGTGATCGCAAAGACTTTCTCCGGGCTGCAAACTCCCGGCCAGGTAGTCGGCAATGACCTGTTCTACAGAACCGGTCACACCAATAATGGTTTCAATATTTTGCTCCGTAAAAAGGTCCTGGGCCCGCTGGCCCATCCCCCCGGCAATAATACAGGAGACCCCGTGCTTGGCTAGAAAACCGGGCAGAAAACCGGGCCGGTGCCCCGGATTGTCCACGAGCTCTTTTCGCACCACCTCGTTATTTTCCAGCTCGACCAGGGTAAACCCGGCACAGTGACCGAAATGCTGTGCCACAAAACCGTTTTCCGTTGCAATGGCAATCTTCATCCTTTAACTCTCCTTTCTAGGATATTCCATGATGAGAATCCACCGTCGCTTCATCCAACACCGGAAGCTGGCCCTCGTGGAATTGCTGCCAGGTTTGTTTCACCGTCCCGGTAACGCCCCCGTAAACGGTAATCCCCGCCGCCTTAAGGGCGGCCGCAGCATTGGGACCGACATGGCCTACTACCACCGCCTCGATCCCTTCTTGCGAGAGCTGGCGGGCGCTTTGCGGGCCGGCGCCGCCGGTAGCAGCCATCGCGCTGTTGGAGATCGATTTAAGCAGCTCTCCCGTTTCTGCCTCGACAATCACAAAATAGGGACAGCGTCCGAAGCGCTGATCTGCCGGCGCCTCCAACCCTTCACCCTGAGCACAGATCGCTAATTTCACAAGATCATCTCCCTTCAACTGCAGGGTAGTATTACCTCCCTAATTATTTTCTAAAAGTCTTGGAATCTCCTTGAGAAAATCTACCCGGTACGCTTCGATCTCACCGCGGTCACCCAGGCGGGAGAGCTCCGGGTCTAGAGGAATCGTCCCCAAAAGCCTGACCCCGGTTTCAGCAGCAACAGCTTGAGCCCGGCTGGGGCCAAAAAGCTCCACCGGTTTGCCGCAATGCGGGCAGATCAACCCGCTCATATTCTCCACCAGGCCGAGAATGGGCACCTCCAACATCCGGGCCATCTTGATCGCCTTCTTCACCACCATCACGGCCAGCTCCTGGGGTGAAGTGACGATGAGCAACCCGTCCAGGGGCAATGACTGCATCACGGTCAGGGGGGCATCCCCGGTTCCGGGCGGCAGATCTACCACCAGGTAATCGATCTCCCCCCAGAGCACATCGGTCCAAAACTGTTTCACCGCTCCGCCAATCAGCGGCCCCCGCCAGACAACCGGGTCATCTTCGTTTGGCAGAAGCAGGTTTAACGAGATTACCTTGATCCCCAGTGCAGTTTTAGGGGGAGAGATCTTTCCGTTTTGCGCTCTCGGCTGCTGATACAGCCCGAACAGCTTTGGGATACTCGGCCCGGTAATATCGGCATCGAGCAGCCCCACCCGGTAACCGTCCCGGGCCAGAGAAACCGCCAGCAGGGCGGAGAGCGACGACTTTCCGACTCCGCCTTTACCGCTTACAACTGCGATCACATGGCGGATATGGCTCTCTTCAGGTTGTGCCAGTTTTTCCAGGGCCGATTCGCGAGGAGTATTGTCCGCACGGCTTTCTGTCTCTTGCATAGTTAGATCCCTCATTCCTTGGTTAATAAGAACGTCTGTTTTCTCTCCGGTCAGAGCTGCCGCCGCAAAAGACAATCAAGATTATCGCTAACCCGGCCAGGAGCAGGGCCAGGTAAGCCGGCGGCAGGAGAGTATCCAGCAACAGGTTAAGCGTGGTTCCCGCCGCGGTGGAGAGAAGCAACATCATCCCCGCGGCAAGAGCCATATCCTTAACCCCCAGCTCCTTGATTAAAATGGTAAAAGTGGCGGCACAGGGAAAATAGGTGGCCAGCACGGTGGCGCCGATAACAAACTGCCGTGCCGAAAGGCCCAGGGGAACCAGCATGGCCACGGCGACATCTTTACGTAAAAATCCGACCAGAAGCGAGGTGAC
This sequence comes from Bacillota bacterium, assembly GCA_012797175.1. GTDB lineage: Bacteria > Bacillota > Dethiobacteria > DTU022 > DTU022 > JAAZPQ01. The sequence continues at coordinate 5,055 of JAAZPQ010000134.1, forward strand.
AGCCTCTTGAGGCAGGCCAAGCAACCCCCGAAAAAAAGGAGCAAAGACGACGGCCAGAAAATCGATTACCCC